>CANGZP010000119.1 GCA_947458475.1 Cyclobacteriaceae bacterium | reverse complement strand
ATCAAGAAAGGCAGACAAGTATACATCGTCTATCCTTTGATCGAAGAGTCCCAAAGCCTGGACCTAAAAAATCTGATGGATGGCTACGAAAGCATTGCTCGGGCTTTTCCGCAGGTACCCTTGAGTATCGTCCATGGGGGTATGAAAGCCGATGCCAAGGACTACGAGATGCAGCGCTTTGTAAAAGGGGAAACCAAAATCATGGTGGCCACTACGGTAATTGAAGTAGGTGTCAATGTGCCCAACGCCTCGGTAATGATCATTGAAAATGCAGAGCGATTTGGCCTTTCTCAACTCCATCAACTTCGCGGAAGAGTGGGACGAGGTGCCGAACAGAGTTACTGCATCTTGATGAGCAAGATGGAGCTCAGCCGCGATTCCCGGGTTCGCTTGGATACGATGGTCAGGACCAACGATGGATTTGAAATCGCCGACGTGGACCTGAGGCTTCGCGGACCGGGCGACTTGATGGGCACCCAGCAGAGTGGCATTACCGACCTGTTGATTGCAGACTTAAGTAAAGATGCTCCGCTATTGACTTTGGCACGAGATGCGGCACAACAGGTATTGGCTGCAGATCCTACTTTGGAGCGCCCAGAACACTTCGCCATCCTAAGACAGGTGCGAGCACAAAAAAACACGGCCGTCAACTGGAGCCGGATCAGTTAGGAGTCTTGACTTATTTTTTCTTACCCCTGAAAAGCCTTCCTATTCGCTGCACTAGTTGCTTCTCCTTTTCCCAAAAAAATCGAAACTGCCCAAAAATAAAGCCATACACCAAAAGCATAATTTGGTATAAAGGCAACACGAGCAGCAAATAGGCAATGGTATTTCGTACCCCTTGATCACCCCCTCTTTCAATCCCAAAAAAAGCAAGGAGCGGGTTTTTGATCAACAAAATGGTTGTCCCTGTACAGGCAAATACAAGCAAAACCAATAGCACTTGGGTCAAACTTTTCAGTTGCCATTTGCTTTGAAGACGTTGCAGAAATCCAGGCTTGGGAGAGGTCATCGTACGATTTAAATTACCAAGTAAATACCCCCTCATTGAGGTTTTTTAAGGCCTGCACTTTGTATTGTGCATCGATCAGGATGGATACATTGTGCTTACTTCCTCCAAAGGATACCATTCGAACAGGAATATCTACCAAGGCATCCATGACAGATTGAATCGCCCCTTTCGTTTCGGCAACTTGATTTCCTACCACACACACGATAGCTTGATTGGAGTCCACCTCCACTGTACCAAAGCGGCGTAACTCCTCTACAATTTGATCTAAATGACTCAAGTCATCGATCGTCACCGAAACCGCCACCTCAGAGGTAGTGATCATGTCGATTGGAGTCTTAAAGGATTCGAAGACTTCAAAAATCCGTCTCAAAAATCCATACGCCAAGAGCATGCGACTGGATTTAATGTTGATGGCAGTAATGCCATCCTTGGCAGCAATGGCTTTCACCCCTGTTTCGGCTACTTCTGCCTTGATCAGGGTGCCTGCCGCAGTGGGGTCCATGGTGTTCAGAAGTCGTACAGGTACATTATGCAGTTGTGCCGGCCAGATGGAGGCGGGGTGCAGAATTTTAGCCCCAAAGTAGGCCAACTCGGCGGCCTCATCGAAGGAAAGCTCTGCGATAGGACGCGTACGGTCCACGACGCGGGGATCGTTATTGTGCATGCCATCAATGTCGGTCCAAATCTCACACACCGAAGCCTGAACAGCTGCCGCTACTAGGGAAGCCGTATAATCGCTTCCTCCACGCTTCAGGTTGTCTACCTCGTTGCGGTGGTTTTTACAGATATAGCCCTGGGTGATGAAAAGCTGCTGATCTGGGTATTGGGCAAGTATCGCTTTCAATCGCTCCGAAATTTTACCCAACTCCGGTTCCGAATTCTCGTCGATGCTCATGAAATCTAGTGCAGGCAACAGCACTGCAGGTATTTCGAGTTCCTCGAGAAGCGTATGAAAAAGTTTGGTGGATAGCAGTTCCCCTTGAGCCAAAATATCCCGTTGAATTGCCTCGTTGAATGAGATTTTGAGTAGGATGTTGAGAAACTCAAAATGCTCTTTTAGAATGTCCTCTGCTTTGACTCTTGCAGCAGGGCTTTTCAAAAGTTCAGGGTAAAAGTTCAAATAATGGGCGTGCAGGCTATCAATCCGCTCCTTAGCGAGTACTTTATTGGCAGCTGCCAAGGCTTCACCGATACCTACTAGGGCATTTGTGGTGCCAGAAAGGGCAGAGAGGACCACTAGTGTGGGTTCAGTACTTCGAGTGATCAAGTCCTTTACTTGATGCATCCGTTCGGGACGACCTACGGAGGTCCCTCCAAACTTCATTATTTTCACGCGTTAATCAGCTAAATAGGTTAGAATCCAAGCATTTTAATGGCCGTAATCGCAGCCTCATCACCTTTGTTGCCATGCTTTCCTCCTGCACGGTCTAGGGCTTGCTGCTGGGTATTTGGGGTGAGCACACCGAAGATGACCGGTTTGTTGTATTTCAAACTTACCTGTGTGATGCCATGCGCTACGGCATCGCAAATAAAATCAAAGTGACGGGTTTCCCCCTGAATCACACATCCTAGGCAAATCACTGCATCAATCTGCTCATCCTGTGCACACCACTGTGCGGCTAGGGTAAGCTCGAAGGATCCTGGCACTTGCTTGCGAACAATGTTCTTGGGATTGACACCATGCTGAACCAAGGTTTCATAGGCTCCAGAATACAAGGACTCGGTCACCTCCGCATTCCATTCGGATACCACAATCGCGAATCGCTTTTTGGAGACGTCAGTTAAGTTCGTGGAGCTGTAATCGCTGAGATTTTTTTGGGAACTGGCCATAAGAAAAGATGGGGTAGTAGGGAGTTAAAACAAAAAAGAGTAAGACACCAAGCGCCTTACTCTTCTAGTATGCATTTACAAAGCATTACTTAGCGGCAAGGCCTTCCAAGCGTGCTTTATGTTTTCGTGCTGCAGCAAATTCAAAAGACTCGTAGTATTTCTCTTCGATTTCGGTGTAGGTCTTGATGGCATCTTCTACTTTACCCGCTTCTTCCTGAGCTACTGCTAGCTTGGCGAGGTATTTTGGAGACATAAACTTGTTTTCGTTCGTACGAGCGGCCTTAGTATACTGTGCGATTGCTTCTTCAGTTTTACCAAGTTCTAGGTTTGCATCACCGATCAAGGAATAAGCCTTGGCCTGAACCAAGTAATCGTCTGAAGAAAATTCTTCCAGGTGCGTCAACGCATCTTCAAATTTCTTTTGGGAAAGGTAAATGGAACCAGTATAGAAATGCGACAAGTTGGCCGCTTCCGTACGAGGGTAGTCTTCAATGATAGTCAAAAAACCCTTGTTGATGCCATCTCCATTGAGTGCAAAGTCTACGCTATCCTGCTCAAAGAAATAGACTGCCTGGAACATCTCTGCCTGCGCCTTTTCGTTTTGTTGTTGCGTATTGTATTGGAAAAACAAAACGCCACCAATCAATACTACAGCTACCGCAAGGATACCTGCCAATATTTTACCATTACTTTTCAAAAAATCCTCGCCTGGAACTAGCTTCTCTGCGATCACCTCTGGGTTTTCGATTAGTTCGTTTTGCTCTGATTTTTTAGTTTCTTTCTTAGCCATGTTGCTGAATTTTCGGTCGCAAATATACGGTTTTTATCAATTACACAAGCCGTGCCCTGTGGATGCCTTTCGGATACTTATTCCATGACGAAAGGATAGTCCTCCTGAACGTATACGTCCTTGAAGGCATCCATACCATCTGGCCAAGGAGACTCCTCAGCAAACTTCACTGCATCCTCTACTTGGGTTTTTACTTTTTTATTGATTGCTTCAATTTCTGCTTCGCTAAGCAGTTCGTTTTCACGAATGGTAGCCAGCACCTGCTCGATTGGGTCGCGCTGCTTGTATTCTTCTACTTCTTCCTTGCTGCGGTATTTTTGAGGGTCGGACATGGAGTGTCCTTTAAATCGGTAGGTTCTAAATTCCAAAAGCGTTGGGCCATCTCCTCTACGCGCTCTTGCAGCTGCCTCAGCAACCGCCTCATGAATGGCTTCCACATTCATTCCATCCACAGGGAAAGAAGGCATGTCATAAGCCTCACCGATTTTATACAATTCAGTTACATTGGAGGTACGCGCAACGGAAGTTCCCATGGCATAGCCATTGTTTTCGATTACGAAAATCACTGGGCTCTTGTAGAGCATGGCCAA
Organism: Cyclobacteriaceae bacterium; assembly: GCA_947458475.1. Classification (GTDB taxonomy): domain Bacteria; phylum Bacteroidota; class Bacteroidia; order Cytophagales; family Cyclobacteriaceae; genus Algoriphagus. Next base: position 2,535 of record CANGZP010000119.1, on the reverse strand, counting down.
GTTGAACGCCTCGTGAACTGCTCCTTGACGAAGTGCGCCATCGCCCATTTTGGCAATGCACACATTTTTGGTGCCTGCATATTTTTCTGCAAAGGCAACGCCCAAGCCCATAGGAATTTGCGCTCCTACGATGCCATGGCCTCCCATGAAATTTCGTTCTTTGTCAAAAATGTGCATCGACCCCCCTTTGCCTTTGGTGGTACCAGTGGCTTTGCCGTATAGCTCGGCCATGATGGCTCCAGGATCTGTGCCTAAGCCTAGTGGGTGTGCATGGCAACGGTAAGCAGTGATCCACTTATCATCCTTGGTCAAGGCAGTGATTGCTCCAGAGGCACAAGCCTCCTGGCCGATGTATAAGTGACAAAATCCTCTGATCTTCTGTTGTCCATACAATTGACCTGCTTTTTCCTCAAAACGTCTCATCAAAAGCATGCTTTCGTACCAGAAAGCATAGGTCTCTTTGGAGTAGTTTACCTTGGTCTTTGCCGCTGCAGTTTTCTTTGCCATAGGGTACTGATCAAAATGTGCTATTTTAGGCCTCAAATATAGCAATCCCGACCTAAAAATTAGGATGACTTGCAAATAATTCGCCGCTCACATGATTTTGGAGTCCCTAGACCTCATTCAATTTAAAAACCACCTTCACAGCAAACTGACCTTCAGCCCGCAGATCAATTGCCTGTTGGGAAGGAATGGGAGCGGAAAAACGAATGTGTTGGACGGCATCCATTACCTCTCCTTGACCAAAAGTGCCTTGCAAAGCAGCGATGCACTAAGCGTTCAACACGAAAAGGAATTCTTTACACTCATTGGAAAATTTAAAGTGGAATCCAATCCACTGGAAGTTCGCTGCACCTTGGAGCAGGGAAAAAAGAAACAGATTTTCCAAAACGGAAAGGCTGTCGACAAGGTCAGCGACCATGTGGGTAAAATCCCGTTGGTTTTAATCGCTCCCGACGATACCGAGCTAATCAAAGGAGGCAGTGAGGGGCGGCGGAAATTTTTTGATGGCCTTCTCGCCCAGTTGGATCATCCCTACCTGGAGGAGCTGATCCGCTACCACCATTTTCTCAAGCAGCGCAATGCGCTGCTAAAGCAGTTTGCGGAAACAGGCAGACGTGACCTCACCTTGCTGAGTACCTACGATGAGGAAATCATTTCCTTGAGTCAGTCCATTGCGAATCGAAGGGCAGCACTTTTGGAAGAAATTGCTCCATTACTCCAGCACTATTATGAGAAGCTCTCGATGGGTAGAGAAAAAGTAGCCTTGCACTACGAAACCGAAGCTTTGCGTACGGATTTTCCAGACTTCTTCCTTCGGCTACGTCAAAAGGACTTTGTGACCAAAAACAGCAATGCAGGAATCCATAAGGATGATTTCGAGTTTCAGATCGATGGGCATCCCTTGCGCAAATTGGGTAGCCAAGGGCAGCAGAAGTCTTTTATCATTGCACTGAAGCTGTCTCAGTTTGCCCTATATGAAAAAGCCAAGGGGGAAAAACCCTTGCTGCTGCTCGATGATATTTTTGACAAGTTGGACGAGGAGCGAATCGGCATGCTGATGCAACTGGTGTCTCAGGGCAACTTTGGGCAGCTATTTATTACCGATGCACGGCCGGAGCGCTCAAAGGAGATTCTCAGTGCCCTTGATGCCGAAGTGGCTTTTTTTTATCTTGAAAATGGACAGGTGCTTTCTCAGGAAACTTGAGTATTTTCAGACTATGGAAACGACAACCACAAACTTGACAACTCTTGAAGAGTTTAAAGAAAAAAACTACGGCAAACGTGGGACAATAGCACGTGACGAACTTGAGTCCGGTTATGAAGCATTTAAAATTGGCGCCTTGATTCAGCACACTCGTGTCGAGTTGGGCATGACTCAGGAGCAGCTAGCAGAAAAAGTAGGGACAACAAAATCCTACATCTCAAAAATCGAGAACGATATAAAAGAAGCCCGAATTTCGACACTTCAAAAAATCATTGAACTTGGTTTTGGTGGACGACTCGAGCTTTCCATCAAATTTTAACACGAACCCTCCTCCTGGCTTGTTTACACGGGAATACCTACAAAAAAAGGGGCTTCGGCCCCTTTTTAGTTTACCACAAAGTAGTTGGATATTCTCCTTGCTGGTGGAGCTGCTGCAAAGCCTCGATCACTACGGGACGATCTTCGGTGTAGGTCACCCCAAACCAGGTTTTACCGCCTGGGAGAATTTCAAAAGCTGCTTTATTATCTTGAATCAAGTTATTCGCCACGGTAGGAATGTAAAATTCCGACTTCAAGTTGCCTAGATTGGCTGGCAGGAACTCCTCCCACATCCCTTCAATTTCTTGAAACACGGAAGGATGAAATCCCCAGAAATTCATACTTACAGGAGTATTTGGAGCAATTTCCAAGGCTTCCCCTTCCCCCCGACTGAGGATTTTATCCCCTTCTTGGGCGATGGAAGTGCGCTCGGTCATGCCGATGAGCTGCCCTTTGGCATTTGTATCGCAAACCCCCCGACTAACTGTTCCGTGCGCAGAGAGTACATT
>CANGZP010000118.1 GCA_947458475.1 Cyclobacteriaceae bacterium | reverse complement strand
TTACATCCATCAATCTTTGTTTTTTGGTCTCTAATTTCGGATCTAAGCTTTTCTACCGCTTTGGGGTCATCTGAGTTAGGAATTGAAACCTGCCCCCCCTTTACCCCTTTAGGAGTTTCAGTAGGTTGTGGATCTTGCACTTTTGAAGCCAGACCAACACTTACTTTTTCTGTTGATTTAGACTCGCTTTGTTCTTCTTTTTTATCACCATAACCAAAAATTCCTTTTATAGTGCTAAGAAAGCTACGACCACTCTTTTTTTCATCCCCTTTCAATTGCGTGGTTGCTGTATCGCTAGCCTTTGTTTGAATCGGCTCTGTTACACGAGTGGAACGGGAGTCTGCCTTCGCTTGCAATTGGAAGATGCCCTTGGATTGGTTTGCCTTTTCTTGCAACTGTGTGATCCCATTGGAACGGGAACTTCTGTCGGCAGTGGACTGTAAACTTGAAAAAGCCATTTCCCCAGGAGCAACTCCATAGGTAGCCTCTTGGGAAGAAGTGGACACTTCCTTTAGTGCATTACCAGAATTCGTTTTTTTAACTTCTTCTGGCTTTGAAATGTGCTTTTGTTCAGACAACTAGCTATAAACTTAATGCGGAGGCTTTTCAAACTAAACTCGTGTAATTAACTAAATTTTTTTAATGAAAAAAATTAAAAATACTTGACCTACACCACTAAACCTGAGGTGTTTAATCCATGCTGAGTGAAGATTAGGATTGAGGGGATTGGACAAAGAATGAAGTACAAAGTACCAAGAACTAAGTATGGAGTAGCAGCCAACTTACCCGCCGCTGCGTATTTTTTTCTTCTCGCAAAGACCCACCGCGGCCTGTCCGCCGCGGCGGACAGGCGGACAAGCTTCCCTCCTTTGCGGCTTCCCTCCTTTGCGAGCTATTTTTTTCTTTTATATTCTCGCAAAGACGCAGAGCCGCAAAGAAATTGTGATGTACTCGGTTTGACTTCCGGAGGCCTTTGCAACCTGCCCCGTAGAATCGCTGGTCCGCCGCGGCGGACAGGCTTCCCTCCTTTGCGGCTTCCCTACTTTGCAGCCTGCCCCGCAGAATTGCGGGGAGACTTATTTTTTTCTTTTATATTCTCGCAAAGACGCAGAGCCCTGCCTGCGGTAGGCAGGCGCAAAGAAATTGCTTTAGCCTCTGGACTTCTTGCTAGCCGGAGGCCTTTGCGTCTTCCCTACTTTGCGCGCCAAATACTTTTTTTTACTCTCGCTAAGCCTGCCCCGCAGAATTGCGGGGCGCAAGGAAATTGTGGTCCACCTCTTGTCCGCCGTGATGGACAGGTTTCTATTTTTCCTCTACCATATCTCCACTCAACACTTTAGAAAAGCGAACTTTTTTCCGCAAAAAATAGCTTTCAAAGTACTTGTAGGAAAGATGGCTAATGCCCGTGGTTAGGAGTAAAATCAATCCCAAGCTTAGCGGATAAGAAATCCATGGGGACCAGTCCTGAAGAGGAAGTACTTCGGGCAAGGCCTTCAGTACAATCACCACTGCAAACAAATGGTAAACGTAGAGCCCGTAGGAGATTTTTCCAAAATAGTTCAGTACGGGATGCTCCAGCTTAAGGATGGAATTCGGGTTGGTGGCGATATTCAAGATCAGCCCACACACAACAAAGGACAAAAACTCGTCCTGAAACAATGCCAAAGACTTGAAGTCTACCCGATCGAGAAGCAACAGCCCAAACACAAGCAAAAGGAGTACCTGTGTCATTTGGGCATAGAGATAACGGATCATAGCATGCTTCGTGAAGACGAGATAGGCCCCCATTCCTCCTATAATCATGGCAGAAAAGCGGGTTCGAATTACCAATAATTCAAGCTGTCGATCCAGATGACCCGCATACAACTTAAGGGAAAGATAGCCCGCAAGCAGGAGAAGCATGATCCAGAATAACTTTTGTTTGATCTTAATTACATGTGGCCAAAAGAGGTAAAACTGCTCTTCGACGGCCACAGACCAGAGGATATTGGCGAAGGCTACGGTGGGGAAATAGACAAAGGCCACATTGGCAGCTAAACCCGTAAATAAGAGGAGTCTTTCGAGGGATTCACCCATTTCCGTGGAATAGTTTGGAACCTGAAGGAAGTCCAAGTGTGGCGCCACAAAAAAGCCAAGAAGGACCAACAAGTAATATAGCGGCCAGATCCGCAAGATCCGACGGAAGTAAAAGTGCTTGATCTGGATGGGACCTTCTTTCTGCTCCTCCAGTAGCAAATAGGTGATTAGAAACCCACTCAAGACGAAAAAAATACTCACCCCAAATGCTCCCAAATAGGCAGAATAGCTATTGGCCCAGAGGGTAGGCATCCCCAAGTAACTTTTAAATAGCTCCGTATGGTCAATGATCACCAGGACTGCAGCAATAAACCGAAGCCCATTTAATCCTGGGAAGTGTAATTTTTTCATTTCGAAGTTCAAAATTACAGGTTTCACCCTGAATTCTAACTACTACGGGGTTTAGATGCAGGTTAAGCCCTCCCGCAGTTCCTTCTATTTTGTAAAGAATTTTCAAAAACAAATCCACATCCAATCCTTTTTATTAAATTTCTCTCGAAAGCAATCACCCAAAAACTAGCACCTCCAACCATGAAGAAGATTTTCATTCTCCTTACCCTTAGCCTCGTCTTTTTTGGCAGCAGCCAAGCGCAACAAAAGTCAACCAACAGTTCCTTCGCGGAATTTGACCAGTACCTCTCCAAAGAAGTGGCTGAAGGACGCCTCATCGGTGTACACGGCATGGTGTACCAAGACGGAAAGGTAGTATATGATCAGTTCTACGGCTTACGAGACAAGGAAGCTGCAGCTGCCATGCAAGGGGACGAACTCTTTTTTATCCAGTCCATGACCAAGCCCATCGTATCGGTGGCCTTGATGACGCTGTACGATCAGGGCAAATTCCAATTGGACGAGCCCATCTCCAAGTACCTCCCAGAGTTTGCAGCGATGCAGGTAGTCAATGACCCGACCATCGGCTCCTCCTCCGGCACCCATGCAGCCCCTTCGCCCATGACCATTCGGCAGGTGCTCAGCCATACCTCAGGCATGAGCCACGGCATTGCTCCTATTGCCTTCGACAAGGAACTGTGGAACGGCATTATCTTGAATGGCAAACTGAAGACCTTGGAGCAACGCACTTCCGCCCTTGCCAAAATGCCGCTGGCCTTCGATCCTGGTCGTAAGTGGAACTACTCCTTCTCCCCCGATGTGGTGGGCAGACTTGTAGAGGTGCTGTCCGGCAAAACACTCGATGTCTACTTGCAGGAACACATATTTACCCCCTTGGAAATGAACAATAGCGGCTACAACCTGGACGAGGCACAGCAGAAGCGCATCCAAACTGTCTATGCTTTTGCTGCAGACAGCACGCTGAAGCGCACCATGATGGGACAGCCTACAGCAACAGGCAACACGCTCTTTGCGGGTGTAAATGCGCTTTTCACTTCGACGGCAGATTACCTACGCTTTGGGGAGATGCTCCTAAATCAAGGCAGTTGGAAAGGCAAGCAGATCCTTAAACCTGAGACGGTAGCCCTCATGACTCAAGACCATAGCCAGGGTGTGGAGCGTTTGGATGGTAAGGATACTTTCGAAAGACTAGGCAATGGCATCGTGACCGATGAACTGAAAACGCTAAACCTGGAACCGGGACATGGCTTTGGATTGGGATTTGCGGTGGTACAAGATCCAAAATCGGCACAGCGGGAGCCCCTCTCCAAAGGGGAGTATTTCTGGTCAGGCGCCAACTCTACTCACTTTTTTGTGAACCCCAAAAAGAAGCTTGTGGCGGTGTTCATGACCCAGGTCGGCTCTGTCGGCACCCCAAACCCTTATGGTTTTTACTTTGGCAACGAGATGCGGAGGACGATCTATCAAGGATTGAATTAATTGGGATAAAGTACGAAGTACCCACCGCGGCCTGCCTTCCGCAGGCAGGTGGGCAGGCGAAGTACGAAGTAGAAAATTGTACCATGTACCAAGTACTAAGTACCAAGTATTGAGCAGGATTCTAATTCTTAAGATACTTTGTACATTGTACTTGGTACTTCGTACAACTACTTGCTACTTTTTTCTTGACTCTTGCCTCTCCCCTAACTAATTCGAGAATAGCTTTTGGATCACCTTCATCGGTAAAAACATTCTTCCGCTATCGGGAAGCTTGATAAATCCATACTTTTCATAAAACAGGATGGCCTTAGTGCTGATTGGATCCACTACCACTGCCATAGCTCCTATACTTACATTGGAGAGTATAAAGGCTCGTTCCAAAGCATCTAACAGCAATTCTTCTCCTATTCCTGTTCCCTTTGCTTGGATTGTTCTGGCTAACCTTCCCAACAGGATAACAGGAGCATTGTATGAAGTGGGCACTTTATTTTGATAAGCTTCAGGAATCGTATCTCTTCCAAGGCTTTCTGAAGCTAAGGTATAATAGCCCAGGATGCGATTGGCCTTGTCCACTTTTACAAAGCAAACAGAAAGCTTTCTTTTGACATCTTGGCTGGCTTGAGTTTTAAGGTACTTGGTTAATGACTCCTCTTCACATTCAAAGTTGGATCGATCCTGATTCCCATCAAGCAGTAGGATACTCACCTTAGCCTTTGTTTAATTGATGTCTTTTGGCTGCTTCCCGAAGATTTTGATTGGGCTCGAGTTCAGCGAACACCGCATTAAAAAAAATCTCACGGTCTCTTTCGGAGGCCAATACCTTATTGCGGTTTGCTACAATTGCTTCTGCTTCTTTTTTCACGATTCTAACCACGAAACTACTCAAAGACTTTTCCCCACTTAATTCTTGCGCTTTTTGAAAAATCTCTTTCTCTGCTTCAGAAAGTCGTAATTCTATTCGTTTATCTTTAACTAATTGCGTTTCCATTTTTTAATTCTTTTTACAATTGTACGGAAAATAACCGTACATAGTTGGTATAGCTTAGAAATTTGTTTCCTGAACCTGAACGAAGTACCAAGTACAAAGTACCAAGTATGGAGCAGGATTCTAATTCTTAGATACTTTGTACATTCCTGCCTGCGGTAGGTCGCAGAGCCTCAATTGGGGCAACTCCCCCTTGACAAGAGGGTATACCTGTCCCGCAGAATTGCGGGAGGGGGATTCATTGATTTCTTCTCGCAAAGGCCCACCTCGGCGGGCAGGACGCAGAGACGCATCCGCCGCGGCGGATTTTTTATCGCGCAAAGGCGCAGAGACGCAAAGAAATTCCAGTCCACTAGGTTGAACTACCTGAGGCCTTTGCTACCTGTCCCGTCCGCAGCGGCGGACTTGGAGCCAGTCCCTGTCCACTGAGGCGGAATTTTATTTCAATTCATTTCAAATCACTGCTGAAATGGAGGACAAGAGGCTCTGAACAGAGCGTGGCTCTAGTTTAGAAAAAGCAAACCATTTTTTACCCAAGTCTTTAAGCGATGCTCCTAAATGATAAATTTCCATTTGATCTACGATTAAAAATCGGTCATGGCTTTGACTAAATTGCTTCACCAGCATCAGCGGGTATTGTGCATTTGCCTTTTCTACATCAAGGAGAAGCTGTTTGCTTATCGTTTTGGTAAGAAGAGTTACCGTCACATTATCCTTCTTTTTACTCAATTGAAGCAACACAGATACGTCTAAATAATTATCAATCAAGACGATTGATTTTTTGGCACTGCAAATGATATTTGAAATTAGGACATAAGCATCAAACACTTGCCCTTCAAAAAAAACACCTTGAGTTGGGATTTGATGCGAGTTGAGTTGCAACTCTACATTATTTACTTGTAATCCCATAGCCTCAATTCGATCTTCCAAGCGGTCTAGCCGAGTATTGATAGCAATACCTTTGAGAAGGTAGTCCTTCAACACACGAATAGCCCAAATACGAAATCGGGTACCTTCAACTGATTTTACGCGGTACCCTACTGAAATTACAACATCTAAGTTGTAGAATTTTGTCGGGTATCTCTTTCCATCTTTGGCAGTTGTCAAGGAATCCTTGACAACTGAATTTGGATCTAGTTCCTTCTCTTTAAAGCAATTGACGATATGTAAACTGATATTCTGCTTCGTTTGATTGAAAAGAGTTGCCATTTGTAGTTGGGTAAGCCATACGGTTTCTTCATCAATTTTTACGGCTATGGGATCAATAGTCTCGTTGGGCTGGTAGAAAATAGGTTCGTCTTTCATGGGTTTAAAAAAGTGAGTTAAAAAAGTGACTAACTCGATTGGGAGTTTTTAAATTACTTTTAGTGAAAGGAAAAGTAATTTACAAACGAGAAATTAGTCATTGGAGTTCTAAGATTTGAAAGAAGCTTTTTGGCCTACTACGCCGCCGCTGCGGATTTTTTACTCTCGCAAAGACCTGCCTGCGATAGGCCTACCTACCGTAGGCAGGCAGGCGCAAAAAAATTATGGTCCACTCGGTATGACTTCCTGAGGCCTTTGCGCCTGCCCCGCAGTATTGCTGGGGCCTTCCCTACTTTGCAGCCTGCCCCGCAGAATTGCGGGGAGACTTATTTTTTTCTTTTTTCTTCTCGCAAAGACGCCAAGCCGCAAAGAAATCTAACCGCTCTTTTGTCACTCGCTTCTTGCCTCTTGCTTCTAAAACGTCTTGCTACTTGATACTAACTACTTGCTACTTCCCAAATGTCGAATGCCCAACGCCGATCGAAGAATGTCGAATAGGGAAAACTAGCCTGCCTACCGCAGGCAGGTTCCTAGAGTCAGCAGGCCTGCTCTCCCCTAAATCAACCTAGTTTAAAGCT
>CANGZP010000117.1 GCA_947458475.1 Cyclobacteriaceae bacterium | reverse complement strand
ATGGCTGAAGACAAATGCTTGGCTCTCTATCCCATGGTAGAATACAAAAAGCTGGAGAGTCAAATCAAATCCCTGAACATCAACAATGCAGAACAACGCATGTTGCAACGCTCTTTTTTCAATTCCATCGTAGAGGTGGAGCTGGACAATGCAGGGAGATTGTTGATTCCGAAGCTGTACCAAACCTATGCCAGCCTGGAGAAGGATGTGGTGGTCGTTGGCATGGGAACTCGAATTGAACTCTGGAATCCTGAACAGTACCTAAAGAACATTATTGTGGATACGGCGGACTTGTCTAGCCTTATGGAAAAGTACCTCTCCTAAGCGCGATGTCAACCCCAGTTTATCATATCCCAGTGATGCTTGACCCTTGCATTGAAGGCTTGGCTATTCTCCCCAATGGAGTCTATGTCGATGTGACTTTTGGTGGAGGTGGTCACGCTAAGGCTATTTTGGCTCGTTTGGAAGGAGGACAGCTATTCGGTTTTGATCAAGACAGCGATGCGTTGGCCAATGCCCCTCAAGATCCTCGCTTCACCTTCGTGCAGGCCAACTTCAGGGACATCAAACGATACCTGCGCTTGCATGGAATCAAACAAGTAGATGGAATACTAGCAGACCTAGGGATTTCATCCCATCAAATAGACGCTCCAGAAAGAGGGTTTTCAACTCGTTTTCAGGGAGATCTGGACATGCGGATGAATCAGTCGGCGGAACTCAGTGCCAAAGAGTTGCTTGCAACTGCGGACGAGGGAAGGCTACACAAGATCCTAGGGATGTATGGGGAGATCAAGAATGCCAAGACCCTTGCTCAGGCCATTGTGGCAGAGCGTTCGGTGAAGCCCTTTACGACTACGGAAGGGTTTACGGCTTTTTTGAAGCGGTTTGCCCCTCGTGGAAAGGAATTCAAATACTATGCGCAGGTATTTCAAGCCTTGCGGATAGAAGTAAACGACGAAATGGGGGCTTTGGAAGAGCTGCTGCTGAGTGCAGTGGAGCTGCTAAAGCCTGAAGGTCGTCTGGTAGTGATGAGCTACCACAGCTTAGAGGATCGCTTGGTCAAAAGTTTAATGACCAAAGGGAAGTTTCAAGGTGAAGTGGAAAAGGATTTTTATGGAAATCTTATTCGTCCACTTGAGCCCGTTAGCCGAGGAGCGATTACTGCTTCGGAGCAAGAACTAGCCCTGAATTCTAGAGCCAGAAGTGCCAAATTGAGAATTGCCAAAAAAGTAGGAAAATGAGTCAGAACACCTTCAAGAACAAGCTGAAAGAAGGGAGCAGTCCAAAGGGCGGCTCTGGGAAGACGATTTTTTCCTGGATGGAAGAAAAGCTTGATGTAAAAAAGATCCTGGGTGAGGGGGTTCCCGTTCAGTTGGTTCCTCCCGTAGGCTTCGTGGCACTATTGGCTTTGATCTACATCTACAGCAACCTCCGTGCAGAAAATAAAATTCGAGAAATCGACAAAGCCAAGCAAGAAGTGGCTGATATGCGTGCGGATGTGACTACGCTCGAGGCCGACTACATGAAAAGTAGCATGCAGTCCGAAGTATCCAAGCGTGTAGCTGCCTTTGAACTTTATGAATTGAATCAACCTCCAGTAAAATTAGAACTTCCTAAAAAGTGAACATCAAACGCTCCATAGTGATCCGAGTTCGGGTGATCTTCCTCCTGGTGGCTTTGGCGGCATGCGCCATTCCCTACAAGGTAGCGGTGGTTCAGCTCGTGGAGGGGGAGAAGTGGAAAGCCAAGGCGGAGCAAGTTAATTTTCAATACCGAGAAGTTCCGGCTACGCGTGGCAACATTTATGCCGCCGATGGGAGCTTGTTGGCGACAAGCCTACCGTTTTACCAAGTGGCCATCGACCCGACCGTAGTGGATGAGACGATCTATAAATCTGGTTTGGATGCCTTGGCTGAGCAACTGGCCAACTTCTATAAGGACAAGAGTGCTACTGCTTACAAGCGCATGATCCATGATGCTCGGACCAACAAAAAGCAGTATTTGATGATCAACCGGAAGCAGATCAACTACCAAGATATGCAGACCATACGGACTTGGCCGATTTTTAAAGAGGGCCGTATCGATGGGGGAGTGATTTTTGAAAAGATAGATCGACGCTATCAGCCGTTCACCTCTTTGGCAAGTAGGACTTTGGGGACCTTAAACCAAGATGGTGTCGGTTCTGGAATCGAATACAGTTTCAATACCCAGCTTAAAGGGCAAAGTGGAAAAGCCTTATTTCAGCGGCTATCTGGCGGGGTATGGAAGCCACTTTTTGACGAAGAAGACATCAAACCTCTGGATGGATACGACATTCAAACTACCCTGGATGTGAACATCCAAGATGTGGCCGAAACCGCTTTGCGGAACCAGTTGAAAGATCGCGAGGCAGCCTTTGGATCAGTGATTGTAATGGAAGTGGCAACAGGGCATGTAAAGGCAATTTCTAATTTGCAAAAGAACGCTGCTGGAACTGGCTATGTAGAAAGCTACAATTATGCAGTGGGTGATATGGGCAGTGTTGAACCGGGCTCTACCTTCAAGTTGATCTCGATGCTCGCCTTGCTCGAAGAAAATAAAATAAGCCCCAACGATCTGATTGAAACAGGCAATGGTGTGCATTATTTCTATCGGCAGCCAATGTACGATGCCAAAAATGGAGGTTTTGGAACCATCACCATCCGTCAAGCATTTGAAAAATCTTCCAATGTGGCTATTTCCAAATTGGTAGACATGCATTTTGGCTCTAGCCCGTCCAAGTTTTTGGCCTACCTAGATAAGGTGGGTTTGGCGCAACCCTTGAATCTACAGCTAATGGGAGAAGGAAAGCCTTTCTTTAAAAAACCCGGCACCAAAACCTGGTACGGTACCTCCCTCCCATGGATTTCAATTGGCTACGAATCCAAGTTGAATCCCATCCATACCCTAGCCTTGTACAATGCAGTGGCTAATGGAGGAAAAATGGTCAAGCCACTTTTTGTGAAGTCGGTCAGCAATGGCGCTCAAGTCATCCAAACCTTCGAACCTCAAGTGATCCGTGAGTCCATTGCTTCGCCCAAAACAATCGCCCAGCTCCAAGAACTACTCCTTGGGGTAGTGGAGAATGGAACTGCTCGAAACATCAAAAATCCGAATTACAAAATTGCGGGTAAGACCGGGACTGCTCAAAAAATCATCAACGGGAGTTACCAGGAAATCTACTATACCAGTTTTGCGGGCTACTTTCCTGCAGACCGCCCCAAGTACAGCATGATTGTGGTCATCGATAGTCCCAAAGGAATTGCAGCCTATGGAGGGGATGTTTCAGCACCCGTATTTAAGGCGATTGCAGATAAGATCTTCGCAACGGATCTGGAATTGAATGTGGTGAACCAATCCAAAATTTTACCTAAGGCAGCAAGCGCAAAGTTTCCTTATGTGGCTGCTGGCAAAGGAGAGGAATTGCAAGGCATTTTTGATTACCTCAAGTTACCACTCAAATCCCCTGCGCAGGAAGATTGGATTGCCGCCTCTACAGGAACGACTGGCCAGATTCAGCTGCAGTTGGTGGAAACCGAGAAGGCAGTCGTGCCCAATGTAGCGGGCATGTCTCTTCGTGATGCATTATACATTCTAGAAAATAAAGGCCTGAAAGTGAATTTTAACGGGAAGGGCAAAGTCCTAACCCAATCCATCAGTCCTGGAACCCGCTTGACCCCGGATACCACTATAGAACTTGTACTTGGATAAATGAACGTGCTCAAAGACATACTGTACAAAGTATCGCTGACCGCTACCTATGGTGACATGGAGAGAAGGGTGAGTGATCTGGTGTTTGATAGCCGTAAGGTTATTGAAAACGCTGCCTTTGTAGCCGTAAAAGGCACGCAAGTGGATGGTCATGATTTTATCTCGCTTGCCTTGGAAAAAGGAGCAACGACGATCCTCTGTGAACAGCTTCCAGTAGCACTTGCAGAAGGCATCACCTACATCCAAGTGGTGGATTCCGCCAAGGCTCTGGGAATTATTGCAGCTAATTTTTATGGCAACCCTTCCGAAAAAATCAAGGTAGTAGCTGTTACAGGTACCAATGGCAAGACCACCACAGTGACCTTATTACACCAGTTGTTTGTTCGCATGGGCTACAGTACTGGGCTGCTTTCAACTGTTGAAAATAAAATCAATGATATCATCCTTCCTGCTACCCATACCACACCCGATGCGGTAAGTGTTCAGGCCTTGCTTCGCAAAATGGTCGATGCAGGATGTACGCACTGCTTCATGGAAGCCAGCTCCCATGCGATTGTACAAGAACGAATTGCAGGTTTAAAGTTGGCCGGAGCAGTATTTACCAACATCACACACGACCACTTGGACTACCATGGCACCTTTGAGGAATACATCAAAGCGAAGAAAAAGCTATTTGATGAGCTTCCGAAAGATGCCTTTGCATTGGTCAATGGAGACGACAAACGTGGATCGGTGATGGTTCAAAATTGCAGAGGCACCCTACAAACTTTCGGACTCAAGTCTTCGGCCGATTTCAAGGGGAAAATTCTCTCCAATACCATCGAAGGCTTGGAGGTGGAGGTGAATGGAAAACAGATTTGGTTCCGCATGATTGGTGCCTTCAATGCATCGAATTTGCTTGGAGTATTTGGTACGGCGGTCTTGCTAGGCGAGGATGAAGATGAAGTACTCCGGGAATTGTCGGCAATTAAAGGTGCCAAGGGGAGGTTTGACCGAATTTCCATCGGCGGCATTACCGCGATTGTGGATTATGCACATACCCCTGATGCCTTAGACAATGTACTCAAGACCATCAATGCCATTCGCACGGGCAATGAGCAGCTCATCACAGTCGTAGGCTGTGGAGGCAATCGCGACAAGACCAAGCGTCCAACCATGGCTAAAATAGCCGTTTCAGAAAGCAGCAAGGCTATTTTCACCTCTGATAATCCACGATTTGAGGAGCCGGGCGATATTCTCAAAGACATGCAAGCTGGGGTTGGACCCACGGATTTCCGAAAGACCTTGACCATTGAAGACCGAAGAGAGGCTATCAAAACGGCACTTATGCTGTCCCAAAAAGGAGATATCGTACTCATTGCCGGCAAAGGGCATGAGGATTACCAAGAGATTAAAGGCGTAAAGCATCATTTCGATGATGCCGAGGTCGTGACGGAAATTTTAACTCAACTAAACGGAAACTGACATGCTCTATCCTTTATTTGACTACTTAGATCGTGTGTTGGACATTCCGGGAACTGGGGTGTTCCGTTACATTTCTTTCCGTGCAGGGATGGCGGCATTGTTTTCCCTAATCATCACGATCACCTTCGGCCACCACATCATCAACTGGATTCGCAATCGACAAATCGGAGAGACCGTGCGTGACTTGGGTTTGGAAGGTCAAACTCAAAAGAAAGGCACTCCTACCATGGGCGGATTGATGATGATTGCGGCCATCTTGATCCCAACCCTACTATTCGCTAACCTCAACAATATATACATTCAGCTCTTGTTGATCACGACCGTTTGGTTGGGATTGATCGGTTTCTTGGATGATTACATCAAGGTCTTCCGCAAGAACAAGGATGGCCTAAAAGGGCGCTTTAAAATTGTAGGGCAGATCGGGATCGGCATTATTGTAGGTGCCACACTCTATTACAACGACGATGTGGTGATTCGGGAGTTTTCTACACCTGTATCGGTGGAAAGTGGCGTAATCGAAACTCCTGCTTTCCAGGATGTCAAGGCATTGAAAACGACTATCCCGTTCCTTAAAAACAACGAGTTCAACTACGAAGAGGTTCTTGGATTCATGGGGGATGCCATGGTTCCAGTACTCTATATTTTTGTCGCAATTTTCATCATTACAGCCGTATCCAATGGAGCCAACATTACCGATGGGATTGATGGTCTGGCAGCAGGCACTTCGGCCATCATTGGTTTGACGATTGCCATTTTTGCCTATTTGAGTGGCAACGCCATTTTTTCCCAATACCTCAACATCATGTACATCCCCAACTCCGGGGAGCTGGTAATTTTTACGGCAGCATTTATTGGTGCCTGTGTGGGCTTCCTGTGGTACAACTCCTATCCAGCCCAGGTTTTCATGGGCGATACGGGCTCCTTGATGCTTGGTGGAGTGATTGCTGTATTGGCCTTGACGCTTCGCAAAGAATGGCTTATTCCAGTGATGTGCGGGGTATTCTTGGTCGAAAACCTGAGTGTGATGATTCAGGTGGGCTACTTCAAATACACGAAGAAAAAATATGGAGAAGGACGGCGGGTATTTCTGATGTCCCCACTTCACCACCATTACCAGAAAAAAGGAATTCACGAATCCAAGATCGTTACTCGTTTTTGGATCGTAGGGATTCTTCTCGCAGTAGTCACATTAGCCACCCTTAAACTGAGGTAATCTTCATGAAGCGGTTAGTCGTCCTTGGAGCCGGAGAAAGTGGGTTGGGAGCAGCATTGCTCGCCAAGAGGGAAGGCTATGCTGTTTTTGTTTCCGATGGAGGCAACATTGGGGAGGCACGTAAAGTGCAGCTTCAGACTGCAGGAATTGAATTTGAAGAGGGCAAACACGACGAGACGCGCATTTTAGCTGCCGACTTGATCATCAAAAGTCCAGGTATTCCAAGTACCGTTGCAGTGGTGCAACAAGCCATGCAGCAGGGCATTGCCGTCGTAGACGAACTCGAATTTGCGAGCCGTTACAGCAAAGGGAAGGTGATTGCAATCACCGGAACCAATGGAAAAACCACCACCACCTTATTGACTTACCACCTCCTGAAGGAAGCGGGATGGGATGTAGGGCTTGCTGGAAATGTAGGCAAGAGCTGGGCTGGACAATTACTCGAAGGAGATCATGCTTGGTGGGTGATTGAGATTTCCAGTTTCCAAATCGATGGACTAGT
>CANGZP010000116.1 GCA_947458475.1 Cyclobacteriaceae bacterium | reverse complement strand
TGGATTTCCATCCGCACGCTTCGCAAAATTCCGATTGAAGGAAGTGATGATGGAGTTACGCTCCTGCTTTTCTGCGCCATGTCTCGCCCACTGTCCGATGCAGGGTCCGCAAGCGTTGGCAAGTACTACCCCACCCATCTTGTCGAAAGTGTCCAAAAATCCATCTCGAGCGACCGTAAAACGAACTTGCTCAGATCCAGGGGTGATGGTGTACTCAGACTTGGCTACCAACTTCTTATCTACGGCCTGCTGCGCCAAGGAAGCGGCTCTAGAGATATCTTCGTAGGAAGAGTTGGTACAAGAACCGATCAATCCTACATCCAATTTTGCTGGCCAGCCGTTTTCTCGAACAGCTGCAGCAAACTTAGAAATAGGCCAAGCCAAATCTGGGGTAAATGGACCATTTACATGCGGCTCCAACTCAGAAAGGTTGATTTCAATCACTTGATCAAAGTACAACTCCGGTTGCGCATATACTTCAGGGTCGCCAGTCAAATGCTCTGCGATGCCATTGGCTAGTGCAGCGATATCAGATCGGCCTGTTCCAGATAGGTAGGCAGCAGATTTTTCGTCGTAACCAAAGATAGAAGTCGTCGCACCGATTTCGGCACCCATGTTGCAGATGGTTCCTTTTCCTGTAGCAGAAAGGGAACGTGCTCCTTCACCAAAATATTCAACAATAGCACCAGTACCACCTTTAACGGTCAAGATACCTGCCACTTTCAAGATCACGTCTTTTGCAGCTGTCCATCCGGATAGCTTGCCTGTCAACTTCACACCAATCAATTTTGGAAACTTCAGTTCCCATGGCAATCCAGCCATCACATCGCAGGCATCTGCGCCACCCACACCAATCGCGATCATCCCTAGACCACCCGCATTTGGCGTGTGGGAATCGGTACCAATCATCATTCCACCTGGGAAAGCATAGTTTTCCAAAACTACTTGGTGGATAATACCAGCTCCTGGCTTCCAGAAACCGATTCCATACTTATTGGATACTGAGGCAAGGAAATCATACACCTCCTTGTTTTTATCTTTGGCTTTGCTTAAGTCTTTATCTGCTCCAATTTCTGCTTGGATCAAGTGATCGCAGTGAACCGTAGAAGGTACCGCAACTTGAGAACGACCGGCCTGCATGAATTGCAAAAGCGCCATCTGAGCAGTGGCATCTTGCATCGCTACGCGATCAGGTTGAAAATCTACATAGGAGGTTCCTCTTTTAAATGCCTGACTAGCAGCTCCTTCACTCAAGTGAGCGTAAAGAATTTTTTCAGTCAATGTAAGCGGTTTGCCCACCACCTTCCGTGCCGCTGCAATGCGAGCTGGGGTTTGTGCATAGACCTCTTTGATCATTTCGATATCAAAAGCCATCGTTTGTATAGTTTATGGAGTAAATGGTTCAAATTTCCGACTGCGAATATAGGAAAAAGCAACAAAAAAGGTAACGAAGATTCCCGAATAAGGGTTGTCTTAATTTAATCGAAAGCCTAAAAGGAAGGCTTTGCAAATCCCTAAAAAAAAAGATTAGGCGTGCTACTGGATGCTATAGTGTTTCAAATCAATCGCCTAGACTACCAAGGAATTGAAGTGTATCCACCCCATCTGCATAATCCCAAGATTGTGGGCATTGCGTTTGGCCAAAAGGAATGACTCCTGGGAGATCCAATGCCGTAGTCCCAACCACACATTGAATCTTGGAATCGAGATCCTTCAACTTCATTTTTAGTTCGTGCTCTTCGGAATAGATTTCATAAAAAAGCACTCCTATGGGCGAAACCAAATCAGTCGATTCTTTAAGCAAAAGAAATCCATTGTCTAAATGCGGGGTACGATTGACCAAGTAAATGGATTTATTGTACTCGTAATTATTGAAGTACTTGTGATGATTGGCCACCCAAGAAAAAGGCTCGAGGGCATCGAGTAAATCTGTCAGTTGCCCTTGATTTTTGACAAACAATTTGGATACATTTCTACAGCCCAATCCGAAGTAATCGAAAATATCTTTTCCTAAAGCCTGCAAATCGGCCGTAGATTCATTTCCTTGAAGAATGGCTACAGAAGTTCGATTCGACCGGATCAGGTGTGGGTACTTCCCAAAGTAATAGTTGAAATAGCGCGCTGAGTTATCGCTACCCGTAGCGATGTAGGCTTGCTTATTTTTAAGCATGTCTTCAACTTGAATTCGATCTGAAAATCGAGGTTCTATCCTTTTCAATTCCTGAATCAACCAGAGTGGAAGCGCAGCATCTTGAGAACTTAGTTTGATGCATGCCGTATGGCCAGAAATCAACACCGAAAGAATATCATGAAAACCAACCGCAGGAATATTCCCTGAAAGCATCAATCCTACTTGCTTGGGAGATCTTAGATCAAGAGAGTTGTAGGAAGAAAGCCATTTTTCCAAGGCTTGAGCCTCAAGCATCACTCGGATACCTTCGAGTGCCTGCTCCATTGAGCGCTGGGTAAACCAGGCGTTCTGATTTTCTGCCTGTCGAAAGAGTGGGAATTTTTCTTCTTCCGATAGATTGGAAATCCGAACCCCTAGTTTAACAAAGGCCGAAATTCGATCAGAAAGCTTAAAATCTGGGTTCATTTAACAAAGGTATCCAAAAAAAAAGCCCTTGGAATAATTTTAAATTAATTAGTGTGACAACTTTTTTATTGCGAAGGTGTTTAGGAGATTGTAACTTTGAATTCAAATTTGAATCCCTATGGCAATAATGATAACAGACGAATGCATCAATTGTGGTGCATGCGAACCTGAATGTCCCAACACGGCAATTTATGAAGGAGGAATAGAATGGACTTGGGCTGGTGGTACCAACTTGAAAGAAGTCTCTCTTCCGGATGGCAGCGTTACAGCTGGTACAGCCAAGCAAACTCCCGTTTCTGATGAGTTTTACTACATCGTATCAGAGAAGTGTACCGAATGCAACGGCTTCCATGAAGAGCCCCAGTGTGCTGCAGTATGCCCTGTGGACTGCTGCGTAGATGATCCCGACCACCGAGAAAGCGAAGAAGTATTGCTTGCTAGAAAAGCATTTCTTCACGGCGAATAATTTTTATGACAACCGACCGGGGCTGTTTCTGAAATAGGAACAGCCTTTTTTTGTCAAACGGATCCTATCCTTTGAGTTAACGACCTTTTTTAAGCGGTAAAAAATACTTACCCCAAAAGCTATCCTTCTAAAATTCAATCAAATAAATCTCCAAAGCCCCAATTCATAGGACTGATCCGATTCGTTAATTTGTTTAACCTAAACAGGTTTGTATCGGATTTGAAACAACTTGTACCCTATTTTTTACAGATTTTCAAAAAAAAGCAGGGTTTGATTTTGAATTCTAAGTTGCTTTTAGCTTATCTTAGACCCATTAATAGTACATTCCAAACCATAATCCCTAGAACATTGGAAGATCACCGAGGATACGATAGAGAGGAAATTTTCTCTAAGAAAGTGAAAGCAGGAAAGCGAACCTATTTTTTTGATATCAAGTCAACCCGTGGCAATGATTATTACCTTACCATCACTGAAAGCAAACGCAGAATGGATGGAGACAACTTCAGTTACGAGAAGCACAAAATCTTTTTGTACAAGGAAGATTTCTTCAAGTTTGTAAATGCATTGAATGAAGCAGTAGATCATGTGAAAAACGATTTACTTCCTGACTTCGATTTTGAGCAGTTTGAGAATGAAGAATCTGAAAACGAAGTAAACAATGACCTTCGTTGGGATTAATCCAGTTGGAATGCATTAGGGATAGACATCCAATTCCAATATATTTGAGGAGGCTTCTGCCTCCTTTTCTTTTGATACCATGCAGCGATTTTTTGTCTACCTCATTCTGTTCTTTCTCAGCTTCCTGCTGTTTGGCTGGTATTTTTCTGCCATTTCCATTTATTTGATCGTATCACTAATCCTAGCTGCATTGCTTAGGCCACTGACCAATAAGGTGAATGAAGTGCATATTCTAGGTCAGCACATTCCACGCGGCATTGCTATTCTAGCCTCCTATGCTACTGTTATATCTATCGTTTTCCTGTTAGGACTTCTATTCTTTCCCTTGATCAATCGTCAAGTCATCCTATTGAGCGATTTGGACCTGGAAAGTATGTACCTCCAACTTGAAGTTCCCCTTGAGAAGCTAGAAAGGTTCTTGATGAAATACCAACTGATTGAGAATAAAAGAGGCATCCTGCTCGAGGAGCTTCGCCTTTCGGTTCAAGGAGCACTTCAAAAATTCGATATTGGTGGATTCATTACCGGGGTAATCTCTGTTACCAGCAGTATATTCATCGGAACTATGGCAGTAGCATTTATCACTTTTTTCCTTTTGCTCGAAAACGGACTACTTCGTAGAAATCTTTTAAATCTTATTCCAAACGCCTATTTCGAACTATCCGTAGCCACCTTTACCAAGGTTGAAAAATTGTTATCCAATTACCTTTTCGGGCTACTGCTCCAAGTGTTGGCAATTTTCTTACTTGCAGCATCTGGACTTACACTAGCAGGAGTCGAATATGCATTAACTATCGCACTATTTGCAGCAATCGCAAATCTTATTCCCTATGCAGGACCAATACTGGGAACTATTTTTGGGGTTGTAGTAGGAATTTCAACAGGTGATTTTTCAACTGACAGCGATTATAGTTTTTTCCTAGTTAAAATCATTTCAGTTTTTGCAACTGTACAAATTACAGATAATGTTGTGCTGCAGCCAGTAATTTTCTCCAAATCGGTAAAAGCGCATCCCCTTGAGATATTTGTTATTATCTTTGCCGGAGCAAAAATCGCAGGAATCCTCGGGATGATATTTGCCATACCCGTTTACACCATTTTCAGAGTATCGATCTTGGAATTTTACAGTGGGTACAAGTCCTACAAAATATTTAAAATTAAAGCAACGAATTAATGGCATTACAATGTGGCATAGTAGGTCTCCCCAATGTGGGCAAATCTACCTTGTTTAATGCGCTATCAAGCGCCAAAGCTGAAGCAGCAAACTTTCCTTTTTGTACCATCGAACCCAATGTAGGGGTGGTTTCAGTTCCTGATTCCAGACTTCAAGAACTCGAAGCATTGGTAAATCCACAGCGGGTTGTGCCGACCATCATTGAGTTTGTTGACATCGCTGGATTGGTCAAAGGAGCTTCCAAAGGAGAAGGATTGGGCAATAAATTCTTGGCCAATATTCGCGAAGTAGATGCCATCATCCACGTCATCCGTTGCTTTGAAGACGACAATATCGTTCACGTGGCAGGTGGAGTAGATCCATTATTTGATAAAGAAGTCATTGATACCGAGCTCCAACTTAAGGATCTAGAATCGGTGGAGAAAAAGATCCAACGAATCGAAAAAATAGCAAAGTCTGGAGATGCCAAAGCCAAATCAGAATTGGAAACTTTACTTCAATTTAAGGAAGGCTTGACCGCAGGACTCAATGCACGAGCGATCAATGTAGAAAAAGAAGAATTAGAAGCCGTACGAGATCTACATCTCCTCACCATTAAGCCCGTGTTGTATGTGGCCAATGTGGATGAATCTAGTATCCATACAGGAAATGCTTTTGTGGAGCGCTTGCGCGAAAAAGTAAAAGACGAACACGCAGACGTCATTGTGCTTTGTGCAGCCATCGAATCTCAAATCGCAGAATTCGATGATCCTGAAGAAAAAGACATGTTCTTAAATGAATATGGACTCAAAGAAAGTGGATTAAACCGTTTGATCTACGGGGCCTACTCCCTACTCAACTTGATCACCTACTTTACTGCTGGAGTACAGGAAGTTCGCGCATGGACCATACGCAAAGGTTGGAAGGCTCCTCAAGCTGCTGGGGTCATTCACACCGACTTTGAAAGAGGATTTATTAAAGCTGAAGTAATTGCTATCGCTGACTACAAACAATTTAAGACCGAAGCGGGTTGTAGAGAAAACGGCAAAATATCCATCGAAGGCAAAGAATACGTAGTACAAGATGGTGATATCATGCATTTTAGGTTCAATGTTTGATTTTTGCTTTAAAAATATGTGTAGCTTTGCATAAATAATTCTAATAATCAGATTTAGAGCATTTTGCTCACTATTGTTTCATTTTTATTTTTAAAACCGTGAGAGTACGACTAATATTTTCCCTAAAAAACAAAGGCTCATTTTTGCCTTTTCACCACCAGTACATTCTGGCTCAATTCCTAAAAGGACTGATCGTCAAAGGAGGAAAAGAGGAATTCTACAACTACAATTTCTTTAATTTCTCGGGATTGAAGGGACAAACCAAGGTAAGTAGAAGTGGTTTGCACTACTACTCTAGCTTGGTGACTCTCGTGCTTTCTTCTCAAAGCGAGGAATTCATTGACTACTTGTTGGAACAGGTTTTTGCAGCTTCTAAAATTGAGCTTGGAAATTTGATCCTCTCCCCGGAATACACCGAACTTGAGACTGAGCCTGTTTTGGAGGTTTCAAATAAATTTGTGTGCATCTCTCCATTGGTACTGATCACTCCTGCTTTCAATGAAGAAGCTGGGAAGCGATTTATCAACCCAGATAGTGACGAGTTTTCTGATTTACTTTACGAATCAACCTTGACGCGTATGGAAAAATCAGGATGGTACACCCCAGAACAAATGGAGTCTTTCTTTAAGTTCCAGGTGGTACCAGATATGGTTTATGTCAACAAGTTAAAAGAGCAGCAGAAGAAATTTGCGCGCATCTATGCGGTGTACGACCTCGATGTGAAATACGAAGTGAGGGGCTATACGCTTCCATTTACGCTTTATGCAGCACCTGAAGTACAAGATTTCGTATTCAAGTGTGGATTAGGCGCCTTCACCCACAAGGGTTTTGGAATGATGGACTTGGCTACACATCCTGCCGACAATAAAACCACCCCTTACAAGTTTAAGAGAGAAGGATTTGTGCCCTA
>CANGZP010000115.1 GCA_947458475.1 Cyclobacteriaceae bacterium | reverse complement strand
GCGCAGCAGCGAATTCAAGAAATCAACCTCCTCTACCGGCAACTATCCAATCGGCAACTCTACATCTGTTTGCTGCTCTTTGCACTTATTTGGGCCAATATCGACTCGATTTACCACTTTGTACCCAACCGGGAAATCTACCAAACTGGAAAGTGGGTGGTATTTATTATTGCCCTCGGGAAATTGGTGGATGTGGCATTTTCCCTGAATTCGGAGATCCTAGTTTTCTCCTCCTACTACCGATTTAATCTGCTAGTCACAATTTGCATGAGCTGTTTTCTGATTGTTACCAACTATTTTTTAATCCCCTTCATGGGCATAGAAGGAGCTGCTTTGGGCTCTGCTGCAGTCATGCTCGCCTACAATTTGGTCAAGTTCGCTTTCCTAAAGTGGAAGCTAGGTTTGGATCCATTCAGTGTAGAAACGCTAAAAATCTTAGTGGTAGGAATAGGAACGGTATCCGCGCTGTATTTAAGTCCCGCTTTAACCAACCCCTTCTTATCCATTCTAACTACTTCGTTATTGGTAATTGGAGTGTTTGTGAGTAGCTCCGCCCTATTGGGCGTGGGCAAGGAAGAGTGGGCCTGGCTAAAAAATAGAGGAAAATAATCCGGGCCTAAGAGTGTTACGAAACCTCTAGTTTGACAAGATTTGAGCTGCCTTAGATCGCAACCTTCCACTGTTATCCTGCTTTTTGAGCGAGGCCCGATCCCGATAGCTTTCGGGACGGGGTGAGGCCTGATTTTGAAGGGGGCTTTACTCGGTATTGTTGTTAATTTGTGAAGTTCGAACAAGTCGGTGGCCCGGATGCTCAAAGATACACCGAGCAGCGTATAACAAGCTAAACTTGCTAGGAAGAATTTAGACATTTTTCATCCTTTTGGCCACTAGTTAACGCTCTCTTTATACTTGATCCTAAATGATGAAAAACTAACTTTCTAGTTCCAAGTCACAGCTAACTCGCTTCCAAACCGAAAAAATATTTTATAGGCATCCAAAGAATATTTGACAACGCTTACCTTTATCCCAAGTTACTTTCAAACCTCATGTATCCGATAAAAAAATTGATTGTCTGTCTTGACCAAAGTCCCTTAGATCAGACCTTAATTGCCTTTGCTGGATTTATCGCAAAAGTGAATCAGGTAAAAAAGATTTACTTCACGAACGTGATCAAAAACTTCTCCCTTCCAAAGGAATTGCAGGAGGCGTTTCCAAATCTGATCGATCAGATGATGGAAGAGCGAAGGGCATACATGGAAGGTTTGGTTGCGGCCAACTTCCCTAAAACCAAAGGGCTTGACCTAAGCTTTGTGGTCAAGGAAGGAAACCTATCCAAAAAAATCCTGAAGCTAGCAGATGAAAAATCCGCTGACTTAATTCTTTTGGGAAGAAAAGTAGCCCTTGTGGGTACAGGAGTAGCTACCCAACGGCTATCAAGAAGATCTTCTTGTTCCTTACTTATTGTCCCTGAAAATGCACAACCGAAATTCTCCAAGCTTCTAGTTCCAAGTGATTTCTCAGAACATTCGAAAAATGCGTTGGAGGATGGGATTTTATGGTCCAAGAAATACGGGAAAGACCCCGAACTATTTTTTCAAAATGTTTTCACTGTCCCTTCGGGCTATCACTTTACCGGAAAAAGTTTTGAGGAGTTTACGCAGCTCCTGAAAATTAATGCGGGAGAACATTTTAAAAAGTTTATCCGAAAAATAGACACCAAAGGGATAAAAATTACGCCTGTCTATACTCCGGATGAAGACGATAATCCTGTTCAAGAGATTGTAGCAGCAGCAGTTGAACTTCAAGTAGACGCTATATTGATTGGCACAAAAGGAAAAACAGCATCGACTGCGCTTCATATTGGAAGTATGGCAGAGCGACTCATCCAATTCAATAACCGAGTGCCTTTACTCGTCAGCAGACCCAAAGGGAAAAATGCTGGCGTATTAGACTATTTGGTAGAAATCTAATGGATTGCTGAACTGAGTTCAATTTGCGTCCAGCCGCATGATTACTAGAGCTCTGATTTGAAAGCGATGTACTCCCTTGCCAAATCTTCATCAGAAGTGAAGGGCTTGGTACAATCCATTAAACCATTCGTACTTATCGAGGTCTAACAGCCACAAATGAAGGTAAACGATCAAGAACTTTTGGCCCGCATCCGCTCTCCTTTCACCAAGGAACTGGGCTTTAGGCAATTGATCGAAACCTATCAAAAACCTGTTTATCAGGTAATCCGACGCATGGTTCTGATTCATGAAGATGCCGATGACCTTACCCAAAACACCTTCATCAAAGCCTACAAGGCCTTGGATCGATTTGAAGGCAATTCCTCCCTATTCACTTGGCTTTACCGCATCGCGACAAACGAATCCCTGACTTTTCTAGAAAAAAAGAAAAAACGCTACTTCTTTTCCTTGGACGACCACCAAGAAAAGTTGGAATCTTATGTCGATTCCAGTGCTTCGTTGAGCGGAGATGAGATTCAAGTCAAACTTCAAAAATCCTTATTAAAACTTCCTGACAAACAACGACTTGTATTTCATTTGAAGTATGAGGAGGACCTGAGTTACGAAGAGATCTCAAAAATAACGGGCACAAGTGTGGGGGCATTGAAAGCCAGCTACCACCATGCTGTAAAAAAAATTGAACAAGAACTTACCCAAGAATAAACCCTTGGCGGTTACCTAAGTCTAAGAAAAGCATGCAAAAGATTCCAAAACAACAGCCGTTTCAAGTTCCTGAAAACTACTTTGAGGAGCTCCCGGAAAAAATAATGGCTCGAACCAATCGCCCAAAACCAAGCCGAAACTGGACTTGGGCAGCCGCTGCAGTCGTGCTGCTGGGAGTAGGGTTATGGCAAGCGGTTGAATTTAACACCAGCACCTCCACACCAATTACCAATGAAGAAGAGGCTTTGCTGTACATCGAGAGCGAACAATGGAATGCTGAGGATGTTCTCAGTCTTTCAGATAACCCGAATGAATTGTTAGATCAAATTATAGAAGAAGAATTAGCTAAATCAGAACCACTATGGACAGAAGAAGAAACATGGTTTTAAGCCCAATAAAACAATTCCGCTTGTACCTCCTATTTCTTTGCTTGCTAGCAGCAGGAAATGCATGGGGGCAGCGTGGCGGTGGTGGTCGTGAGGCAATAGATCCAGAAAGGCTTCAAACCGCTCGAATCGCCTACATCACCACAAGAATTAGCCTCAAACCAGAGCAAGCAGAGAAATTTTGGCCCGTGTTCAATGCGTTTACCAACTCTAGGGAAACCTTGATGCGAACTATGGGAGACCTTAGTCGAGGCGCAGAAACCATCGGAGAGGAAGAAGCCAAATCCAAATTGAACCAAAAACTACAGCTCCAACAGAAACTCGTGGACGAGGAAAAGATTTTTATCGCAGAAGCATCCAAAATACTGACTTACAGACAATTGCTTCTGCTTCAAAATATAGCACGCGATTTCAACCGATACTTATACGACCGACAACGAGGTCCGGGTAAGTAATTCATTTCACCTGGAATTAACCGCTCTTTAAGGAAGGAGCGGTTATTTTTTTAGTAAATCACGAATTTCTTCCAACAGCTTTTCGGTAGGTGTAGCTTCTGGTTTTTCGGTAGACACATCCTCTTTCCCACGAAGTGAATTGATTCCTTTAATGGATACGAAAATCACAAATGCGATAAAGGTAAAATCAACTACATTTTGGATAAACATCCCATGGTTCAAGGTAACTGCTTCCACAACAGCCCCGTTTGCATCCACACAGGCCTCCTTCAGCACCAAGCTCAGGTGCTTGACATCCACTCCCCCAACCAGTAATCCCAAAGGTGGCATCACTACATCGCTGATAAAGGAAGAAACAATCTTGCCAAAAGCGGCTCCAATAATCACCCCAACAGCCAAGTCAAGGACATTGCCTTTGACTGCAAATTCTTTAAACTGCTTGAAAAAAGTCATTTGATTTCGAGTTAATTAAGTAAGTAAAATGAACTAGACTAAAACAATCGATTCATTTAAGTTACGTGATTTCTTAGTTAGAATCACCCTTTTTCTCAATAAAAAGAGGATACGAACTTGTAGACTAGGAATCAATTCAACTTCCACCAGTAATCTCAGCAAATGCCCCAGTAGATTTGTAAATTTTCAGTAACCTTGCATCCAAATAATCCACTATGCCAGCGCCCATTGCAATCAAAAAACCAAAGCTCCTTGAAATCCATGGCCACCAACGCCAAGATCCCTACTATTGGATGAACGACCGGCAAAATCAGGAAGTGATCGATTACCTGAATGCTGAAAATACCTACCTTAAGGAGGTCATGAAGCCTACGGAGGTTTTGCAGAAGCAACTTTTTGAGGAGATGAAAGGCCGGATCAAAGAGCAAGACGAAAGTGTCCCCTACTTTAAATCTGGCTATTTCTGGTACAGCCGATTTGAAAAAGGAAGTGAATACCCAATCTTTTGTAGAAAGTTAGGGACTCTCGAAGCAGAAGAAGAAATTATCCTAGATGTGAATACGCTTGCTGTAGGAAAGAGTTACTTCCAAGTTGGCCAAGCTGCGACAAGCACCAACCAAAAAATTCTTGCCTTTGCAGTAGATGAGGTGGGGAGAAGAATCTATACGCTCCACTTCAAAAACTTAGAAACTCAGGAGATGTTTGAAGACCAGATTCCTGAGGTAACAGGTAATTTTGTCTGGGCAGCAGATCAAAGCAGTGTTTTTTACTCCAAACAAGACCCGGAAACCCTTCGCTCCTATCAAATCTACAAACATGTTTTGGGGACTCCACCTGATCAAGACCTCCTGATTTATGAAGAATTGGATGAAGAATTTTCTTGCGTAGTACACAAAACCAAATCGGAAAAATACATTCTCATCCATTCGGAGAGTACCATCAGTTCCGAGGTATGGTTTATCCCGGCAGATCAACCCTCGGCACCTCTTCAAATCCTGCAAGCCCGAATTCAACATCTGGAATATGCAGCAGACCATTTTGGAGAATATTTCTACATCCGAACCAATGACCAAGCACAAAATTTCAAATTGGTCAAAGCCCCTATCACCTCCCCAAGTAAAGAAAATTGGATTGAAGTAATCCCCCATCGACCAGAGGTGCTATTGGAAGATTTTGATTTGTTTTCCAAGTTTCTAGTGACGCAAGAACGGAGTATGGGACTGACCCAAATTCGGATAAAACCCTGGGAGGCTGAGGGCTATTCCCTTCCTTTTGACGATGAAACCTACACCGCCTATGTGGGCATGAATCCTGAGTTTGACACTACACTACTTCGCTTTGGATACAACTCCTTAGTTTCTCCTAGTTCGGTGTACGATTACGACATGGTAACCCGTCAAAAAACCCTCTTGAAGCAACAAGAAGTGGTGGGTGGACATGACCCAAGCGACTACCATTCAGAGCGCATCTGGGCCAAGGCGGCAGATGGGGTACTCGTTCCCATCTCCCTGGTCTATAAAAAATCCACCTTCAAAAAGGATGGCAATCAACCGCTGCTGCTCTACGCCTATGGCTCCTATGGATACAGTATGGATCCTTACTTCTCCTCCAATCGACTGAGCTTACTTCAGCGCGGCTTTGTCTTTGCTATCGCCCATATCAGAGGTGGAGAGGATCTGGGCAGGGCTTGGTACGAGGACGGTAAGCTCCTAAAAAAGAAAAATACATTTACCGATTTTATCGCTTGTGCAGAGCATCTGATCCAAAATAATTATACCTCTCCCACTCATCTTTATGCCATGGGTGGCAGTGCGGGAGGATTGCTGATGGGAGCAGTCATCAACATGCGTCCAGACCTATTCCATGGGGTCATCGCCAACGTACCATTCGTGGATGTAGTCACCACCATGCTTGACGAGAGTATCCCCTTGACTACTGGGGAGTTCCAAGAATGGGGCAACCCGAAGGAAAAAGAATTCTATGAGTACATGCTTTCCTATTCTCCTTACGATAATGTCACAGAGCAGGCCTATCCAAATCTACTGGTTACCTCTGGATTGCATGATTCGCAGGTGCAGTATTGGGAGCCTACCAAGTGGGTGGCCAAGCTGCGAGAGCTAAAAACAGATCAACATACTTTGCTGCTCTTTACCAATATGGAAGCAGGGCATGGAGGGGCATCAGGACGCTTTAATCCCCTGAAAGAGATTGCTTTGGAATACGCTTTCTTGCTGATGCTGGAAGAAAATCCTCTTCAAAATTAGAAGAAAAGAAAGCGTAAAAAATTCGCTCATATTCCTAGATTGGGAGTCCTTGAAAAAACTGAAATTTCCCTAACTTTGGAAACAAACCTATTCCATTTCAATTCATGAAAATTGCATTAATCGCCCATGATGGTAAAAAAGCCGACATGGTTCATTTTTTGAGTGGATTCCGGGATACCCTCCATCGAAATGATATGGAACTCGTTGCTACAGGCACTACAGGTTCGCACATTGAAAAAGCTGGATTTAAGGTAGAGAAATTACTTTCTGGACCTTATGGAGGGGATGCTCAAATTGCAGCGCTCGCTGCAGAAAAGAAACTGGCTGCTGTTATTTTTTTCAGAGACCCCTTGGACAAGCACCCCCACGAACCGGATGTGCAAATGCTCATGCGAATCTGTGATGTACACAACATCCCATTGGCAACCAATCCAGCATCTGCTGGGCTACTAATTAAAGCCTTGACTCAAACCTATGGAACCTAAAACAATCAAAAAAATTGGAGTACTCACCTCTGGTGGAGATTCTCCCGGAATGAATGCTGCTATTCGAGCCGTAGTTCGTACTGGCTTTTATTACGGCATCGAGATGTTCGGAATCTACCGTGGCTACGAGGGAATGATCCAAGATGATATCAAAAAGCTAGATTCACGAAATATTACCCATGTTTTGGAGCGTGGAGGCACCTTCTTAAAATCTGCTCG
>CANGZP010000114.1 GCA_947458475.1 Cyclobacteriaceae bacterium | reverse complement strand
GGGATGGAGACCCATTCAGAATTTGGAAAATGGGTGTTGATGTCAGGCAGATCTTGCTGCTGTATGTAGGAAGAATTCGCTCCTCCCAAAAATAAAGTAGGGCCATCAAAAATGGTTCCTTCTTCCAAGGCTTTGCCCACCTCTTCAATTTGCTCCATGATCACGGGGAGATTGATTTTCCATGCGAATCCGTTCGCATCCCTACCCAAACTTTTCAGCAAAAATTGGCGTACCCCAAGTTCAGGAATGTATTGAACCAACTGATCATCCGCTTCTTTTCGGGATTGCAGACTGGAAAGATCTAAGGCATTTAAGCCCTCCAAGATCAGCTGATGATGAATGGGATAGTACCTCGGGGCAATGTCTCCCACAATTAGTTTGCGTACGCGATCAGGATAGGTCACTGCGAAATTCATCACCGTCTTTCCGCCCATGGAGTGTCCCATCAAGTACACGGAATCCAAGCCTTCGTCATCCAGCAACTCTCGCAAATCCTCCACCATGACCCCATAATTCCATTCGGAAGCATGCGGAGAGTCCCCATGATTGCGCTGATCTACGAGGTATAAGGTATAATGATCCACTAGTTCCTTGGCAATGGAAAACCAGTTGTCCAAAGAACCAAAGAGGCCATGGAGGATAACGAGCGGAGGACCGGAGCCGGATTTTTTGAAGTTTAAATGCATTTTGAAAGTACGAAATACGAGATACGAATTACGCAACTCTTTCTTGAGAGAGTTAAGAATATCGACCCTATGAAACCTTACAGTTCAAGCTGCCGACGATATAGCTGAATGGTATTCTCCAAGCCGTAGTAGAGCGCATCGCAAATTAGCGCATGACCGATGGAGACCTCTTCTAACTGTGGGATCTGCTGCTTCAAATAAGCTAAATTATGCAAGTCCAAGTCATGGCCTGCATTGAGTCCCAAACCGAGTTCAGTGGCAAGCTTTGCCACCTCCACGTAAGGCTGAACGGCCTTTTCCCGATCTAAGGGATAAACCGACGCATAAGGTTCGGTATACAACTCTACCCGGTCTGTGCCAGTAGCCTTGGCAGGTTCAAAATACTTGGCTTCTGAATTGATAAAAATAGAGACTCGAGTACCCATCTCATGAAGCTCAGCAACGATATCCCGAAGCATCGCTTGGTGCTGAATCGTATCCCAACCGGTATTGGAAGTAATGGCTGTGGGAGGATCTGGAACTAAGGTGGCTTGAGCGGGCTTCACGGTTCGGATAAGCTCCATAAATCGCGCATCGGGATAGCCTTCGATATTGAATTCGGTACGCACCACCTGGGCCAAGTCCAGTACATCTTGGTAGCGAATGTGCCGCTCATCGGGACGAGGATGCACGGTGATCCCCTGTGCGCCAAACCGTTCACAGTCCAAGGCCACTTTGACCACATTCGGATTATTGGCTCCACGAGCATTTCGGATGGTGGCAATCTTGTTGATATTTACACTTAGCTTTGTCATTTCAGCACCAAAAAAAGGTATTTTTACGTTGTTGTACTGGTATAACACAAAACTAGAACTTATGGCCTTAAAGCAGCGAATAGAAAGTGAAATAAAATCGGCAATGATCGCCAAAGACAAGGTGCGTTTAACCGCCCTTCGTGCCATCAAATCGTTGATTTTATTGGAAGAAACGAAGGAAGGTTTCTCCGGCAGCATGAGTGAGGAAGACGAGTTAAAGTTGCTCACCAAATCAGCGAAACAGCGAAAAGATTCAGCTGAAATCTACGAAAAGCAAAACCGTGCCGACCTCCTTGAGGTGGAATTGGCCGAGTTGGCGGTGATTCAGGAGTTTTTGCCAAAGGCTTTGACTACCGAGGAACTGGCACAGGCCATTCAAGCTATCATTGCGAGCTGTGGCGCCACAGGCCCAAAGGATATGGGGAAAGTAATGGGATTGGCGAGCAAGGAGCTAGCTGGAAAAGCAGACGGCAAGGCGATTTCGGAGCAGGTCAAACTCCTATTGGCAAACTAAGTTGGAACCGGTAGACGTAGTCATCCTTGTTCTGTTGGGCTTAGGGGCCTATGAAGGCTACAAAAAAGGCCTGCTGATGAGTATTATCGGCCTGCTTGGATTTGTATTGGCTATCGTGCTGGGCGTGTATTTTATGGAAGGGGTAAGTAACTGGCTGGCTACCGAAACAGATGAAGCAGCTTTTGGCTTACCCATCCTTGCATTTTTACTGATTTTTTTCTCCACCCTCTTTCTGGCAAACCTTGCCGGAAAGGCGCTCAAAAAAATGATGGCACTGGTACTTTTGGGAGGACTTGATAGTTTGGGTGGAGCGGTACTCGGTATCGTTCGAACCGGCTTTTTTATCAGCTTACTCGTGTGGGTATTGGGTAGAATCGAGCTAGATGTCTTTAAAGATTGGGAGAAAAAAAGTGAGTACTTGTCCTACCTCAAACCGCTTACTCCTGGAGTTTTAGACATCTTAAGTCCCATTTTGCCTTCCGTAAAGGAAGCAGGCCAAGAACTCCTTGAAAAAGTAGAAAAAGGGAGTTGAAATCTAAGTTAAATCGCAATTATCCCCTTACCGCAGGTCGATTACTTCTATGCCTGGATATTTTTTAACATCAAACATAAAGTAGCTCAAAGGAAGGCTTGGAGAAGCTTTGAGATTTTTAAATGAATAAGTAAATACGCCTCCTTGCCCATCCAACATTTCCCAACCCAGCAATTGTTGGGTCGCTTTTTCTACGAGCAGGCGAACCTGCTTGAAAGGGGCATTGGATTTTAAGGCAGTCAATTCCACCGTGGAAATGGGCTTCCCTTGGTAGGTTTTGTCTGCCAAAAGTTTGTAGTTAAATCCAGATTGGTATAGGGTATAGATATTGGAAGGGGTCAATTCGCCTTCCATGCCAGCGGCATCGTTGATCGTTACTTCCTTGTATCCTGCCGTTTGGATAAAGGTCCACACCGTCTTGCCATCGTTGTAAATTTCTTGATCTGGAAGTTTGAGGCGGTATTTATCGCCTAAGACCGCTACCTCTCCAGTTTGCCGGTCCCCTGCGCCTCCTTCATCTTGGAAGGTGTATTCAAAGCTTGCGGTAAACCCCTTCATGCTTTGAAATTTTTGGCTCATGGCATCCAACACAACTTTTGCCTTGGGGTCTTTTTGAGCTTGGCTAGGTGCCGCGAGGAAGCAAGAAGCTAAAAATGCAAAAAAAAGAAATTTAAGATTCATGGAAGGTCTGCCGTAATCCGTAAGGCATCGCTTACAAACTACTCAATAACCGTTCCAAACTTACTTCGTCCTGAATTAAAACCTCACGCGCTTTGGATCCTTCAAAGGGTCCCACCACTCCTGCTGCTTCCAACTGATCGACGATTCTGCCGGCACGGTTGTATCCCAACTTCAGCTTGCGTTGGATCAAGGAGGTGCTGCCCTGCTGGTGGAGTACGATCAAGCGTGCTGCTTCGTCAAATAATGGGTCTCGATCCGACAAGTCAATATCCGCTCCTGAGCCTTCCCCATCTTCCCCTACATATTCTGGAAGTAGGTAAGCTGAGGAATAGCCTTTTTGTTCCCCAATCCAATCGCAGACTGCATCCACTTCTGGGGTATCTAGGAAGGCACATTGGATACGAGTCATTTCAGATCCGACAGACAGGAGCATGTCCCCCATTCCGATCAATTGATCTGCTCCGCCTGCATCCAAAATGGTGCGCGAGTCAATTTTAGAGGTTACACGAAACGATAGTCGGGCAGGGAAGTTGGCCTTGATCACACCTGTAATCACATTCACCGAAGGACGCTGCGTAGCTACGACCAAGTGGATTCCAATGGCTCGGGCCAGCTGTGCCAAGCGCGCAATAGGCGCTTCGATCTCTTTGCCTGCTGTCATCATCAAATCCGCCAACTCATCAATCACCAGCACGATGTAGGGCATAAAATAATGTCCTTTTTCGGGGTTCAGTTTCCGTGCCACAAACTTGGCATTGTATTCCTTCAAATTCCGTACCCCCGCTTCCTTGAGCAAGGTGTAGCGGTTGTCCATCTCCATGCACAAGGAGTTGAGTGTGTGGATTACTTTCTTGGTATCCGTGATGATGGCTTCCTCGGCACCAGGAAGCTTGGCAAGAAAATGCCGTTCAATCTTGTTGAACAAGGTCAATTCCACCTTCTTGGGATCCACCAAGACAAACTTCAGTTGCGAGGGGTGCTTCTTGTAGATCAGGGAGGCCAAAATCATGTTGAGGCCTACTGACTTTCCCTGACCTGTGGCTCCTGCCATCAGCAAGTGAGGCATTTTGGCTAGATCGGCTACAAAGACCTCGTTGGAGATGGTTTTTCCCAAGGCAATCGGAAGGTCCTTGTCGGACTTCATGAATTTTTCAGTGCCCAGCACAGCGCGAGCCGGCACCAATTCTCGATTCTTGTTGGGCACCTCGATACCAATAGTTCCTTTCCCAGGAATAGGAGCGATGATTCGGATTCCTAAAGCCGCCAAACTCAAGGCAATGTCATCTTCTAGGTTTTTGATTTTGGAGATTTTCACCCCTGGATTTGGGATAATCTCGTACAAGGTCACCGTAGGTCCGATGGTCGCCTGAATTCCTTGGATACCAATTTGGAAGTTCTCCAAGGTGGTCACGATCTTGTCCTTGTTTTCCTCGAGTTCCTGACGAGAAACAGTGACTTTCTTGACATCGTATTCGTTGAGCAAGTCGATCGTCGGATACTTGTATCGAGGAAGGTCTAGGGTAGGATCGTAGGGATCCAAATTTTCTACCTCCTCCGCAGTTTTTTCCTCTTCAGGACCCTTTTGTACAGTGAAATTTCCTTCCTTCAGAAGGATAGTATCCTTTTCGCTTTCTAGCAAGTTGACCTGTGGCACATCGAAGAGGTCCTCCTCCAAGTCATCGGTGTATTGTGGGGTTGGAATTGGAGTTGGTGCTGGAGCTTCGTCTACCAAACTAAAGTCCACTTTATCCCCTGCCATCGGCAATTCAGGATCGTCGGACTTGACCTCCCAGGCACTGCCATCGTCCTCAATCTCTTCTTCCTCTTCTGCACCAAAAAACGGGGAAGGAATGCTCGACTTTGAATCCTCCTCGAGTTCTAATTCATCTGCAGGCTTTGCCTTTGGAGCAAACCAATTAAGTTGCTGTATCCCATAAAACAACACGATGAAAATGAATAGGGTGCCAAAAATCAGCAACCAAGTTCCCATTCCCAAAAAGTCATAGGAAAGCTTCGCAAGTTCATAGCCCAATCCCCCCGAAGCAAAGCTCCAATAGGAATATCCTTCGATCAAAATCCCTGCATAGCCTGTGACCAAGCCAATCCATGCTACAAAGAATAAGGCAAATACCGCATAGCGGGTAATTGAATAGAGCGAAACTTGAAAGGTCCAACGAAAGCCAATTAGAAATAAGAAGGGGGGGAAAAGGAAAGCCGCTACCCCGAACCAACGGAAAATCATCCAATGAGCCGCTTGTGAACCTAAGTATCCCAACCAATTTTTAGATTCTTTGGCCGCATCCCGGATCGATTGGTCTGCATTGTTCATGACCAAACTCTGATCCTGTGGCCCGTTCATCAAGTAGGAGGCAAAAGCGACGCCCAGAAAAATGCTGATCGAAATCAAAATAATACCGAAGGTGATTCCCACCTGTTTGGTTTCTATTTTTCCAACCGAGAAAGCAGGCTTTTTTGGCTCCGGACTCGCCTTGGGCGCATTTTCAGCCTTCTTTCGAAACGTATTGGTCTTGGGTGATTCGGATGCCATTTGAAAATAAAATACAAAGGTTAATGTTAGCCAAAAGTGTCAAGAATGCCAACTTACTTTGCGAAATATCGCTGTAGACCCTTCTTGATTTCTTTGATCAAGTTAGGTCCCTCATAAATCATGCCCGAGTACACTTGAACTAGGCTTGCGCCCGCTTCCAGTTTCTCAATGGCGTCTTTTGCGGAGAAAATCCCTCCCACCCCAACGATGGGGAAGGCTCCTCCCGACTGCTGGTGGAGGTAGCGGATCACTTCCGTACTTCTTTTTTCCAAGGCCTTGCCACTCACTCCACCCGCACCGATGCGATCGAGCCTTGTGGAATCTGTACTTAAATTGGAGCGATCTAGGGTGGTATTGGTGGCGATGACACCTTCAATTTGCGTTTCTCGTACAATCTCAATGATGTCGTCAAGCTGTCCATTGCTCAGGTCTGGGGCGATCTTGAGTAGGATGGGCTTGGGATGCGGATGCTGCGCATTCGCTTCTTTTACCCCTAGCAGTAGTTTTTTCAAGGGTTCCTTTTCCTGGAGGTCGCGTAAGTTGGGGGTATTGGGGGAACTTACATTCACCACAAAATAGTCTACGTAGGAATGCAGCGCTTCGAGGCAATACAGGTAGTCGGAAAGCGCCTCCTCGTTTGGAGTCACCTTGTTTTTGCCGATGTTGCCCCCTACAATGACGGAAGACTTTCTTTTTTTGAGTCGGTCGATGGCTCCCAGCACACCTCCATTGTTGAATCCCATGCGGTTGATCAAGGCTTCATCTTGAGGCAAGCGAAAAAGTCGAGGCAAAGGATTTCCTTCTTGGGGCTTTGGAGTGAGAGTACCGATTTCGATAAAGCCAAAACCAAGCATGGCCATCTCATCGATCAAGCGTGCATCCTTGTCAAAGCCTGCGGCAAGTCCCACTGGGTTGGAAAATTTTAATCCAAAGACTTCCCGTTGCAAACGCGGATCCTCCAATTTGAATAGCGAAGAAACAATGGGCTTCAGCAATGGAAAGTTAAAGGTCCACTTGATCATCCCAAAGGTAAAGTGATGGGCAGTTTCGGGCTGCAGTAGAAAAAGGAGGGGTTTGATGAGCTGTTTATACACTGGGAGAATTTCGCTTGGGTTTATACGAGTACTAGTGCCGCCTACTTGCCCAATTAATTTAGCATTCGGAGGCCTGGAAAACAAAAAGAAACCGGCTTTTAGACCGGT
>CANGZP010000113.1 GCA_947458475.1 Cyclobacteriaceae bacterium | reverse complement strand
TTCCAGGCAAGAAGGATCAAGAAAGAAATTTCTAGATTGAGAGGGGCAACCCCAGAATTGCAAAAAATGGATTAATCAGCACAGATTTTCTTTCGGGAAAGTTTGTACAAACATCGGGCACAAAGGAACGGCCACTTAATTGGGGTAGTTTGCAACGGGTAACCGCAGAAGTGCTACTAGATCGGCCTGGGAGTCTACCGTCAAGGTAACTTCGGGAATTCCGCCATGAAGGAACACTTGCCTACAAGTGTTTGAAAGGGGTAACCACAGAAATGGAATGGAAATCTAACAAAACAGGACAAGTCCGCAAGGGCGGCTTCATTCGATGATTTGGACCTGGGCAACTGGGAAAAGTCTTAAACTGTAGCTTGAGGGAGGCAGTGAACTACGGGGATCTGTCGACCAAACGGGAAGCTTTCGCAAGAAATGCTTCCCGTTTCTGTTTTTAGACCTTTTTCGCGTAGTTTAGGGTATGAGATCGCCAGCCCTTTACCTTTGCTTACTTGCCAGCACCTTTTTGCTCTCTTCCTTTCAAGTCAAGGAAAACCCAGGTGCAAGTAGCCCAACACCTCCCAATGTCATTTTCATCCTTGCAGATGACCTCGGCTATGGAGATCTGGGCTTCTTGGGGCAGCAACACATGCTAACTCCTGCACTCGATCGACTAGCCTCCCAAGGGATGCGCTTTTCTCAACACTACTCAGGTGCTCCCGTGTGTGCACCTTCCCGATCCACCCTGCTCACCGGTTTGCATACAGGACATACACCCATCCGGGGAAATTTTGAAATTCAGCCCGAAGGACAGTACCCGATGCCTGACACCCTGCTCACCTTGGGGAAAATTTTCCAGAAAGCAGGCTATCGTACCGCCGCCTTTGGAAAGTGGGGCTTAGGCTTTGTAGGGACGACGGGAGATCCTTCAAACCAAGGTTTCGATCAATTTTTTGGTTACAACTGCCAGCGCTATGCGCACCGCTACTATCCAGCTTACCTCTGGGAAAATCAGCAGCAGGTGCCGCTACCCGGAAATGACTGGTCCACCAAAACTACCTTTGCACCAGACCTCATCCATCAGAAGAGTTTGGAATTTATTGAGGCCAACCAGCAGCAACCTTTCTTTCTATTTCTACCCCTGGTGATGCCCCATGCAGAATTGGCAGTACCTGAAGACGAGGTCTTCCAATACTATAGGACAAAATTTGGTGAGGAAGCCCCACATATCGCTCCTCCGGGAGGGGATTATGGCCCAGAAATGGTCATTCCTGGTTACCAGTCTCAACCCTATCCTCGAGCTACATTTGCCGCGATGGTGGCACGAATTGATCGCTATGTAGGAGAAATTATGAACAAGTTGGAAGTCCTAGGCCTTTCCGAAAATACGCTTGTGATTTTTACCTCAGACAATGGTGCGCATCGGGAAGGAGGGGCTGACCCTTTATTTTTTGATAGCAATGGTCCGTTTAGG
Organism: Cyclobacteriaceae bacterium; assembly: GCA_947458475.1. Taxonomy (GTDB): domain Bacteria; phylum Bacteroidota; class Bacteroidia; order Cytophagales; family Cyclobacteriaceae; genus Algoriphagus. The sequence continues at coordinate 5,737 of CANGZP010000113.1, read as the reverse complement.
GGATTTAAACGAGACCTCTATGAAGGAGGCATTCATGTGCCATTGGTTGCGCATTGGCCAGGAAAAATCAAAGCCGGGATTCAGTCCAGCCACGTAACTGCTTTTTGGGATTGGTTGCCGACCCTAGCCGAAGCGATTGGTGCTGCCAGCCCTGCAGGGATCGATGGGATTTCTTTCTTACCCACGTTATTGGACGCGGGACAGCAGCAGCTTCCTGATCACTTGTATTGGGAGTTTCACGAGTCTAGTGGAAGGCAAGCGCTGCGCAAAGGAGATTGGAAATTGGTGAAGTACCATGTTCAAGATGCCTCAAAGACAACCCTGGAACTGTTTGATCTGGCCAATGATCCTGCGGAACAAACTAATGTCGCCCTAGATCATCCTGCACTTGTGGCGGAACTCGAAGGGCTTATGCAAAAAGCCCATCGGCCTAATCCCATCTTTCGGCAACTGGATTAGGGCTCCCGTCCTAGAACCAAAACCCGACTAAATCAACTAATTAAGACTGCTCGGGGAATTTGGAATTCCAATCCCAATAGACAATCGACCAGGGCTGAATGCTGTCCTCAAAGGCATGGATGACCTGAAAGCCAATGCGTTGGTGGGCAGCCATGGACCGGTAATTGCTCAAGGCAATGGAGGTAATCGCAAAATCATGGGTGGAGGCATACTGCTCCCGATAGGCGGTATACAGTTTGTCAAACAATCCGGTTCCCCGTTGGGACTTTCCTACACACACCTGCCCCACGACCATAGGGTGATAGGAACTTACTTTTTTGCCCGCAACCTCCAACTCGTCAAAATTGTCAAAAAGGGAAGCCATCATGGGAACTACGCTTCTTGAGGCTAAAGTCATTGCCAAGACATAGCCCACCACCTGCTCATTTTCTTTGGCCAACACATGTGGGGCAATGCAGTGCATGGCCTCCAATTGGTCCAAGGTATGGGGAATAGTCACAAATCCTTGTGCTGCTTTTTCTTCCTCCGATAGGATGGTCAGCAGGTTTTCTCGTTGGAGGGTCAAAATCCCCTCGAGATCAGCAGTGGATTGGGAAAGACAGCGTTGAACCATGGGATATCGGCGAAAAACTTTCCCAAATAAGTAGATTTAATTCTTCCGAAAAAAGTAGCTGGGAGACCATCCAAGCATGTAATGATGGAATAGTCTTAGATTTTCCGTAAATTTCAGTCTACTTGAATTGCGCTTCCTATGAAAACCATTTCTTATTTCTACGGTCTTTGGGTATTTCTCTTTTCACTTTTCGCGTATTGGCAAATCAACGATCCGGACCCGGAAGTTTGGGTGAGCATCTATGCTGTTGCGGTGATTTTTTCGCTTTTCGCAGTGCGTGGAATTTTCCCAAAATGGCCACTCAGTTTAGTCGTTATTCTATGCCTTCTTGGAGCTGTTTATTTCTTCCCCGGTGGAGTAGGGGATTGGATTGCTGCCGAATGGGTACAGAAAGATTTGACTATGAAAACGCCACAGATGGAAGAAAATCGGGAAACCTTCGGGTTACTCACCATTGCACTTGTCCTGATTCCAGCACTGTACCGTGCTTGGAAAAAAAGTTAAAACAAAATGATTATCCGCAATTATACCATTACCTCAAAAGAGATATTTACCACTGCGAATAATCGTTGACAGACCATGAGCCTCGGCCCACAGGCGGTCAACGGTCCACAGCTCACTTAATTGATCCTCAAATCTTATTTTCTTTGGGGGGTGGTGAATAAGAGGAAAATCATAAAAAATGATTCGCCCATTTAACACAAAATTGCCCGAACAGGGTTTTAATCATGAAAAAAATAGCCTTCCTTATCCTGCTTCTCTTGACGTCTTTTGGACTTCATGCCCAATCTCTCCCCACAAGTGCGTATTTTGAAATGCGTACCTACACGGTACACGAAGGAAAGATGCCTGACCTGATCCAGCGTTTTCAGAATCATACACGCGCACTATTTACCAAACATGGAATTGAAAATGTGGCCTACTTCCTTTCGGAGGAGCAACCAGAAAAGCAGCTCACCTTTATTCTAGGCTATCCTTCTGCATCAGAACGGGACATCCGATGGAACAATTTTGCAAATGATCCCGAATGGAAAGCCGTAGCCGCTGCCTCTGAAGCGAATGGGAAGATAGTCCAAAAAGTAGATCAGGTGTTTATGGTCTGGGCCAAGGGTCTTAATTCAAGGAAAATTTCTCGTCCAAGTGGTATTTTTCAATTGCGAACCTATCATTTATTACCTGGAAGATTAGACGCTATTCAAGCTCGTTTCCGAGACCATACGCAAGCCTTGTTTGAAAAGCAAGGCCTATCGAATTACCCCTATTGGATTACGGTAGAAAAAGATGGAGCCCAACCCAAGTTGGTTTACTTTATCGGGCATCAATCCAAGGAAGAATTCAATGCTGCCTTTGGGCGATTCGTAGCCGATCCTGAGTGGCTTAAAGTTCGCGATGCCTCCGAGGTTTCAGGTAAGATTGTGGAGAAAATTGATTCACATTTTTACACGGCACTTCCCTTTTCTCCCATGAAATAAAGGATAAACTGATTTCGATACTTCCAATTCAAATTTCTAAGGAGTTAGTGTAGCGATTCGAATTCACTATTCGTTGCTAGGTTATTAACTCAATCGACACCATGACTCGGATCTTACCCATTTTAGTTTTAGTCCTCCTCTTTTCCTGTCAGGAGTCGGAGGGCCCCAAAAATTGTGGGGTAGCCAATCCCATCGAAGATTTACCCTGGCTAAAGGAGGAGATTAAAAGCACCATTGAATTGAATTTGGTTGACTACTTCTACCTTGTCCAAGGTACCTACAAAGGCGCCACCGTCTTTTCTTTCCTCAATTGCTGCCCTTTTTGCAAATCAGTGCCTCAAATCCTGGATTGCGAGGGAAATTTAATCACGAATGCATCGATTACTGATGTAACGGATCAGAAAGTCATCTGGCGACCTGCCACCTCTGTTTGTAACTAGAAGTTTATCGCAATACAAAAACAAAAAACCACTCCGGGTATTCCGGAGTGGTTTTTTGTTTTCTGATTATAGCCTACTGCTTACTTCGCGTTGAAGGTGATGCCCATCATAATAAAGGTGCCTAGTTCGGCTCCCTTGGCATCGCTGACGATGTACAAGGTATGCTTTTTACCATCTCCAGCAGCTGTAAGAGCCACATTCCCTTGATGCATCAGGATCGGCATGTTTGGCAATTTCATTCCTGCGCTAGGAGCATATGTACCGCGACCTACCACTTCACCTGTTGGACTATCCAAACGGATTTCAAAGTCAATTGGGGATTTAATAGGTTCCTGTGAAGCGGTCATCAAGGTAATCGATCCGATTCCTGTAATGTCAATTCCTTGCAAAGCAAAGGACCCTTTCGTGTTTGGAATAGTCAACAAGGTCTTACCGTCAAACACCATCTTGGCATATCCTGTGAAAGTTCCCGCCTGAGCCAAATCCACTGAGTTTGGACTCAAGACCAAAGAGCTTGAACCTGTGAGCGGCTTGATGTTTGCTCCACCTTTATCGGTATAGGAGGCTGAAATCACCAAAGATCCCGTTGGAGAAGCAGGGTTACCAAGAGTAGGATCTAGGCTTCCTTTTGCACCTAGGCTAGGCTTGCTTTCTTTTCTCAAGGAAAGAATATAAGTAACCAAGGCATTAACCTCCGAATTTTTCAAATCTGGGTTAGCCGGCATGGCTGTTTCTCCCCATACGCCTCCGCCACCATTTTTGATTTTGTTGACTAAGTAATCGCGGTTACGCTCGCGGTATTTTTTGGCTACTTCGGTGTAGGCAGGGCCAATGGATTTTTCATTTTCCTTATGGCAAGTCTTACAGGTAAGTGACTGCACCAAAGCTTTGCCTGTCATGGCTTCGCTCATGATTTTGTGTCCCATATCCGCTTCGGCCTGGTCAATGCCCTGCAAGTAATCTGCTGCTACGTACAAGCTACTCAAGTCTGATGCTGCTTCCGGGTGATCTTCGTCGCTTACTGCTACAGAATAGTTCACTTTCTTGCCTGGGAAGTAGAAGGATTGGTTGCCCACTACAGAGATGCTCACTTGTGGAGCGACATTTCCAGAATAAACGGCTACCAATGGGCCTTTGCCAGTCAATCCAGCAGGGTCGGCAGCAGTTACCTGAATTTCAAATTCACCCGTAGCAGTAAAGGTATGGGTTAGTGTTGGTTCGGTAGTTGTCTTTGTGACTCCAGCACCTAGATCCCAAGTGTAGGTAAGGGCATCATTTTCAGGGTCTGAAGCAGTTGCGGTAACCGTCACTTGAAGAGGATTTTTGCCAGAAGTCTTGTCTACTTTGACTTCAGAAACCACTGGGGCGCGATTGCCACCATTGAAGTCAATTCTGAATAGACCTGCATCTGGGTTTTTGGAAAACCAGCCATTGCCATATTCTAGAATGTAGATTTTTCCGTCAGGGCCCATTTCCATGTCCATCATGGCGTTAAACTTGGTGCCTCCCATGAATGGTTCCATCTTGTCGAAGTCTCCATTTTCTTGCATGGTCACCACCTTGATCCAGCCTCTGATCCAATCGTAGATAAATAACTTGCCATCGTAGTAGTCTGGCATGCGAGTTTCCGAAGGGTACATATCGGAATAGTAAACAGGTCCTGCCATCGCATTTCTACCTCCCGTACCCAATTGTGGGAAGTCCGGAGAAGCGGCATATGGATACCAGATGAAGGCCGGCTCCACAGCTGGGAGTTTCTTCATTCCAGTGTTGTTTGGTGAATTGTTGACCGGGCCAGCCGTATCAAAAGCGGCACCTGATTCGCCAGTTTCGTAATTGAATTCTTTGTAGGCAAAATTATTTCCTATGACGTAAGGCCATCCGAAGTGACCAGCCTTTCGAGCTTGATTGACTTCGTCGTAGCCTCTTGGACCTTTGATGTCCAAAGAGTCATTGTTTGCATCTGGACCTACTTCACCCCAATAGAGGAAGCCGTTTTTCTGATCTACCGAGATACGGTACGGGTTGCGAAGACCTTGTGCATAGATCTCAGGACGTGTGCCTTCGGTACCTTTTGGATACAAGTTGCCTTCTGGAACAGTGTAAGTCCCATCTTCAGCAACCTTGATGCGGAGGATTTTTCCTCTTAGGTCGTTGGCGTTGCCCGAACTTCTGCGTGCATCCCACTGCTTGTTGCCTTCACGGCCATCCACAGGGGCATAGCCATTGAGGGTGAATTTAGAGCCCGGCTGGTTGAAAGGAGTAGAGTTGTCACCTGTGGAGAGGAATAGATTTCCATCCTTGTCAAACGCGATGGATCCACCAGTATGGCAGCAAATGTTGCGCTGAGAATAGAGCTCCAAAATGATTTGCTCGGAACCCATGTCCCACTTGCCGTCTTTGTACTTGAATCGGGAAAGTCGGTTGATTTCTTTGTCACCAGTAGGTGCATAAAATGCATACACCCAATTGTTGGTGGCGTAATTCGGGTCTTTTTGAATGCCCATCAATCCTTCTTCTGCATTGACACCCTGAACATCAGTTTTCCAATACACATCCAGTTTGATGATTTCTTTCAATTCTCCAGTAGCTTGGTTGTATTGTAGGATTTCTCCTCTGCGCTGTGCTACTAGGATATCTAAGTTAGGAAGGATGGTCATCTCCGTAGGCTCGGTAAACTGGCCCATGGAAAGGGTAGTTTTTGTAAAGCGGTTTTCCTCAGGCGTACGCTTGGATTTCGCTTTGTCGTAGTC
>CANGZP010000112.1 GCA_947458475.1 Cyclobacteriaceae bacterium | reverse complement strand
TTTATTTATAACAATAACCTGTCTGAAAATCAGTTGAATTCGCCGTATGTAGGTTAAAATTGTTTAGGACTAAGGAAATGTTAGTTGAAAAAGAACCTCGAAGAGGTGAGATAATTATGACCCCCGGTGAAATCGGGGGTTATTAGGAAGTATTGGTATTGAGAGCCCCGTAGGCGGCGAAACAAACAAAAAATTGTATCGCCACCTACGGGGCTCTTGAATTCATAAGGTCAGGCAAACCCCGGGCTTTACCCGGGGTCATAATAATGACGCTCCTTCGGAGCTGCATTTTATTTATAACAATAACCTGTCTGAAAATCAGTTGAATTCGCCGTATGTAGGTTAAAATTGTTTAGGACTAAGGAAATGTTAGTTGAAAAAGAACCTCGAAGAGGTGAGATAATTATGACCCCCGGTGTAACCGGGGGTTATGAGGAAGTATTGGTATTGAGAGCCCCGTAGGCGGCGATACAACTATTTTGACCACGCTGATCTAAACAGAAAAGACTCGCTGATTCTTTTTAATCTGCGGTATTTTTCGGTGAGAATCTACGGGAATAAAAAAACAAAAACACCCCCACCACCGGACCCAAGCACAGTAGCCCAATAAATTGATTGGGGGATAGAAATCCCGCTAAATACTGGGTGAATTGGATGCTGACAATGGTCAGGCCAAAGCCCAATCCATTGACGAGGGTTAGGGCGGTGCCGCGGTGCTCGGGAGCAACACTTTTTGCCACTAAAGTGGAAAATTGAGGGGAATCGGGCGAAAGCAAAAGCCCCCAAACGAATAAAAATGGGATAGGTGCCCAAAAAGCAAATTCAGGGAAAACTCCTAACACCAATCCGCAGATACCCGAGCCAATCAAACTTGCCATGGCCACGGTTCCGCTTCCTACCTTTTGGGAGATCAATCCCCCCACAGCACAGGAAATGCCTCCGATGCCAATCAGCACAAAGGTCCATAGGGATTGGGTAGCAGGAGGCAGCGTATGATGCGTAAGGAAGCCTAAGAGCAAAGGCAAGAAGGCCCAAAAGGTGTACAACTCCCACATGTGCCCAAAATACCCGCCCGCAGCACCCTGCAAGGCCTTATTCCGGGCCAACTGGGGGATGAGGGAAAAGTTGAGCGCTGGATTGGGTTTGCGGTAAGGTCCATCTGGGATTCCAATCCCAACCAGCAAGCCTCCCAAACAGGCCAAGCCTGCAGGAACCAAAATCAACACCCGATAGGATAGATCCAGTTCCAATCCTTGAATCAAAAAGGGGAAGGCAGTGCCTAGCACTAGGGCCCCTACCAAAAATCCCAAAGCCACTCCCAGTCCACCTTTGGTGTAGTCGGCCGCGATTTTCATCCCTACGGGATAGATTCCTCCCAGGAAAAAACCAGTCAGGAAGCGACTACCCAAAATCCAGTCCAGTTGAAGGGGGACCCATAGCAGCGCAACATTGACCGCTCCGGCAGCGAGTGAACTCCACAGAAAGACCCTTGAGGGGGAATACCGATCCGCCAATTGGAATACCGCATAAAAAAAAGTGCCCACAATAAATCCCAACTGCACCGCAGAAGTGATCCATGGAACGAGCCCCGACTGACCCAAAAGTTGCTCCAACTCAGGAGCAGCAGCATTGCCTGCAAACCAAAGGGAGGTGCCCATAAATTGCGCGAGCACCAAGGCCGCTAGGGTCAGGACTCCTCGGTTTTTGGCCATTATCCCTTCAGAATCTCTTCGATTTCCTGAAGTTCGGCAGCGCTGAAGCTAGTGTTCCGAACTGCCGCCACGTTGTCATCCAACTGCTCGGGGCGGGATACCCCCACCAAGACCGAACTGATGCGTGGGTCTTTCAATAGCCAAGCGATGGCGAGTTGTGCTAGGGTTTGTCCTCTGCGCAAAGCCACCTCGTGGAGGCGCTGAATTAGGGCTACCTTCTCCGGGGCAATCTGATCGGGCTTCAGGTAGCGACCATCTTTGGCTGCGCGAGAATCTGCTGGAATGCCTTTCAGGTACTTGTCGGTAAGCAAACCCTGCTCCAATGGCGAAAAGGCGATGCTTCCTACCCCTTTTTGTCCGAGCACCTCGAGCAAACCCTCTTCCACCCAGCGATCGAGCATGCTGTAGCGAGGCTGGTGGATAAATAGGGGGGTACCCAAGGATTTTAGGATGTCATAGGCACGTGTGGTGTCGGCGGCGCTGTACTGCGAGATGCCGACGTAGAGGGCTTTTCCTTGACGGACCAACTGATCTAGCGCTCCCATGGTCTCTTCCAAGGGGGTGTTCGGATCGGGGCGGTGGTGGTAAAAAATGTCGACATAGTCCAATCCCATGCGCTTCAAGCTCTGGTCACAACTTGCGATCAGGTATTTTCTGGAACCAAAGTTTCCGTAAGGACCTGGCCACATGTCCCAGCCTGCCTTGGAAGAAATAAGCAATTCGTCTCGGTAGGGAAGAAAATCTTTCTGCAAGATGCGTCCAAAATTTTCCTCAGCCGATCCGAAAGGAGGACCGTAATTGTTGGCCAGATCAAAGTGACAAATACCTAGATCAAATGCCCTTCTCAAAATCTTGCGTCCCAAAGTCAAATCGGCATTGTGCCCAAAGTTGTGCCAGAGGCCCAAGCTGATTTCTGGAAGTTGGATACCACTGTTGCCGCAGTAGCGGTACTTCATGCTATTGTAGCGGTCCGCTGCAGGAAGGTAGGGAAGGAGTGGGTTATGGTCGTTGATGTGCATGGGAGCTTGGGTTAGGTTTGAGTAGGTTAATTTACGCGGAAACGGTCTCGGTAGAAGCAATTGGCTTTTTTGATAGGTAATTTTTGGGGAGCTGCTGCTTCAAGGCCTTGACAAAGAGGTGAAAATCCACGGTGATCGTGTGACGTGGGGTATTCACTTGCTTGTAATGTGGGTCGGTCACCTCTTTTTCGCAGAGCGCTGCCAGATTTTTGGGGCGCTTCCACTTCCCAATCAGTTCCTGTGCCATGAGTTTGCTTTGCAGTTCGGCTCCTGGCCAAATGCAACCCAGCGGTTGGAACATCCCGATAAAGTACAAATTGTCCAGTTTAGGGTGGAACATTTTCAAGTAGAGCGGCACAGGACCGGTGCTGTAATCGATGAGTTCCTTTTCGAAAAAGGGATGGGTGAGCCAGTAGCCTGTACAGGCGATGATGCTGTCGTAGTCTTCGCGTCTGCCGTCTTCAAAAACCACCGTTTTTCCTTCAAAGCTAGCGATGTCCATTCGTGGGCTCACCTTGCCGTGACGGATTTTGTGGAGGAGTTCGTCGTTGATGGTGGGGTGGGTAGCGCCAAATGCTTCGGTTACTGGGCGAAGTCCATACACGGAATTGTCGCCCACAAAGACTTTGAGCATCAGTTTGTTGAAAAAACTGCGTACCGCCAAAGGGAGCCACTTGGTGCCTTCTGCCACCTTGTCGGAGGGTTTTCCAAATAGGAATTTGGGAACGATGTTATAGCCTCTTCTCCAGGAAATGGCAGTAAAGGCAGATACTCGGCTGGTTTCCACGGCCACATCGCAGGCGGAGTTGCCACCGCCAATGACGAGCACCCGCTTGCCTGCAAAGGGAGCGGCCTTTTTGAAGTTGTGCGAGTGGAGGAATTCTCCGGTAAATTCACCCGGATAGTTGGGCATTCGGGGCTTCCAATGGTGGCCGTTGGCTACCACGAGGTGGGAATAAGTTTCGGTGATGGTCTGTCCTTCTTTTTCGGTGGTCACTTCCCAGGAACCGTCCCCATTTCGCTTACAGGAAGTAACTAAGGTTCCAAAGCGAATATGCGGTAGAAGATTGAACCGTTCGGCATAGGCCTGAAAATACCTTCTCAGCGTATCGTGTGAAGGGTAGTCGGGGGTACTCGGGTCAAAGTCGTCGAAGGTAAAGTCCTCGTATTGGGAGAGGGTCTTGGAAGAGATGATGTGGGTGGTCTCAAAGACGCTGGAGTGGCTTTCCTTTTCGGAGTAAATCCAGTTGCCTCCGACGGCCTCGTTGCGGTCAAATGCTACAGCATCGAGCCTTTGGTCCAGTAAATTTTTAAGTGCAGTAATGCCCGAAGGCCCTGTGCCGATGACGGCTATTTTTGGCTTCATGGTGGAAATTTTGGGTAAAGGGGAGGGTGTAAAAACACCTCTCGAAAAATAAGGATTTTTTGGGGAAAACCTTCCTTTGAGGTCTTTTTTAGACCTCGAAGGTTTTAGTTTTCAGGCCTCGAAGGTTTTGTTTCTTACGTCGGTATAGTCTTTTTTATTTGTATCGTCCGGGATGCGGACTTCCCAAGCCTATTTTAGCATCTAATGCCCCAGGATAAATCCTGGGATTGGAATTGAATCGCTCCTATGGAGCTGAATTACCCAATCTCTAAAAGAATTTTATCACGCGGATTAACACAGAAAAGAAACGCAGATTTTGCACAACCTCGAAGAGGTGGTACTAGTATGACCCCCGGTGTAACCGGGGGTTAATGGGACTGTTGAAATCACAGAGCCCCGAAGGCGGCGACACAATTTTGTATCACCCACTTCGGGGTTCTAAGTAAGTTTGTTATCCTTATCCCCGGGTTTCACCGGGGGTTACAAGCATTTCGCTCTTTCAGAGCTGGCTTACCCGATCTCAAAATAGATTTTTCCGCGGATCATCACAGAAAAGAAACGCAGATTTCTTGTAGTAGTTTTTTTAGAATAAATACTGGTTTTGCACAACCTCGGAGAGGTGGTACTAGTATATCCCCCGGTGTAACCGGGGGTTCGCGTGAAAAAAATCACTTCTTCTTCCCCGCAAACCTTCCTTTTTTCTTTCCGGCGTCGGGCTGTGATTCGATGATATCGAGGGTTTCGGCGTAAGTCAGGTCTGCAGCTTCCTTGCCTTTCGGGATTTTGTAGTTATTCTTCCCCAACTTGATGTAGGGTCCCCAACGGCCATTCAAGACCTGGATTTCTGGATTTTCCGCAAAAGTTTTGATGTGCTTGTTCGCATCTGACTCCCGCTTGGCTACAATCAAGGCTATGCCTTCCTCTTCGGTGATCAACATGGGGTCCTGTTCCTTCTGCAAGGAATAAAAGGCTGCATCGTGCTTGATGTAGGGTCCAAATCTTCCCAAGGCAGCGACCATCTTCTTGCCTTCAAAAACGCCCACCTCTCGAGGTAGTTTAAACAACTCCAAGGCATCTTCCAAGGTTAGGTTTTCGATGAATTGCCCTTTTTTGAGGCTAGCGAATACCTTTTCCTCGTCCTCGGTATCTCCAATTTGCACGAGTGGGCCAAACTTGCCCAAGCGAGCGGTGATGGGCTTGCCCGATACGGGATGGGTGCCTATCAAACGGCTGGTGTTGATGTCTTGACGCGATACCTGCTGCGTTTCTTCCACACTGTGGTGGAATTTGCCGTAAAAGCGGTCCATCATGTCCTGCCAATCTTCTCCACCGGCTGCGATTTCGTCAAACTCCTTTTCGACCTTGGCCGTAAAGTGGAAGTCAATCACGTTGGGAAAATGCTCGACGAGGAAGTCGTTGACCACCATGGCAATATTGGTAGGGAAGAGTTTGTTTTTCTCTGCTCCCGTATTTTCTGTTTTAGTGCTGTCCTTGAAGGTGCCTCCGGAAATCAGCATCTCCACATACTTACGTGGTGTACCTTCTCGTGCTTCCTTGTTGACGTAGTCGCGCTTCTGTATCGTAGAAATGGTCGGAGCATAAGTCGACGGTCGACCAATTCCCAGTTCTTCTAATTTTTTCACCAATGAAGCTTCCGTGTAACGTGGAGCTGGTCGGCTGAAGGTTTCTCTCCCCTTCATTTCTTTCAAGCGCAAGGCCTGTCCTACCGTCATTGGAGGAAGAAGGGAGGTGTTGCCGCTTTCTTCCTCTTCCGGTTCCTCGTCGGTATCTTCGAGGTATACCTTTAAGAAACCATCAAAAACGATGATTTCACCCGTTGCCTGAAGTTGCAGTGGGGAATTGGAGATGGCCACGGTGATGGTGGTCCGCTCCAGGGCTGCATCGGTCATTTGGGAGGCGATGGCTCGCTTCCAAATCAGTTCGTACAAGCGCTGCTCGTTGCGGTCGCCGGATACCTGGGGAACTGAAAAATCAGTAGGTCGGATGGCTTCGTGGGCCTCTTGTGCACTTTCGTTTTTGGTAGCAAACTTCCGCTGCGTATGGTACTGAGGCCCATAGGCTTGCTCAATGGCCGCTTTTGCAGCCGCCAAGGCATCCTGAGACAAGTTGGTGCTGTCGGTACGCATGTAGGTAATCTTTCCCGCCTCGTAGAGTTTCTGGGCTACCTGCATGGTCTGTGCTACCGAAAAATACAACTTGCGAGATGCCTCCTGCTGAAGTGTGGAGGTTGTAAATGGGGCTGCAGGGCTCTTTTTGGCGGGCTTTTTCTCTAGGTTGGCTACGGAGAAACTCGCCTCCAAGCAGGTTTTGAGAAAAGCCTCGGCCTCCGCCTTGGTGTCAAACTTCTTGGGCAACTCAGCCTGGAAGGACTTGCCTTCCACCTCAAAGAGGGCCGTGATTCGGAAGGAGGACTTGGAGTTGTGCGCTTCGATCTCTCGTTCGCGCTCCACAATCAAGCGAACCGCCACAGACTGTACGCGTCCGGCAGAAAGTCCTGTTTTAATTTTTTTCCAAAGGATGGGAGAGAGCTCAAAACCTACCAATCGATCCAAGATGCGGCGTGCCTGCTGGGCATTTACGAGATCATAGTCGATGGTGCGCGGGTTTTCAATGGCCTTGAGAATGGCATTTTTGGTAATTTCGCGGAAGACAATGCGCTTGCAATCCTGGTCCTCCAACTTCAATACCTCCTTTAAGTGCCAGGAAATGGCCTCTCCTTCGCGGTCATCGTCACTTGCGAGGTAGACCATTTCGGCATCCTTCACCAATGCTTTGAGATTTTTGATTACCTCTTTTTTGTCGGCAGTCACCTCGTAGGTGGGCTTGAACCGATTCGAAATGTCAATGGCCTTGTCTCCTTTGGGGAGATCCCGCACGTGACCGAAGCTGGAAGCAACCTTAAAGTCCTTTCCCAGGTATCCTTCAATGGTTTTGGCTTTGGCGGGGGATTCTACGATGACAAGATTTTTAGACATAAAAGAGTTGGTTTAGGGTAAAGGCGCCCTAAATGAAGGGCTAAAAATAGAGGGCTCTTGCTTCTCGTCCAATCTGGAGGCAGATTTTATTTTTGAAGAGCATAAGTACAAAGTACAAAGAAACAAATTGAAATAGAGTGGAAATAGACTTCGCTTCGCTTCGTGAAATAGGGTTG
>CANGZP010000111.1 GCA_947458475.1 Cyclobacteriaceae bacterium | reverse complement strand
CTTTGAGTGTAGGTTTGATTTCATCTATAAGAGTGAGGGTGACCGCCGCTGAAGAAGTATTTCCTGAGGCATCTGCTGCGGTAAAGGTGATGGTGTTCGCGCCTAAATTGATACAGGTAAACTCTGTCTTGGATAGTGAGATACTAGAAAGTTGAACATCATCCGTAGTTCCATTGTCAAAATCGGAAGCTGAAACGGTGACCTTTCCAGTTTCGCCTAGGGATTTAACGATGTTTTTAGTTTTGACTTGAGGAGGAGTAAGGTCCGGTAAAGTAACAATCACCTTGCCTTCTTCAGAAAATAATTCAACGATATTCCCCGAAGCAGTTGATGCAGTAATTGTTGATGCCTTCAAAACATGGACGTTTGGTTGGGTGAATTCAGCGCCAATTTCTAGAAGATCAATTTTCCCTTTTGGCAAAACTTGATTGCTGAATGAAAAAATAAGGATTCGATAGTTTCCAGCTCCAATTCTTGAAACAGAAAGTTGATGCGTAGCTGCAGCTTCACCAACAAGCTTGAAATTGTTTGTAAGCAACTCAAAACTAGGTGTGATTGATAAATCAAATTGTAATGCGCTTACATCAGATTCAAATTCCGTACTAATCTTAAGTTTAGATGGGGTCTGAGTGAGAAGGTTAGCATTGTTGAGGATAAGAAAATTTCTTTTGACCACATTAGCGCTAAATGCAACTGGCAAATCTGAAGCATTACTACTGCTGTTGATTAGCCTTAGAGATCCACTGATGTTTCCAAGACTGCTTGGTATAAATTCAAAAGATAAGTTGCCAGATGAAAACGGCGCAATTGAAAATGGAAGAGGTGTTAGTAACGTTAACCCATTAATTGGGTTCACGACTTGAGAAAGTGACAAAATTTCCGCGCCATTATTTTTGATAGTATAGCTGAAGGAATTTTTTTGACCCAGAGGAACCGATCCTCTAGGTAGGGTAGTAGGCGCCTCAATAATTGATGAGGTCACTTGTATGGATGCATTGAATAGGTCAGAAAACTTAATTTCTTCGTTTCCCAATGCAGCAATGGTTTTCGTTAAGCTCACTGAATAAGTCCCTGGAGGAGCTTTAAGGATTAAGTCTAAACTTAAAAACTCCGCATCCATTTTTGGAAGGGACATATTTGTTGGTGAAAAAATTACCACCCGCAGTTCATTCCCAGACTGTGCCGCAGTTATTTGGTGGTTGGTGCCAAAATCTTTTAAGAATTTTGCTGAATTTCCTACATAATTAATATTGTTTGGCAGTACAACATCAAATTGTAATGCGGAGATATTTTCAGTGTTTTTCAGTTTTAACTTAAGTGGATAGGTATCATTAAATTTTCCATTTCCTTGAACAATGGAAAGCTGATTGATTGCATAATAATTAGCTTTTAAAGTTACTGACCTTTCGTCAGGGCTCGGGTCATTCGACCTAAATATCAATTTACCTTCTTGATTTCCTTTAATAGGAGGTGAGAATGCTAAATTGATTGATGAAGTTGTGGAAGCAGGAACTTGTAAAGGCAAGGGTGTAAGTACGGAAACGCCCGGAAAAGGCATTACTAAACTTGTTATTGATAAAGTTTGCGTCCCGGTATTTTGGATGCTAACGGTTTGATTTCTAGTTTCTCCGATAGCAATTCTTCCCAAATCAAAGAGCGTTTGAGGAAAAGAAATTCTTGGAGACCTAGTGATATGTTCTCCCGCTGAAATTTCTGGAACTAAAGAAACCTGCCCCGTCTTTACAATCAGTGCATTTAAAATCCCCCACTTTTCTTTTTCTGGTTCTGACCTTACCAAAAACTTCAAATTAAATAGAGCTTCACCAGCAAAGTCTTGTGGACTTTGATTGACTGAAACGGCCACAATCCTAAGTAATTGTGGATTGACCAAAGCTACTCCTACTGACCAATTGGTTAATTTTGCATCGCGGGTAAATGACTGGTAAGCCAATGTTTTAGGAATCGCTATGTCAAATTGGAACCCAATTACATCTTTGGCCTGATCCAAAACCAACGGAACATTCAGGGTTTCACCTGGAATGGATTCAGTATTGTTAATTTTAAGCACAGGTTGCTGGGCAGCTAAAATCTCTACCCTACACACGATTAATAAGAAAATCAGAAATAATCTCACCGCAACTCTGATTTAAGGGATATAAATCATTTTCCTTGCCTTGGAGATTTTTACTCCCTCTGGTCCTTGCCAAATTATTTTATAGAAATAAACTCCTCGTGCCCAGTTCATCGGATTAACTTCAAAACTGTATTTTCCTGCACGCTCATGATCGGCTGTTTCTGTCCAGAGGATTTCTCCTTTTACATTAAACACTTGTAAGGTCGCAGAAGAAGGTGAGGAGATTTTATACTTGATACTTGTTGACGTATTGAATGGATTTGGAGCGTTTTGCGCCATGTCAAATTCACTTGGTGCAGGCTCCTTATTGATGTTGTACCGAATACCTGTCAAAATTTGACGCCCTAAATCACCTCCAAGGACAATAGCTTTGATTTCAGGTGAAGTCCCTTCAAAGGTTAAAAAGGAATTTTTCCCTGCTGCAATCGTTTCTCCATTAAAGTTAAACAGCAGAAGAACTAGGCTACTGTCGGTTTCTACCTTTATCAATTCTAGATTTCTAAAGGATTCCCCTAGTTTAAGCGCTGTATTTTTATCCCAATTTTTGATTTCAAGCTGAATTCCAGAAACTGCTTCTTCACTCTCAATTACCAATTCTCCTTCTTCAACCCATAAAGTAGCCTTAGGAACTGCTACTGGACTGAGCGATCCGATTCTTCCTCCAGGAGTTGTAATTTTTGAAATGATTTTTACTACATCCAACACATTAATTTTTGAATCACTATTCATGTCGGCAGCTTCCTCAATAAATGGCTTAGGTTGCTCTCCAATGATGTGGCTTATCGTTCTTACCACATCCAAAACGTTGACAGTCAAGTCTCCGTTGACATCTCCTTTTTCTGCCGTAAGGGCTGTTGCGGAAATAATCTTCGAATAGTCAGATTCTGTAAGGTTGGTTCTCACAAACTTGTACCCATAAAAGTACTGCTTGCCTGGAACTACTTCCACATCTTGAAACCCTTCACTAGTAAGGAGTTCTTTATTTATTTTAACCGTGTCAGTTGGAACTTGAGTATTTCCAACTGTTCTCAATTCATAGCGATACATGTTATATCCCAATAGATCTGAAACCTCACCCGCAGGTGATTCCCAGTCTAAATCAATGCGGCCTAATCCAGGCGTGGCACTAAACTCCCCAGACAAAGAGCCTGCAGCGTCGACCAACACATTAAATCTAGAATCCTCAATTGGGATTTCAAACCATTCCAAGTCCCGAGCACCCTCCACGCGCAACCTATTTATACCATCTCCGGTACCTACGCCGACATCAAGAAAGGCGGTGTAAATATCTCCAGCCGCATTCCATGTCCCATCTAGTCCAATAGCTGTTTGGGTAAAGGGTGACCTAACCCCCATGGATACAAATGGAGTTCTGGTTTTGTCCATTGCCCGATTGAAGTAAACTTCAACTTTTTGCCTTCCTACGCCAAGCGGATCTAATTGTGCATATTCATCCTGAGCATCCTTACCATTCACAAGAATTTTCCAAACATGGCCATGGGCATCGGCTGAAGGGCGTGTAAGGAATGGGGAGAATTTAACAATGGGTTGTGTGGGTGTTACAAAAAAATCGAAAATTGATTTTTGGATTTTCACCGAATCCGTTGTCCCAAAATAATTTTGGGTAAAGTCTAGAGATGAGGCGCCAAAATTACTAGTTGATATATTTCTTTCGTTATTTAAATATGAATTCTTCTTTGATTTATTAGATGAAGTAATTTCAAACCCCACACCAACGGCCGAATTAGCAAATGCTTGTTTGTTTTTTGAAAATATATTGTTTTCAAATTCTAATGGGCTAAAAAAAATCCAACTAGAATTAGAGGCAAATAAACTTCTGTTTATTGGTATATTAAGACTCGGGACATTACCACCTGCATAATAGTTATACTCAAATTTAGAATCATTGAAATAACTATTATTTGATCCATAATTGATGTTCAATCCGCCCATTAAATTTGTTAATTCGCAAAAAGCCATTTCAATTACTCCGAATCCTCCAATGCCCATAAAAGTATTGACTTGTTGGTTAGATTGGATTCCAGTAAACTTAATTGTTTTATCATAAGTGCCTTTTGCAATTAATTTTCCACGAATATCTATTGATTTATTGGGGTCGAAGGTGATCGTTGTGCCTGGTTCGATAGTTAAAGTGGTATTTTCAGCCACCCGCATATTTTCAACCACCAAATATTCCCGATCTGCCGTCCAGGTTGTGTTTTTGTCAATCAACCCCCCGACTTTGGTTTTGTTATACACAGTCAAAATCAACTCTTGTTCAACTTCACTTTTTCGATCAATATCCCAAATATTTATTTTTAAGCGAATGTCTCTATCGTGGGCTAAATTATTTTTTAGTTTAATTTTAAATGGATTAACATCATTCTTTTTAGTTGCATAGGGAGAGATACTGCCTACAAATACCGAATCTATCAAGAAATCTACGGCGGAGGTATCCTCAAATTCCTGAAAACTTAAGGCCATAAATACGCTATCCGCTTGCCCCCAGGTATTCCGAACTTTACCAATAATTTTTATTGTTTCCCCTGCATCCGGTCTTTTGTCTCCATCGCCTCCTTCTTTATCATCAATTTCAAAAGTAACAAACTCCAACCGTGGTTCTGGAACAGTTGCGAGTGCATTCTTTAATCTCAATTCTCCGTTTTGTGCCGAATTGATCAAGTTACCAAATAGC
Organism: Cyclobacteriaceae bacterium; assembly: GCA_947458475.1. Classification (GTDB taxonomy): domain Bacteria; phylum Bacteroidota; class Bacteroidia; order Cytophagales; family Cyclobacteriaceae; genus Algoriphagus. Next base: position 2,441 of record CANGZP010000111.1, on the reverse strand, counting down.
AACTCCTTGGAATCGGTTGCCCTTTCCTCTAGGTACAAGCTAACAGCGCCGGCCACATAGGGAGCTGCCATGGAGGTACCATTTAACGTTCTGTATTGGCCATTGGGAACCGTAGACATGATACTGATCCCTGAAGCCTTGATTTCATAATTCCATAGGTCCGGATAACCTGAAAATACAGGCCCTCCTTGATCAAAGTTTGAAAAATTCCCTGTTTGGCCGGCTGCATTTTCCTGAACACCAAGGACAAAGGAGTAAGCCGCTGGGAACATGGGTGCACCTATTAGACCATCTGGGCATCTTCCTGGGCCAATGCATCTTCCATCATTTCCTGCAGCGGCTACTAACACCGCCTTTGAATAGGCAAAAGCAAGTGCATTGCGCATGGTGATGGATTCTGCGTAGCCACCAAAACTCATATTGATAACGGTAGCTCCATTATTCGCCGCATACAATATTGCTTTGGCTATGGTGCTTGCATCTCCCCGACCAGAGCTCTGAAATGCCTTTATGGGCATAATTTTAGCATTACAGTTTACCCCAGCAATGCCTATTCCGTTGTCGCAAATTGCAGCTATAATCCCTGCCACGTGGGTGCCATGCAAGTTGTCATCCATAGGGTCTTTGTCATTATTGACAAAGTCCCATCCACGGATATCGTCTATAAATCCATTTCCATCTGTGTCATTCCCATTTGCATTTGAAGATTCTTTGGAATTTTTCCAGATGTTGGCCGCTAAGTCTGGGTGATTGTAATCAACCCCTGTATCTATCACAGCTATAATGGACTTACCATTTCCTTTGTTTGTCTGCCAGACTTGATCCACTTGGTGGCGAATTATTCCTTGTTGTTGAGAAAACAAAGGGTCATTTGGGACATAACCTCCGTTTGGAAATGTTGTGGGACTGTTACTGATTACGGAGGAAGGAGTTACCTTATTTATTTCATTTGAATAGATGTAATTGGGCTCTGCATACACCACTTCCTCGCTCTCATTAAGCGCCTGAATCAATTCATACATTTTGAATTGATCATTGGCAGGGAGTTTTATTTTGAATGTTCTTTTCAAATTGGATAGTTTGATGTCTTCTCCTGTTTGGGCATTTCTAAGAGTGGGCAAGGAAGCGCCAGCATAATCCAGTTCTTTTGGAAAAACTTGTTCCAAGGACGCCACCTTAAACTCCTGTAGGATTTTATCAACTTCGTTAATCCCCATTCTAATTGCCTGAGTGTTCATTTTCTGCAGCGAATGGCTATCTTTTAATAAGAAAAGAACCTCTCCAGGCTCAAATTCTGGCTGTACAATGTTAATCTGGCTTTGTCCGAAAACTGAAAAATAGGGTGCAATGAAAAGAAGGAATGCCGATACGATAATTGAAATTTTTCCCATGTGCTCTTAAGGATTGATTTTTCCACAATTTAAAATTTAAACTATACAATCCATAGATTTTGGAAATGTATCCGTTTATACTAATTGGAAATTTACTTGAATGGAATTTTAGCTATATCTATTGTATGTTTTTCATCTTAATAAATGTCTTTAAATTTTTATTTCTTTTTTAAATAGGTGCTTAGAGGTAAGGTCTATTTGTTTTGATTGAAGTCTAACATAGGAATAAACTTATTTTTTGTTCTCAAAATTTTCTATTTTAACATATGTCATGTCCCCGTTAATTTCTCTCTGTTTACACAAAAAAGCCCTTAAATCATTGATTTAAGGGCTTTTATAATATCTTATGGAGTGTCGATCCCAAAAAATCAGGAATGAAAATCCAGCCTTATAATTTCTCAGGTATCTTTATCCATTACCTCACCACTGCCATTCCCTCTTGGCTCCAACCTTGAATACCCCCTTGCAGGTGGTAAACTTTCGTGTAGCCTTGCTGAATGAGCAAGCGAGCAGCTTCTTCACTGCGCGCACCCACTGCGCAATAGAGGTAGAGTTCCTGGTCTTTTGGGAGTTGACTGACCTGATCCAGAAAATTGGGGCTGTAGTAATCGATTTCCAACGCGTCTGCAATTTTGCCCTGGGCTACCTCGCCCGCAGTACGCACATCTATGACCGTGCCTGCACTGCTCTTGGATGCAAACTCCTGTGCAGACAAGGAGATGACAGAGGCGCCTGCTGTTTGGCTAGTGCTTTCTGAAGTAGCAGAAGATTCTGTTTTGGGATTCGGTTGACATGCAAAAAGTCCCGTGACAATAAGTAGGCCGGAAAAGAAGGTGGTTTTCATAGGTCAAATTTTTACAAAATTAACAAATTCGGAATAGGCTCTTTGTGAGAAAAGGCACAGGAAGGGACTTTAGGAAGCAGAAAACTTGCCTGTTCCCGAGTTTAAATAAAGGCCATACTTAGTGTTCCTATGAACATAATCGCCTTCGCAATAGCGCTCAACTGCGCAAATTGCTCCTTTCTATCTGCTACATGGATTCTCCAAAT
>CANGZP010000110.1 GCA_947458475.1 Cyclobacteriaceae bacterium | reverse complement strand
TAAACCTGCCGAAGGCTGACCTGTCTGCCGAAGGCAGGAAAACATTCCTCGTTAATCTCGGTTAAACCTAAAACCGATACCCATGTTTGGATTATTCAAAAAGAAAAGCGAGAAGGAAAAGCTTCAAGAAACCTATGCCAAGATGATGGCAGATGCCCACAAACTATCGCATAGCAATCGAACGGCTGCGGACAAATTGATGGCTGAAGCAGAAGAGGTAGCCAAGCAAATCGACGCTCTCAATAAGGGCTAATTCACACTTACTTTCTTGCGTAATCGTCCTGCAACCGGACGATATCGTCTTCATCTGAAGGTTGGCTCGCATCCGTGTGCATCCAAATCTCAGCGACTACCCCCCAGCCTGCTGTACCAATCAGGCGATGACGCTCTCCCTGCTTCAGGGACACGATTTCATTGGGTACCATCGCTACTGCTGGACCTTGAACATCGTCCATACTCCTACTGATTGCCGCTTCACCTGCCACTAAAGTCCACAACTCCGCACGACGGAAGTGGTACTGCCAAGAGAGTCGAGCTCCTGGCGCAACAAGTAAGAATTTAGGGCTCAACTTCTGCGCATACTGCTCTTCCGAAAGGGTGACTTCAGGAAAAAATTGGGCTTTAAATGCTCGGATCTGCGTTTCATCCAATACAAAAAAACCTCCCCAAGGGCGCTCAAAATCTTGGGTGGAAATCGAAAAACCTGCATCTCCTAAATAGGTTTCTACAACTGCTGCAACTTGAGATTTACTTAAGTTGGGGGAAAGAATAAGTGGTTTCATACACTGGAATTAAAAAAGAAATCAAAGGTAGGCATTTTTCCAGTTTCCAGAATGGTGGACTTAAAATTGTCAAAAGCTCTGGAATACGGCATTTTAAATGAAACTGTCCCTACTTCCCTACTTTCTTAAATAAATTACCGGCACCTTCTTTAATTTTTTTCTAAATGTATTTTTAAGCTGGCTAATTTATTGCGTATTTGAACGCTCACTTCCGAGCCATGCATCTAATTAATCCACAAAAGGCCCTCTCAAAAATTGAAGGGGTAGTAGAAGGAAAAAACTACCTTCTAAAGGTACGGCTGATCAAAAGTCTCTACCAGAAAGGCGCTTCGACTGCCAATGAAATCTGTGGGAGCATGGGGATTTCTTTACCCACAGTCAATGCCCTCTTGACGGATTTAATCCGTTCGGGGGAGGTAATCAAACAAGGTCGGGCGGCATCTCAAGGTGGAAGGAAGCCAGACTTATACCGATTGGCATCGGATGCATTTTATGTATTAGCGGTGGATCTCAGCAAATATGCGGTTAGCTTGGCCTTGTACAATTGCCAGCAAGAGATTGCCAAGGAACAGGTGACGCATAAAATCGTACTCAACAATGAGTCGGAGACCTTCGAACAACTGTGCCAGCACATCGAAAGCTACTTGCAGGCATCTGCCATCCCATCGGACAAAATCATTGCCATCGGCATTTCTATGCCAGGACTGATTGACTCCAAGGCTGGGATCAACCATACCTACCTCAATTTTGGTAAAAAAAGTTTGCAAGAGCACCTCGAAAGCAGGTTCCTGCAATCCATATTTCTTGAGAATGATGCACGAGCTATGACGCTTGCCGAATACAAGTTTGGAGCTGCACATGACGCGCAACATGTATTGGGCATTTTTGTAGGTTGGGGCATCGGATTGGGAATTATTGTGGATGGCAAAATCTACCAAGGCACTTCTGGATTTGCAGGAGAGTTTGCCCACTCTCCTCTTTTTGAATCTCAAGAGATCAATTGCATCTGCGGAAAAAAAGGCTGTTTGGAAGCTGTAGCCTCAGGAACCGCCATCGTCCGGATGGCGGAAGAAGCGATCCTGCTAGACAAAGACAGCATTCTAGCACGTATGGCCAAATCCTACAAGGGACCACTCGATCCCAATCTTATCGTACGTGCCGCTCAAGAAGGAGACCAACGCGCCATTACCATCCTCTCTGAGGTAGGCCTTAACTTGGGAAGGGGCATTTCCATGCTGATCCAGCTCCTCAACCCGGAACTCATCATTCTTGGAGGGGTGGTCGCAGAAGCCAATCAGTATATTTTGACTCCAATTCAACAGGCGCTGAATGTGTACAGCATGGCCAAATCACGAGAAAAAACCAAGATTGCTTTGTACCAGTTGGGAACTAAGGTTGGATTACAAGGTGCTGTCGCTGTAGTCACTGATAAACTATTTGAAGACGTTCTTAGCAAAGGCTATTAATTTCCTTTCTGATTTTCTAAGAGCGTAGGATAAGGTACTCGGAGTTTTCTTGCAGAATCAAACCTACATCATAGCAAATCTGGTACGAGCTACCGTCGGGACCTACTCCTTGGTGCGTGCTGTAGCCAAAGTTAAATCCCTCTAAAAGCAAGTTTTCTTTCCTTACAATTCGTTGCTGCTTTCCTACTGGGAGGAGTGCAAGTAGGATGGCGCGATTTCGTTTCAATATGCGATTAATGCATCTTACTTCCTTGTTCAACATTGAATTTTGCTGGTTGTTGAAGTTATTCCTACAACCATCATCACAAAATTTCTTGTCAGTTCTTCCTTGAAGAATTTGCTTGCACGATTGGCAAAACCGTTTTTCATGTTCCATATATCAAAAAATTAGTGATTCGAGGAATATCCCTTCTTCAAAAAACAACAACTCAGGTGAAACACCTGGAACAACCCACTTTCAAATTATTGCTTTTCTGCTACCAATCGGACTACGGCTGATTCTCCGCTATGAAATTCCCCTTCATGCAGATTTACGAACTTTTCCTCTAGAGATTGAAATCTAAATCCAGAAAAATCATCCCGAAGTTCCTCCTCGGAGAATAGCATGCCTGGATCCTTGGGTCCACCTGCTTGGGGATTGATGGCATTAAATTCGAGGTGTCGTTTTGAAAATCCTTCCAAAATCAAAACACCTCCAGGTTTAAGCATAGCGGCCAATTTTCGATGAAACTCTTTTCGGACTCCTGCCGGAAAATGCGCAAAAATCAACACCAACGCATCAAAACTTTCTTCAGCTGCTTCAAAATCCTCCAAAGAAGTTACTGCATACTCAATTTTTACTCCTTTCTGATGTGCCAACTGAAGTGCTTTTTTCTTCCCCTCCTCACTTTGATCAAAGGCCATGACTTCCCAACCACAATTTGCTCCGAATACCGCGTTCCTTCCTTCTCCTTCTGCTGGAAAAAGTGCCTTACCCGGCTTTAGCTTTTGGATTTCCTTGCTAAAAAATACATTGGGATCAGTTCCATAAACATACTCCCCTGATCCATAACGAGCATTCCAAAATTCTTTCATCATTTTTATTTTTCAGAACCTAAGCACTTCCCGAAAAATTCCTTTTTGTATAAAACTACCGAATGTAAGAAAAACACGTTTTAAGCAAAAAGAAAATGGGGAAACTGCTCTTCCCCATTTTTCTCTACTTTAGAATCTGATTATCCACTTTTTTACCACTTACGAGAGAAAAAAAGGTTTGAAGTTCAACCAAGTGAGCTCTGGACCGTTGAAAGCCTGTAGGCCGTGGCCTATGGTCTGTCAACGATTATTCGCAGAGTTAAACGTCTCTTTTGAGCTACTGGTACAATTGCGGATAATCATATTTTAGAATTTACGGTATTTGCCATCCAAGAATTTGTTGGCTTTTCGCTCCGCAAATTTTGCCTTCTTGCTATTCCAATGAAGGGTTTCATTTGGAAAACGGCCCGCGATTACCCCAAGTAGGATGGTCTCGGTCAAGCGCGCTGAATATTCGAAAGGGGCACTGCACGCTCCCTTACCCAAACAAGCATCTACAAACTGATGGTAATGCTTCTTGCTTTCGCCCGCATAGTCTTTTACCGGAGCACCCAAATTAAACGGAGTTACGTCAAACTGCTTGTACTTTCCATCCACTATCCATCTTGGAAGTTGCTGGAAGTGAGGCAGTAACAACCTGCCTTTTTCGCCCATAAACATGGCACCTTGGTCAGGAAGCTTGTCTCCATTTGGGAGCTGCAAATCCTCATGAGAGTCGGGAGCACCAGGCCCATCGTACCAAACCCACTTCAAGGTCTCGGTGGTGTATGGCGTCGCTGGAAATTCATAAGTCACGATATTGTTCTCTGGAAATCCAAAACCAGTCGGCTTTCTACACTGGTTGACAATGGTACGAGGCACGTCAAGTTGAAGTGCATTGTAAGGGGTATCAAAAATATGTACACCCATGTCTCCTAGCGTACCACAGCCGTAGTCCAACAATTTCCTCCAGTTACCCGGATGGTAAACCCCTTCCTTGAAGTCCCGCTCAGGTGCTGTACCCAACCAAAGATTCCAATTCAAATTGCTTGGCACGGCATCTTTTCCGTTAGGTTCTTTGCCATCAAAACCCCAGTTTTTCGGAGACCAGGCACGCACGGTATGCACCTTTCCAATGATTCCGGATTGGATGAGTAGCGTAGCCAGTTTGTAATCGTAAAATGAGTGTACCTGGATCCCCATTTGAGTAACCAGTTTTTTATCTTCTGCCATCTTTTTCATGGCTCTCGCCTCAGTGACATGGTGAGTCAATGGTTTTTGGCAGTACACCGCCTTATTCATCTCCATAGCCATCAATGAGGCTGGCGCATGGGTATGGTCTGGTGTGGATACCACGACCGCGTCAAACTGATCTTCCATTTCACGCAAGAGCAAGCGGTAATCTGCGTAGGTCTTTGCATTAGGAAAAAGAGCAGTTGCATTACTTAAGGCATTTGAATCCACATCACAAAGCCCCACAACTTCCACCATGGCATGGCTGGAGATAGCTCGTAAATCCTCCATTCCCATTCCACCCAAACCGATGTGAACGGTTCGGAGCTTGCCATTGGCAGTTACTTTGGCTAGTAGTGCCGGGGCTAAAGACAGGCCAGCAATCCCTAAGGCTGACTTCTTTATAAAATTTCTACGATCGATTACTTGAACATTTTTTTTCATAAGTAAATGAGGCATTCGTGGGTTTATTGTATTTCTTTTATTTTGATATTTCGGAATCGTACCACATCACCGTGGCCCAAAAATCCAATATGTCCTCGGCTTCGTTGAAGCCCTGGGTGTTCTTTTTTGTCCAACGTACCGTTTTTACTAGCTTCCAGGTAATTGCCTTCCATGATCACCTCTCCATTGAGTACAACGGTGATGTAAGGATGCTGCACACGTACCTCCTGCTGGTTCCATTCGCCAGTTGATAGCAAATATCCCCGCTTGGCAGCAATGACCCCATATACTGAACCATGGTATTGGTAGGCTTGTAGGCTTGCATATTTTTCTGCTTCATTATCCAAAATTTGGAGTTCTTTGCCCACATAGGCCGCATCCCCTTCCAAGGGAGCATGGATCCCTAACCCATTGTTGGCTCCCGGAGTCAATTGAAACTCAAATCGGAGCACAAAATTTCCGTATTCTTTTTCGGTGTATAAATTTCCACCTCCCCCGCCTTTGGGTTCAATGACAATCATACCATCTTTGACGAGGTAGGAACTCTTATTACCTACCCATCCTGCCAAACTTTGTCCATCAAATAGGGGTAAAAATCCTTCTTCCTGGGCTTGTAATGAACCTACGGAAAGGCTAAAAAAAAGAGCAAATACAGACCATAAGGTACGTTGGAGTAGTAATTTCATAGCAGAAGACGCCAAAAGGCCATATACAAATCTAAAAGAGTTCTTCAATTTTCCGCCCCCATTTATCAAAAATCCACTACTCGAATTGAAAATTACTAACGGTCTTTGAAATCCTTAAATGGCTTCCACTAAAATAATCTCCTATTTTTGAAACAGCCTTGCCTGGTTTGGTGTTGAAAGATTGTCACCAGCATGCACTTCAAAGCTGCTCGGAAATTCTTGGAAATGAAAATTAATTCAAAATTTAGCTATCCCATGATCGCGCTCATTGCATCACTATTCCTTGCATGTGGCGGGGGTACTACCCCATCCGCAGATTCTCAAAAAACCCCAACTACCGAAACTCCCAAAGAAGTATTCTCGGCCACTCAGCAAGTAGCTACTTTTGCTGGTGGCTGCTTTTGGTGTGTGGAAGCGCCTTTTGAGGGCCTAGACGGGGTGATATCCGTGGTGTCGGGCTATTCTGGAGGAAAAGAAAAGAACCCTACTTATGGCGAGGTGGCTGGTGGGAAAACTTCCCACCGCGAATCTGTACAAATCACATTTGACCCAGAGGTGATCAGCTATGCTGAATTGGTTGATATTTTCTGGCAAACCTACGACCCAACAGATGTAGGTGGATCTTTTTTTGATCGAGGTACACAATATGAGTCAGCCATCTTCTTTCACAACGAACAACAAAAAAAGGTAGCTGAGGAAAGCAAAAAGAGACTAGACCAGTCCAAGCGATTCTCCAAGCCGGTAGCCACTCCCATCATCAAGTTTACCAACTTCTACCCTGCTGAGGATTACCACCAAGATTACTACAAAAAGAGCCCTCAAGATTACTATTCGTACCGAAGAGGTTCGGGTAGAGATGCATTTATTCAAAAGCACTGGCCTGAATTGAGCGCGAAAAAATACCCAAGTCCAACCAAAAATGAACTCAAAAAAGAGTTGAACGAACTGCAATATGAGGTCACAATGGAAGGTGCTACTGAGTTTGCTTTCAATAACGAATACAATGGCAACAAGGAGGAAGGAATCTATGTATGTATCGTGACGGGAGCTCCACTATTTAGCTCCAAAGACAAATACGAATCAGGCTCTGGATGGCCAAGTTTCACCAAGCCAATTGATGCGCGGGTAATTGATAAGCCCATCGACAAAACCCTCGGCATGATGCGCGTAGAGGTTCGTAGTAAACTAGGCAACTCGCATTTGGGACATGTATTTTACGATGGTCCAGCTCCTACTGGATTGCGCTACTGCATGAATTCCGCCGCCATGAAGTTTATCCCCAAATCCCAAATGGAAGCGGCAGGCTACAAGGACTACCTGTGGGTGGTGGACTAATCAAATCTAAACTTCTGATTCAAACGAGCACTAACCAAGTAACTTCCGAAAAGTGAGGTTGATTCGTGGTTCTTGTACCTTTTTGGTTTTGGGGAGCTGGTGTTCCCAGAAATGTTGGCTCTCCCCTTCCATAAGCAATAGGCTCCCATGGGAGAGTTCAAGATTTACTTTAGGTTCCCTTAAGGTGTAGAGGCGTAGTTGAAAAGGTCGGCTAGCGCCAAAGGTAATCGAGGCAATTTTTGGGTTTCTTCCTAGCACTGCTTCATTGTCACGATGCCAACCCATGCTGTCCTGACCATCACGGTAATAGTTGCAGAGCACGTGTGTGAACTCATGCTG
>CANGZP010000109.1 GCA_947458475.1 Cyclobacteriaceae bacterium | reverse complement strand
TTTTACCCCTTCTCCCCCTGATTTCAAATCACGAAAAGAAAGCACTGTTTTGTCCATTCCGGCTCCATGGATGCGAATGGCGGTTTTATTGTCAAGAATGAGTTGGGTCTTGAGTTCATAAAATCCCTCCGGAATTTGGATGGTGCTGGAGTCTTCGGCAAGAATAAATGCTTCTACCAAGGCTTCTACTTCTTCTGGAGTTGCACGACGCAGGTTGGAACTATCAAAAGTTTGTTCGTTGGAAGCTGAGCCACAGCTCCAGAGGAGGCATAGGCATGAAAAAAGGAGTAGGGATCGAATCATGCTGCGTACTGTTTGCACCTTCACCACGCTTAAAATTTTTGCCATACACATGAATTTCGGATTCAAGGGGGCAGAGATGAGTAGGCGGACTTAGGTTGTTGGGTTTGTTGCAATTGAAGTTTGAATTTGGGAAAAATTGGGAGGGATTCCAAATAGAAGCTATTCAAGTGATTTCTAGAGCAGTTAATTTGAAGCGGTTTCGAATTAAGTTTCACAGAATAAAAATCCATTGCCAGCTAGATTTTCACATTTCTTGTTTTAGTTTTAAGAAACAAAAATCACCCCTATTATGAAAAAAGGTTTTTTACTTCTCGCATTTTTAATTTTCGCCACTGCTGTTCAAGCACAAATAGGTATTCGTGCAGGTATCGGCTCCTCTAACTTCTCTAATGGAGAATCTCAGCGTGCATTTACTTCAACTACTGGAGTGCATTTAGGAGCTTATTATGGAGTCAAGGCAACCGATAAGTTAACGGTAGAGCCGGGTTTGTTTTATTCAGGAAAAGGGTATAAAACAATACCTTTAGGTGCTACACAAGAAATCAAAGAGAGTCTTGGCTATTTGGATATTCCTGTATTGGCGCGTTATGCCATCAATTCCTCATTTAATGTGTTTGCAGGCCCTCAGGCAGGGTTTCTACTTTCAAGAACCCGTACGGCTGGAAGTGTAAAAGATACCAATGCGGAATCCCTTGGTGGCTATGAAATCGGAGCAGTAATGGGTGTTGGATACCAGATGGCTTCCGGAGTCAACCTTCAGTTTAGCTATGACTTTGGTGTCGTACCTTTCAATTATTATGAGTTTGAGGTGAACAATACCGTCTTCAAACTTTCGGTAGGGTATACCCTTCCTTCCAAGGCTGCAAAAGAAAAAACGGAGTAAACACTCCGTTTATTTTTTAAGTCGATCTGGATTTTCTTGAATAAAGGATTTCCATCCTTCGTTTCTTCCACGGGTTTGCATCCTGCCTTCGTGAAAGTGGTGGCATAGTGCTACCGCTAGCGCGTCGGTAGCATCCAACAGTTTGGGGAGTTCTTCAATGCCGAGCAGGGTTTGAAGCATCGCAGCTACTTGCTCTTTGGAGGCATTTCCATTTCCCGTTACGGATTGTTTTACCTTTTTTGGGGAGTACTCCGTAATGGGTATTTCTTTGGAAAGTGCGGCCGCCATTGCCACTCCTTGTGCACGGCCTAGCTTTAGCATGGATTGCACATTGACTCCATAGAACGGGGCTTCTAGGGCTACAGAATCAGGTGCAAATTCATCGAGAATGCCAGAGATGCGCTCAAAGATTTTCTTGAGCTTCAGTTCGTGCGTCTCGTATTTTTTGAGGTGAATGACTCCATATTGGAGGATCTTGTATTTCTTGCCTTCAGTCAAAATCAAGCCATAGCCCATCACGGTAGTCCCTGGATCGATGCCTAAAATGATTTTTTCTGTGGGTAGTTTTTTCTCAGGAGCTTTCACGAAACCAAGTTAATGGAAATACAGGGAAAATCATGCGCAAGCGGGAAGTGGTTAGTGGCCTCATTGTTGTAGCTGGTAGAGACCGCTACGTCTTAGCCAAATTTTCAATAAGATTCCTTAATTTTAGGAGTTAGCCAAGCGTACTTATGAGTGACGAAGAATTTGATTTATTAGACGAATTGTATTTCGTTCAACCCTATGCAATCCTGCAAGAAGCCTTGGGTTGGCCGGATTTACAGCTTCTCAACACGCTTACCTTACTTAAGGACAAGGGCTGGATCAAATGCTTTTCGGCACCAGACCAAGAATGCTTTGAGGACATTGACCTGCATGAACTGGGCAAGGGCCTCCTGTATCTGGCCACAAAAAGGGGCTTAATGGCCCATACGACAATCTAGCGTGGATTCGAATAGCTACAAATACCAGCGGAAAGAATTGGAGCTGAAGGCCTTGCTTGAAATCACGCAGGCCATCAATGAAAATCAATCCGAAGAGGTGCTGATCAACATCTTCAAGTTTACCTGTTTGGTACACCTTGATATTCGTTCCTTGATTCTATACGTTGCGAAGGAAGGTGATTTTGAGCAACGCATCGCTCATGGAGTCAAGTCAAAAACTCCAGTCCTACTCTCAGCGGATGCGGTAGAGGAAAATAAAAAGTCTGGCAGCTTGTCCATCCGCCTCGAAGATGGGTATTCTTTTGGGGAACTGGAAACGTACCTCCCGGTGTACCACAAGGAGACCTTGCTTGCGATTTTGTTTTTGAAACAAAAAAATAAGGAGCTGGAATTGGATTTGGACTTCACCCAAGCCTTGGCCAATATATTGGTGGTGGCCCTGGAAAATAAACGCTTTGCCAGAAGGCAGCTGGAACAGGAAGTTGTCAAACGGGAGATGGAGATTGCTTCGCAGGTGCAGCAACTTTTGTTTCCAGCAGTATTGCCGAACTCAGATTTTTTGAAGGCCGAAGTGACCTACATCCCTCACAGCAGGGTTGGTGGTGACTATTACGATTTGATTGTCAACGGTGAGGATAAATTGTACTTCTGCATTGCAGATGTGTCAGGAAAAGGAATGGCAGCGGCCTTGTTGATGTCTAATTTTCAGGCTGCGCTTCGGACCTTGTTGCGAAGCCATACGGACCTGGAAACCTTGATTCATCAATTGAATTTCACGCTTTTTGATTTGACCAAAGGAGAGCGGTTCATTACTTTTTTCTTGGGCGAATATGAGTTTTCAAGCGGCAATTTGCGCTTTGTGAATGCAGGACATAATCCACCCGTATTGGTTGCTGGAACATCAGGTACTACGGCGTTTTTGGAGGCAGGAACTACCATTTTGGGCGCTTTTGAGTTAGTTCCATTTTTGGAAGTAGGGATACGAGAAGGCTTGCAAAATTTCACCATACACCTCTACACGGATGGCTTGACAGAAGCCATGAATCCAGAGGAAGAAGAGTTTGGAGAGGGTAGATTCAAGGAGTTTATCGATAAATATAAGGACCATGATCCTGCTCAATTTCATCTTGAATTCCGATCTGCAATGGATAAATTTTCCAAAAAAGTACCGTTTCACGATGATTTAACCCTTTTAAGTCTTCGGTTTTCGAGTAAATGAGGCTGCATCAACTTCCATTTTTTATACCGGCTCTGTACCCCAATCGGATTTGGAAAGGACCAAGTTTGGAACAAAAAATTACGCTCACCTTTGACGATGGGCCTGTACCCGGTATTACCGACTGGGTGTTGGAGGAATTGGAGAAGCGCAGCATGAAGGCCACTTTTTTTATGGTAGGGGATAATGTACGTAAGTATCCAGCTCTCGCTCAGGAAGTAGTGGCTGCTGGACATCAGCTAGGCAACCACACCTACCATCACCTGTCTGGCTGGAAAATATCCACAAAAGCCTATCTGGAGGATGTTGCCGCCTGCGATGCGATTCTTTCCGATACCGTTGGGGAAATGCCCCGGTTTTTTCGTCCTCCTTATGGTTGGATTAATCCTGGGCAAGCCAAGGGGATAGAATCCACTAAGAGAATAGTGATGTGGAATTTGCTGAGTTATGATTTTGATTCGAGAGTGTCTTCGGAGATTTTGATTCGGGAATGTGCTTCAAGAACAGCCCCTGGTACGATTGTCGTTTTTCATGATCAGCAAAAGACCCAGGCGCAGCTAAAGAAGGTGTTACCGGATTACTTGGATTTTTTGGTCGGAGAGGGATACACCACGCAGCTCTTGGAAGGTTAGTGGATTAGGAGGTCTAACACCCTAATTTTTTTAAACCAATCGGCACCTTTCGGAATATTGCAGGTATAGTTTCTTATTTTTGGGGTATAAATGTCCTTTTAACCCTGCTTTTCTTCATGCAGTTGATTGATACCCACGCCCATATTTATTCCAGCAAGTTTGACGCAGATCGGGATCAGGTCATTGAAGAAATCCGTGCTGCAGGCGTCACCACCGTGTTTATGCCCAATGTGGATGTACACAGCATTGACCGCATGCTGGACTGTGAAGCACGCTACGGGGACTTGTGTGTGCCCATGATGGGCTTGCATCCCTGCGAAGTGGGCGATGATTTTGAGGCGCAGCTGCAGGTGATGGAGAGTTGGCTGAATAGCCGGTCCTTTGCTGCAGTGGGAGAGATTGGGACGGATTTGTACTGGGATAAAACGAATTTAGATCGGCAGTTGGTAGCTTTGGAGACCCAAGTCGAATGGGCCAAATCCAAGGAGCTACCCATAGTGTTGCACTGCAGAGAATCCATTGATTTGACCATCGATTTTATTGAAAAAATGCATGATGGTAAGTTGAGGGGGATATTTCATTGTTTTACGGGAACTTTAGACCAAGCAAAGCGGATTGTGGAGATGGGGTTTTTGTTGGGGATTGGGGGCGTTGCAACCTATAAAAATGGAGGTTTGGATCAGGTGATTCCGTATATTGGTTTGGAGCATTTGGTTTTGGAAACAGATGCACCCTATTTAGCGCCGGTTCCACAACGTGGAAAAAGAAATTCCCCAGCATTTCTACCCTTTATTGCGGAACGGGTGGGGGATCTACTTCAGATACCCGCTACTCAAGTGGCGGAAGCAACTAGTGCTCAGGCACTTCAACTGTTTACAAAGATTAAAAAATGAATTACAAGATCGTTCGTCTCAATACCGGCATCAAAACAAGCAAGGCATCTTCCGTGCTGATCATTTATACAGGAGGAACTTTGGGCATGTCTTACGATGAGTCGGGTGCTTTGGTGCCCTTCAATTTTGGACAGATTTTGGAGAAGATTCCGATCCTTTCCAACATGAACATTGCGATCACGGTGATCTCGTTTCCCGAGCCCATCGACTCCTCCAATGTCACCATGAGCCACTGGAAGGACATGGCGTATATCATCACAGAGAATTACGACAGCTACGATGGCTTTGTGGTCCTCCACGGAACAGATACGATGGCCTATTCCGCTTCCATGCTGAGCTACATGCTGGAGGGATTGAATAAGCCAGTCATTTTCACAGGAGCACAGTTGCCCATCTCAGCCATGCGCTCTGATGCGCGGGAAAATTTGATGACCTCCTTGGAGATTGCCACAGCCAAAATGAAGGGCAGACCCATTGTACCGGAGGTGTGTATTTTCTTTAACCACATGCTGCTGCGGGGCAACCGTTCCAAAAAGGTGCAAAGCGTCCATTTTGATGCTTTTGAATCGGAGAATTACCCCATTCTAGCAGAGGCGGGTATTGTGATTGATTACAATACCACTGCGATTCGTCCTTACGAAGCCAATCGAAAATTGATCAATCGGAACAACTTGGACAATGGGGTCATGATTGTAAAACTTTTCCCAGGGATTACGGACAAAATCTTAGATGCTTGTTTTGCCATTCCGGGTTTGCGAGGGGTGGTCTTGGAAACCTATGGATCTGGAAATAGCCCTTCGCTTGATTGGTTTATGAAGTCTTTGGATTCTGCCATCAAGAAGGGATTGATCCTATTAAATGTGTCTCAATGCAATGGAGGCCGGGTTATTCAAGGGAGGTATGAAACGAGCAAGGAGTTGCTAGCTGTAGGGGTGGTGAGTGGAGCGGATATGACTACCGAGGCGGCAGTGACGAAGTTGATGTTCTTGCTTGGCCAAAAGTTGAGCCGAGAAGAGATTTGCCTGCAGCTCACGCAGTCCATTTCTGGGGAGATCAGCACCTAATTTTGTTATATTTCCGATAGCCGTTTGGAATCGGCAGGAATAATTTTTTTCTTTGCACTCCGATTCGCGTAGCGGATCAAACCACAAACAGAGAGGTGTCCGAGTGGTTGAAGGAGCACGCCTGGAAAGTGTGTATACTCCAAAAGGGTATCGAGGGTTCGAATCCCTTCCTCTCTGCAAGCTAAAAAAGCCATTGATTCAGTGAATCAAGGGCTTTTTTGTGTTTGGTTTTTGAGGAGTTAGTCTATTAATTCCCCGTCAGTTTGATTTCATAACTGCCAGTGAGTGATGCCACTCTTCCCCCAGGTGGTGTGGGTACGGAAAACACCAAGATCAAGTCTTGGCCATTTTTAGTGAAAGAGATATCTCCTTGAGCTGCAGGCTTGCTGCCAGTTAGCCGAATTTTATCAAAGTTAGTCCCCACAAATTCCCAGTTGCCAGAAGCATCAAACAAGTCATCCGCTCCACTGGAAGTATAGGACTTGCTTGTTCCTTGCAACTTTAAATTCAGGTTGGGATAGAACTTACTTTCATCCACCTGGTTTCGCTTCACGTAACCGGTAGTACCGAGGGTGTAGGTGATTCCTGTTTCCCCGCTAAGCTTTTCTAGTGCGAGCTCTTCAGGTGTTTTTTGTTCCTCTCCACAGGAAGCGAATAAGCCAAGGCAAAGGAGTAATACAAGTAGCTTTTTCATCGATTAGTGGATTACAGTGAACTTGATTAGGTGTAGGGTGTCTCGTGTGCTCAGACGAAGGAAGTACATTCCAGTCTTGAGGTCACGAGTTGAAAACCCGAGTCGTCCATTTCCATCCTCTTCTAGAGTTAGCTCTCCAATCACTTTACCGGAGGCATCTACCAGGGAAGATCCTCTGATAGCACTGGTGCTAATTCCTTCAGCAAATTTCATGTATAAATAATCATTGACAGGGTTGGGATAGGCTTTAATAGAGTTGCCCTGATTGGATCGCTCAGGAGCTGAGAGTACGATGTCTACGCGTACGGAAATATCGATGCTGCTGGTGTTTCCACTGATGTCGGTGAGGGTGTAGGTGACCTTGTTGTCTCCACCATCGGTTCGGCTAAACTCCGTTTTGGAAAGCTTACGCTCGGTGATGCTGCAATTGTCCGAACTGCCTTCGTCAATATCTTCCCACTTCAGGGTAGCTTTTCCTTGAACATCCAACTTGAGGGTGTAGGTAGCCTTTGTTTTTAGCGTAGGCTTGATTTCGTCCACCACAGATACGGTCACTTCCGCAGAAGAAGTATTCCCTGATGCATCTTTTGTGGTAAAGGTGACCTTGCTTGTTCCAAGGTCGGTGCAAGTGAAGGCAGTCTTAGAGAGGATTCTATCTTTTATGCTACAGTTGTCTCTGCTGCCTTCATCGAGATCCTCCCATCTCAAAGTGGCTTTTCCTTCTGCATCTAGCTTGAGAATGTAGGCTACCTTTGTCTTGAGC
>CANGZP010000108.1 GCA_947458475.1 Cyclobacteriaceae bacterium | reverse complement strand
CGAAATGGATGCCATCATGCTTGGCACCGATCGTTGATCTAGTTTGGAAAAGGCAAACCATTTTTTACCCAAGTCTTTAAGAGAAGCACCCAGGTGATAGATTTCTTTTTTGTCGAGGATCAAAAAACGATCGTGACTTTGGCTAAACTGCTTTACTAGAATTGTCGGGTATTGAGCATTCGCTTTATGTACATCTAGTTGAAGTTGTTTGGAAATGGTTTTGGTGAGTAGGGTTACGGTTACATCCTTATTTTTCTTGCTTAATTGAACCAATACGGTTTCATCCACATAATTATCAATTAGCATAATGGATTTTTGGGCACTGCAAATGATTTTTGAAATCAGCACATACGCATCAAATACTTGGCCTTCGAAAAAAACTCCCTGAGAGGGAATTAAATGCGTGTTGAGTTGCAGTTCTAGTTGATTCACCTGAGCACCAATAGCATCCATTCGATCTTCGAGTCTGTTCATCCGGTTATTGATGACATAACCCTTCAGCAAGTAGTCTTTCAAAACGCGTGTAACCCAAATACGAAACTGTGTTGCTCGACCAGAATTCACGCGATAGCCCACTGCAAGAACTGCATCCAAAGAGTAGTATTTAACCCGTGTTTTTTGGGTCTTTTGCCTCAATGCGCCGTGTAGAGTGGTATGTTCCAAAATGGAACTAACCACTTCTTCATCTAATTCCCCCGTATAGAAAATAGCACTTAAGTGTTTGGTGATGGCTGGTCGCTTGGTACCAAATAAATCAGCAATTTGCTGTTGTGTGAGCCAAATGGTTTCTCTTTTCTCATCAATCCTGACCTCAACATGCTCAGCAAAATCATCTAAGCGGTATAAAACTAATTCGTCTTTCATATCCGTGTAAAAAATTTAGGTTAAAAAGTATTCTAGACTAGGCCATCCGATATTACCTATATTGCCCAAATACAGAACTGCTTAGCTCGTCAAAAATTGATCGATAGCCAACTGCTAGAATAGCATTTAGGAAATTGGATTATATTCCTTTTTTTGGTCTTTTTGCCTCAATACGCCGTTTAAAGTGGTATGTTCCAAAATGGAACTAACCACTTTTTCATCCAAAAGACTAGGGGAATACCTATCTCCTACGAAATACCAGAAATAGGGTTCAGAAACTTTTAAAAGTGAAGCCCCCTTCTTCGCTTCTGCCTACCGCAGACAAGGCTCAAAGAAAAAAGTGATACAACCCCTTTGCGGCTTTCCTACTTTGCGAGATTTATTTATTTATTTATTTATTCTTACCGATACTTAGAGCCTGCCTACCCTTGCTTTTTGCGTCTTACTTACTTTCCAGCCTGCCCAGCAGAATTGCGGGGAGATATGCTTTTTTCGCACTGCGGCACAAATTAGTTACTTTTTCTTCTGCTCCAGCTCCTTCGGAAAGCCCGAAGTAAATTCCATACGCAGGCGGTCCTTTTCGGCTAGCACAAACATCGCTTCTACACCGGGTAGGCTTTCTGCCAGCACCTTGGCTTTTTCTGGACCCATCGCCATAAATGCGGTGGCCAAAGCGTCTGCTTGCGTAGCTGAGGGGGCCAATACGGATACTGAAACCATCGAATGACTTACTGGAAAACCAGTCGTCGGATCTATGAGGTGTGATCTTCGATTGCCCTGCTCATCCATGTAAAATTTACGGTAGTTGCCCGAGCTACTCAAAGCCAATTGATTCAAGGTTACCTTGGTCAGCATGGAATTGGTCACTCCCAACTCTGCTTGTGATGGATCTTCAATCCCAATACTCCAATTTTCACCTCTTGGATTGTTCCCCTTTCCCTTCATCTCCCCTCCGATCTCTACCAGGTAGTTGGCCACCCCTGCTTGATCCAAGACCTCTGCCAACTTATCGATAGCATAGCCCTCACCAAGGCCTGTAACATCTAATTTTACGCCTTCTTGAGCAGCAAAATATCCTGAATCTGTTACGACAAGCTTGGATTCAAAGCCTACCAATGCTTTTAACGCTGCTACCTTTGCGCTATCCATCTGTTCCCGCTGTTCAAAAGAAAAACCCCATGCCTTGAGCAGAGGAAAAAGAGTAGGTTCAAAATAGCCTTGACTTTGGGAATTAAATTTTTTACAGGAATCGAGCATATCTCGAAAAGTAAAGGATGGATCCTTTAAATTCCCTGTCAAATTAAAATCGGAAACTTCAGACTCCTGGACATAGGAATTTGAAGCTGTATTGATTAGCCCAAAGACCGAGTCAAAAGGCACTTGAAAATCCCGATCCGTGTCCCCTACCTGAATTCGGTAATAGGTTCCAAAAATCTCTCCCTCGTAATTTTTAAAGTTGACCTCTGGCTCGGAAGCACAGGAAGTAAGAGTCAGGAGTATAAACAGGACAAAAAGACGAAAATAAAGCATACGATTCTGATTTTGGAAATTCAAAGTTAGCCCTTCCCAACTAAATACGGTAATGGTTATGGAGTTGAATTTGCTTCTTTGTAATTTCAAGCACTGAATCCCATTTCCAGCCTAAATGCTGATTTTTGGATTCATCTCCAAGTGCATTCTTATGTTCAAACCCGCATTTTTCACCTTTTTACTTGGTTTAGTTTCAATTTTGACCTTTGGTCAAGATACACTGCGCACCTATCATGCAGAGGATACGTTAAAGGTCAAGGAAGTGGTTTTGCTTGTCAATGGAAAAGCAAATGGCACCGTAAAACGGTACGACTTGGAGGGGAGATTGGTCGTAATCGGCACCCTTAAAAATGAGCAGCGCCATGGGATTTTCTATGATTTGGATCCAGTAACAGGAGATACTCTTCGCCAAGTAACCTTTCAAAACAACCAGCGCGAAGGAGAGGCTTTAAGCTTTTATTCGGATGGCAAGCTTCAGCAGCGCTCCAACTTTGTGGCCAACCAACTGGAAGGTGACGTCCTTTCCTATTTTGAAGATGGGACCCTATCTGAAAAGACTCCCTTCCTAGCAAATAAACCCGAAGGTATTTCCCTCAAATACTATCCCAATGGATCCATTCAATCCAAAATCAGCTATTTAGTAGGACAATTTCACGGTAGCCGGGAAGACTACGACGAATCAGGTATTTTGCAATACCAAGGTAATTACGAGCGTGGAGTGCTGCATGGAAAAGAAGAAAGCTTTTTTCCGGATGGTAGCTTGCGCTCGCGGTTATTTTTCAACTTCGGAGAACTAGATGGTCCCTATCTTCTCCAACATTCCAATGGACAACCTGAACGTGTAGGGAACTATAAAAAAGGGGTTCCTCAGGGGGAACTGCTCAGCTACTATCCTGGTGGAGCACTGAAACAAAAAACGACCTTTGACAAAGGAATTCCTTCCAGCCCAAGTAGCAGTTATTACGAGTCAGGCACCCTACAGCAGCAGGAGTTTTATTCCAAAAAAGGAGCAAAAATCAAGGAGGAAAAATACTATCCCAACGGGCAAATCTCCTCCAGCACCCCCTTTCTCAATGAATTACAAGAAGGAGAAGCAATACTTTATTACGAAACAGGTAAAATTCAGGAAATCAGACGATTTACTAAAGGTAAATTAAATGGAATTCGAGAGTTCTATGGTGAGAATGGGGTACTAGAACGAACCGAAACTTACGAACTTGGAAATAAAATCAATAAATAACCTGCGAGTACACCGCTAGCCAAATCGATTTTTCTATTTTTGCCCAAACGAATTCTTCATGAGCAAAGCCATCAAAGAAACTCATTTTTCCTTTCCAGAACAGAAAGGCTTTTACAAGGGTAAAGTACGCGACGTATACATGTTTGAAAAAGAACTTGTGGTAGTCGCTTCCGACCGAATCTCTGCCTTCGACGTGGTACTTCCACGGGCTATCCCCTACAAGGGACAGGTACTAAACCAAATCGCCGCAGGCTTCCTCAAAGCCACTGCAGATTTGGTACCCAACTGGGTTACTGCAACCCCAGATCCAAGCGTGACCATTGGCAAGCGCTGTGAGCCCTTCAAGGTAGAAATGGTGATCCGTGGCTATCTCGCAGGACATGCTGCTCGCGAATATGCCTTGGGCAAGCGAATGCTCTGCGGGGTACCCATGCCGGAAGGGCTGAAAGAAAATGATGCCTTTCCTACCCCAATCATCACCCCTACCACCAAAGCTTCTGAAGGACATGACGAGGACATTTCTCGTGAAGATATTTTAGCCAAGGGCATCGTATCAGAGGAAGACTACCTGATTCTAGAAAAATACACCCGTGCCCTATTCCAACGCGGGCAAGAGATGGCCAAGGAAAAGGGGTTGATCCTGGTCGATACCAAGTATGAATTTGGCAAAGCAGATGGAAAGATTTACTTGATCGATGAAATCCATACCCCGGATTCTTCTCGCTACTTCTACGCGGAAGGCTACGAGGAAAACCAAATGCGAGGATTGCCTCAAAAACAATTGTCTAAAGAGTTTGTACGTCAGTGGCTCATTGCCAACGGATTCCAAGGAAAAGAGGGCCAAGTGGTGCCTGAAATGAGCGATGAACTTGTAGAAAGCATTTCAGATCGCTACATTGAGTTGTTTGAAAAGATTACAGGAACTGCCTTTGTTCGTGCAGAAACCACCGACATTGCCACACGAATTGAAAAAAGTATAGTAGATTACTTAGCCAACTAAGCACACACATGAAATATACCATCGATAAAAAAGAGCAATACGTTGTTTTTTCCCCACTAGAGGAAAAAATTGACTCCCTATTGGCTCCTAAACTAAAGTCTGAATTGCTGACCATCCATGCCGAGGGCTACAGCAACCTGGTGCTCGACATGAGTCAAGTACAGTATGTGGATTCCAGCGGATTGAGTGCTCTACTCGTAGGAGACCGCGAATTTGGCCGAAATGGAGGGATTTTTGTGATCTCTGGTGTTCGTGACCACGTGATGAAGTTGCTCAAGATCTCCATGCTTGATAAGAAGCTGCGGCTTGTAGCCAACTTGGAAGAAGCTGGGGAAATGGTATTTATGCATGAGATTGACGGAGGAGAAGACGAGGAGGGCGCTTGAGTCCAGAGTTTGAGGTCACGATCCTAGGAAACACTTCTTCCATTCCCATGCATGGAAGAAATCACACTGCCCAAGTCATTCGATTTGGGCAGGAGTTTTTATTGCTAGATTGTGGCGAGGGTACTCAAATTCAACTTCGGAAATACAAGGCCAAATCCTCTAAAATTTCAACCATTTTTATCTCCCACCTTCATGGGGACCATTACCTTGGATTAGTCGGCCTACTCTCCAGTTACCACCTCTCCAAACGGAAAGATCCCTTACGGATTTTTGGACCAAGAGGCCTTGATGAGATCATTACCACCCACTTTAGATGGAGCCAAACCCGCTTGAGTTACCCCTTGGAATTTAGGGAAACGACAACCGAAGGAAAGGTCATCCTACTAGATCATCCTCAATTTACGGTTTCCAGCTTCCCGCTACAGCACCGCATCCCTACCACTGGATTTATCATTCAAGAAAAGGAAGGCTTCCGCTCACTCATCAAATCCAAACTCCAGGAAAGCCCCCTTCCTTTGGAGGCGATCCAACAGCTACGTTTGGGGCAAGATTACCGGGATGCAAATGGAGCTACTTACAATACTAAGGACTATTGCCATCCCTTAGCTCCGTTAAGAAGTTATGCCTTCTGCTCCGATACCGCATTCAATCCATCGTTGACAGCCTATTTTGAAGGAGTGGATGTCCTTTACCATGAATCCACGTTTGTGGAGGCGGATAGTTTTCGTGCCACCGAAACCTTTCATTGCACTGCCAAACAAGCTGCCCAGGTAGCGAAACTTGCGGGTGTAAAAAAACTGCTACTCGGCCATTTTTCTTCTCGATATCCCGATTTAGGGGAATTGTTGGCTGAAGCACAAACCATTTTCCCAAATTCTAGCTTAAGTGAAGAAGGCGTCACCTACCCCATACCTATGTCATGAATGAATCTCCACAAAGTCGAAAGACCAATTTGTTTGTCATCCTAGGAGCGATATTCCTAACCAATGCCATCCTGGCTGAAATCATCGGAGTAAAGATTTTTTCGGGGGAACGCACCCTGGGATTTGAGCCAGTTCAATGGACTTTCTTCAGAGAATTTGTGCTGGATTTTAATCTCACCGCTGGTGCAGTGATTTGGCCAGTGGTCTTTATTACAACAGACCTGATCAATGAATACTTTGGTAAAAAAGGAGTCCGGAAAATCAGCTTTTTGACGGCAGGATTGATCACCTATGTTTTTGTGGTCATCAGCCTTGTAACAGCCTTGGTGCCTGCTGATTTTTGGTTAGAGGTAAATGCAAGCATGCCTAACGGAACTACTTTCGATATCAACTATGCCTTCAATACCATTTTTAGACAGGGCTTGGGCATTATTGTGGGTTCACTGACCGCTTTTTTACTCGGCCAACTGATTGATGTGTATGTTTTTCAAAAGCTACGCGCAGTGACAGGTCCAAAAATGATCTGGCTACGTGCCACCGGCTCCACGCTCGTATCTCAGTTCATCGATTCCTTTGTAGTGCTTGGGATTGCCTTCTATGTTTTTGGAAATTGGAGCCTCCCACAAATCGCTGCAGTAGGGCTCATCAACTATGTGTATAAGTTTACCGTCGCCATGGCTCTAACACCAGTGCTCTATCTTGCGCATGGCATGATTGACCGATACTTGGGCAAGGATCTTGCCGAAAAGATGACCGAAGAAGCGACTGAGGATCGGTCGTTTTTATAGTACGAGGTACGAAGTACTAGGTACAAAGTACCAAGTACGAAGTATCAAGATTGTTGAGAAGCAAGAGACAAGAAACAAGAGATTAGACTAAAAAATGTACCAGGTTCCAAGTATGAAGTACTAAGATTGTTAAGATGCAAGAGACGAGATACAAGAGATTAGACTAAATATTGTACGAAGTACAAAGTACCAAGATTTTTCCGGAATAGAATTCGAATCCCAATGCGAATCCCTACTTCGTACTTGGTACTTAGTACTTGGTACTTTTTGTTCGACATGCTGCACTCAGCGTTCAGCATTCGACATTAATCGAGAAACAAGAGCCGAGAGGCAAGAAATTAGACTATATCTTGCTGAGCTTAATAGTCTGCTTATTTCTTAGTCGCCCGCCTTCACCACTTCAGCATTCTGCGCTCGACGTTCGGCATTCGACATTAGAAAAATATCGTATTTCGTACCTCGTATTTCTTTTTTTTCTCCTCCCCTCACCAAATATATTTCGTTTAAATCCCCTCAATTATACAGAATATTCTAAAAACTTCAGCCCTACCCTTGGTTTACAAAATATTTCTACTTACTTTTGCATCGTCAATTTTGACAGAGCTATTTTTCGTGCCGTGAGTCCTCGCTGTTTCTTGTCTGGGATTTAGGATACCATGGCAAGAAAAACAAAGGACAATATTCATGGAAAACACAATCAAATTCTCAGACCTGG
>CANGZP010000107.1 GCA_947458475.1 Cyclobacteriaceae bacterium | reverse complement strand
TTGATCACAAAAACGGGAGCCAAGGCCTGGTTGATCGGCACCTTGGTCTGCAGGAGATTCCGGATGCCCCCTGGCTTCAAGCCGATTTCTCCTTGAATTTTTAGCGGAAACACTACTTCCAAACGTTGTTGATCCAAGGCGCGAAGCTGGATTTTACCGTTTCTTGAAAATTCAAAATCACCTACCAACCCATTCCCTAAATCCATTCCCCGCTGACGGAAAATCAAAGTGGGAGTTTCGCGATTGGCTACCGCTGAAAGTGTCGAAAAGGGGATCTCAAGAGGCACGTTTAAGGAAGACTTGGTGCCGGGAACTACCGGTAACGGTAAGCTTGCAGCAGGATCCAGAGACTTACAGGAAGCGGCCAGGAGGCCTGCTCCAATCCAAAAAATTAAAGTTCTTTTAATTGCAATACAGAAAGTTGGCTCGGTCATTGTACTTGAGAGTTCAGAAGATCTAGGTTACCTTTGCAAGATCAACTACAAAAGTAGCGAAAAGAGGACATGAACTGGAACAAACTCACCTCAGAAGCCCAAATTGATCAAGTAATCGCAGCAAGTGCCGAGAAGCCTGTATTGCTATTCAAACACAGTACTCGGTGCTCCATCAGCAGCATGTCTTTGGATCGGCTTTTGCGAAACTGGAAAGAAGAAGATTCTGAAAGAATCACCCCGTACTACTTGGATTTGATCGCTTTCCGATCGCTATCCAATCAGGTTGCGGAGCGCTTTGGTATTCCGCATGAATCCCCTCAAGTACTGCTTATCCAAAAGGGCAAAGTGACCTACCACGAAAGCCATTACGGAATTTCGTATGCGGAGATCATGAAACAAGGTTCTTGATTTCCCGACTTTTAGACTGAAAATAAACCACTTATCCCTTAGAATTCCCACTCTAATTTTACTCCACACCTCCATTAAACCTTTTGCTTCCAATTGGAGTCAAAGAAGGTGTACTACAACCAATTTATGAAAACTTACCACTTCCTTTTTCTTTTAATTTTTTCATTTTTTGTTGCGCTTCCATCCTTTGGGCAGCGCCCAACTGACCAAGCCCGACCCGAACGAAAGTTTACCGGTCAGGTCATCGATGGGGCGGCAAAAACGCCCATGATCGGCGCCAATGTCTTGATCAAAACCGTCACTGACTCCCTACTCCGCGGTACCGTAACGGGTGCGGATGGACGATTTGAAATTGCAAGACCATTTATCCCTGAGGTCAAACTTGAAATCACCTTTCTAGGCTACAAAACCATCACCAAAATTCACAGCATGCGTGAGCCAGTGGAGCTAGGCGAACTGATCCTACTCGAAGACACCAAAGTCTTGGGTGAGGTGCTAGTCAAAGGTGTCAGCGTTGTAGGTGAGCAAAAAGGAGATACCACTTCCTTCAATGCCAATGCATTCAAAACACAAACCAATGCCCAGGCAGAAGACCTCATTCGAAAGATGCCAGGCATCACCATGCAAGGAGGCCAAATCCAAGCACAAGGGGAGCAAGTACAAAAAATCTTGGTAGATGGTCGCGAATTTTTTGGTAGTGATCCAAATATTGCGCTCCGCAACTTGCCTGCAGATGCTATTGATCGTGTGGAAGTCTTGGACCAGCGCTCTGACCAAAGCCGTCTTACCGGATTTGATGACGGTAGTTACACCAAGACCATCAACATCATTTTGCGTTCTGACAAGAAAAATGGCTCCTTCGGTAGAACCTACGCGGGCTATGGCAACGACGACCGCTATGCCGCTGGAGGTAGTGTCAACTTCTTTAAAGGAGATCAGCGGATTTCCGTGCTGGGCCTTTTCAACAACATCAACCAACAAAACTTCTCCAGTCAAGACCTTGCTGGATTAACTGCCAATGCTTCTGCGGGAGCGGGTAGAGGAGGAATGATGGGTGGCATGGGTGGTGGAGGATTTGGTGGCGGCCAATGGGGCGGTGGAGGAAATAACAACTTCCTCGTGGGCAACTCTGGAGGCATAGTCACTACGAATGCGATGGGATTGAACTACTCCGACAAATGGGGTAAAAAAGTCAACGTAACCGGCAGTTATTTCTTCAACAATACAGCCAACTCCCTACGTCAAATCACCAACCGGGAAACTGTCGTAAACGCGAACCTCCGCCAGTTTTACGAAGAAAACCTGATCAATACCGTTAAAAATAGCAACCACCGCGCCAATGCTAGAATTGAAGCGGATCTCAATGAGAAAAACTCGATCGTGCTTACGCCTAGCCTTTCCTTCCAAGATAACAGCACCTTCAGCGATCGAGATGCGCTTACCCGCAATAGCTTGGGCGATTCCCTTTCCGCACTTCGGTCCATTAGCAATGCAGCCACCAAAGCGGTCAACTTATCCAATAACTTGACCTATCGCTACAAATTCGATAAAAAGGGACGAACCCTTTCTACCGAAGTATTTACCGCTTGGTCCAATCGAGACCAGGACTCTGATCTTTTGGCTGCAAGCCGTGAGTTCCGTAGAAACCTAGTGGACACTGCTACGCAGGAAACTTATTCACTGAATGAAGGATTCAACTACCGCGTCAACCTGACCTTTACGGAGCAATTGAGCAAAAATGCAATTGGTACTTTTGGCTATCAAGTAGGGAATAACGCCACGGCAGCAGATCAAAAAACCTTCCAGATCGATGAAGAGCGCAAAGCACTTCTAGACACAGCATTGAGTAATGAGTTTGACAACAAATTCATCACCCAACGACTTCGTTCGGGCTACGCCTACAACAAGGATGCTTGGTCTGTCAATGTAAACATGGACTACCAAAATGCTCGATTAGACAACGAGGCCTTCTTCCCAGTTCCAGGAACCTTCAATAGAAGCTTCAACAACTTCCTTCCGAGCGCAAACTTGAATTACCGCAACCGGAAAACAGGCTTCAGCTGGAGAATGCGTTACCGAACCAGCACCAACGAACCTAGTGTCTCTGAACTTCAGAATGTGGTCAACAACCAAAACCCACTCAACCTACGTGTTGGAAATCCTGACTTGGGGCAAAGTTACAACCACAACATTTTTGCGAACATCAGCAAAATCAACCTCGAAAAATCAAGAACCTTATTCTTATTTGTGACCCACTCCGTTACTTCGGATTTCATTGGAAATAGCACCTTTTTGACTACCCGTGATACCCTGATCAATAACGAGATTCTTCTTCGTTCTGGAGGTCAGCTTTCTCGACCAGTCAACCTAGATGGCAACATTCGCTCCAGCTTCTTCTTGACCTATGGAGCACCACTAAAGAAGTTGAAAACCCAGTTCAACATCAATACTCGGGTAAGTTTCAACCGTACGCCAGGTTTAATTAATGGAGTTTCTAACCTGAATGACAACACCACACTAAGCCAAGGTTTGACTTTCAATTCAAACATCAGCCAAAATGTAGATTTCTCGATCAGCACAACGGGTTCCTACAACATAGTCAACTCTTCCTTGCAGCAGAACCTAAACAATAACTTCTACCAGCAAGAATCGAACATGCGCCTCTACTTCTCCTCGAAGAACGGCAAGTTCTTTATGGGAAATAATGTGGCACACTCCCTCTACTCTGGCCTTTCCGAAGGATTTAACCAAAATTTTTGGCTTTGGAATATGGAGGGCGGATTCCGCTTTGCGAAAAACAACAAGGCAGAACTCAAGGCGGTTCTATTTGATGTACTCAACCAAAACAACAGCATCAGCCGTACCATTTCAGACGTGGCCGTGACGGACGTCTTTACGAATGTACTCACGCGCTATGGCATGATTACCTTCACCTACATCTTGGGTAACTTCAAGCAGCCGGCAGCCGAGCCGCAGCAACCGTGGATGATGGGTAGACCGCAGGGTGGACGAACTTGGTAAGTACAATTTGGGGTAATCGCTAAAGGAAACTCTTGGGCGATTACCCTAAAAATTTAGAAATTGGTACCTTTGCCACTAGAATAACCGGCAACTCATGTATCAGGAGAAAATCGAAGCCATCAAAGCTGCCATCGCTGCAGCAGACGCAAGTACCCCAGACCAACTGGAGGCCTACCGAATGGAATTTATTTCCAAGAAAAGTGTGGTCGGAGAATTGATGGGAGCCATGGGCAGCATTCCAAATGAGGAAAAGCGTGCATATGGACAACTCGTCAATGGGGTAAAGCAACTTGCAGAAGAAAAATTTCAAGCCCTGATTGAGAAGGTTGCTGCGTCTAACCAAAAACAAAAGACGGCCGATATCGACCTGACATTGCCTCCCTCCAATTCCCCATTGGGAGCTATTCATCCGCTTACTGCTACCAGACAACGTATCATCGAAATCTTTGAGCGCATTGGATTTAACCTTTCCGAAGGACCTGAAATTGAGGACGATTGGCACAACTTTTCGGCACTGAACTTTCCAGAAAATCACCCTGCTCGCGAGATGCAGGACACTTTTTTTATTGAGAAAAATCCAGACATCGCACTCCGTACCCATACCTCCTCTGTACAAGTACGGGTGATGGAAAATCAAAAACCTCCCATCCGTACCCTCTCCCCAGGTAGAGTGTACCGAAACGAGGCAATCTCTGCACGCGCACATTGCATTTTCCATCAGGTCGAAGGCCTCTATGTGGATGAAAATGTCGGCTTTGCCGATCTAAAGAATACGCTGTACCACTTTGCTAAAGAGATGTTTGGCAAGGAAACAAAAGTTCGCTTTCGCCCCTCTTTTTTCCCCTTTACAGAGCCAAGTGCAGAAATTGATATTTCCTGCTTGATCTGCGGAGGAAAGGGCTGCAACGTATGCAAGTACAGTGGTTGGGTAGAAATCGGTGGTGCAGGCATGGTGGACCCAAATGTCTTGGAAAATTGCGGCATCGACTCTACGAAATACACAGGTTTTGCCTTTGGAATGGGAATCGAGCGGATCGCCATGCTCAAAAATCAAATCAAAGATTTGCGCCTCTTTACTGAGAATGATGTCCGCTTCTTAAAGCAGTTTAGGCCAATCCTTTAGAAAAGGGTTCCTCCGCTTTACACCAATCTTCACCTTCCTTTTTGCCTCGATTGAATCAAGTCAAAAAGGAAGATGATTTTTTAGAATTCCTCCGTTTTTCAAAACATTCTCCCTAGAAATAAGTAGTTTAGGAGGTATGCTTTTTCAAACTTTTTCACTGTCTTAACTGTCTTCTGCTCATGAATGAAAAGCGAAAAATTACGCTAAAAGACATCGCAAAGGAACTCAAACTTTCCCCTTCGACTGTTTCCAGAGCACTCAATGGCTATCCATCCCTTTCGGAGGAAACGATACAACTCGTCAAAGAATATGCGGCCAAGCACCAGTATGTGCCCAATACTATGGCAGTTAATTTTCGGAAAAACCGAACCTCCATTTTGGGAATGATTGTTCCGCAAATCGTCCATCACTTTTTCTCCACCACCATCAGCGGAGCCTTGGAAGCCGCCAAAAAGAGAGGCTACAGCATCCTACTTGCCCAATCCTACGACCACCTCAAAGAAGAGGTCCTGGCCAGCCAATACCTATTGGGCATGGGGGTGGACGGACTCATCATCTCCGTTTCCAACGAAACAAAGGAAGCCGAGCACCTACAGGCATTTTTGGATGAAGGCAAGGCAGTGGTCCAGTTTGATAAGATCACGGAATCCCTTCCCAGTCCGAAATTGGTGGTCGATGACTTTGAAGGCGCATACCAAGCTACTGCCCACCTGATTCGTGAGGGCTATCGCAAAATCGCTCACCTTAGCGGAAGGATGGACGTAAAGAATGCGGAACAACGCTTCCTAGGTTATAAAAAAGCACTCGAAGATCATGGGCTAGCCCTGCAAGAAGAATGGGTGAAGCCTTGCTTTGACATCACGGAAGAGGAGGGATTTTCCTTTACCAAAGCCTTGATGGAAAGTCAAAATCCACCCGATGCCCTTTTTTGCATCACCGATTTGGTGGCCTTGGGAGCGATGAACTACCTCAAGTCGGCCAATTATTCCATTCCGAGCCAAGTAGGACTTGTCGGATTTAGTAACTGGATGCTCTCTGAATTCACCAGCCCTACGCTCAGTTCGGTAGACCAGTTTGGCGAAGAGATGGGCGCTAAAGCGGTGGAAATGTTGATTGAACAACTGCAAAATACAGATTTCAACAACACCGAAACGGTGCAGCTGAAAACCAAACTGCTCGTACGCGGATCTTCTACTAAATCCTAAACCAGCAATTCAGCCCTGCAACTTATCGAGGTTCCAAAATGCGAAACCCGTAGGGCTCTAGCACCAAATGTTCGTGGTCAGGCCCTAACGTATAGCTAGTCTGAGTCCAGTGGTCAAAAAGGGAAGCGGACTTCTCCCCTTGCTCTCGGAAGGCATACCAAGTAAGTCCAGCCGGGCGATCACTAAAGTTGAACAAGCAATAGCACCGGTCTTCCCCTTTTTTTCGGATCAATCCCGCCACATGGATGTTGTGTGGAGTCATCCAAGACACATTGCTCAAGTCGGCAAACAATTCCTGTGATTTTCGGATGGCTAAGAGCTTCTTGGTTCCTTCAAACAACTGGTATTCCAAGGTTCCTTCCGTTTTTCTACGATTGACCTTTTCCCAGTCCAGCAAAGGACGGTGCATCCAGCGATTGTCATAGCTTTTCCCCGGATCCTGCTGGTACCGGTAATCGTTGGTGTAGCCAACTTCATCCCCATAAAACAGCATGGGTAGTCCACCCAAAAAGATGGAATGGGCCTGCATGAGCAGGATCTTTTGAATGCTCTGCTCAATTGCTGGGCCATTGCCTTCATACAGCGCCTTTTCCAAGCCACAAAGTGAGGCAAGTGTGCCACTGATTCGCGCATCTCCCGTCTTGGGATTGGAGGAAAACAGTGCCCCCCGGGCAGGGCTCATCCACTGATCCCCAGAAAAGGAATAGTATTCCTTCAAAAATCTCCGGTGCAAGTAGGGATCCTTTCCTGCTTGAGCGATGCTAGCATCTTCATAGCCTAATCCTATGTCATCGTGGCACCGGCTGTAGGTAATCCAAGAGGTGCCGTAGGGCTTGCGGAGAATATCTGCTTGGGCTTGAAGCATCACACTCGTATCTCCAGAGGCCAACATATCCCACTGCAAAGCCATCTGGGTGGCGTTGTAGGCAAAATCACATTCTTGAGCCACGTAGTCTCCCGTACCAAAGTAATTCATAATGTCTTTGGGCGCCACGATCGCCTCGCCAAGCAGGGCCATCCCAGGTGTGGCTACCTGCACGCACTGCTTGATCAAGCGGAGTAAGATATGTGCCTGGGGAAGATTTTGACAGGAGGTACCCGTTTGCTTCCAAATAAAGGCAGGCGCATCGATGCGAAGGAGGTCTACCCCAAGATTTCCATAAAATAGGATCGTATCCACCATCGCCTGTAAGACTTTGGGATTGCTGAAATTCAAGTCCCACTGGTAGTTGTGAAATACCGTCATCACCCAGCGCTTCATCTCCTCATTCCAGGTAAAGTTGCCAGGGGCACTTTCTGGAAATATCTCTGGCATCGCCTGCTCAAACTCGTTGGGAATCCAGCGGTTTTCGTAGGTATAGTAGTAATTCTGGTATTCTTGATCCCCGGCTTTGGCCTTCATTGCCCATTCATGCTGGTGAGAGGTATGGTTGAGCACAATGTCCAGCATTAGGTACATCCCCTGCTCGTGCATGGTTTTGCGCAAAGCGATTAGGTCTTCCAAACTCCCAAAACGGGGATCCACCTTTCTAAAATTGGAAACGGCATAACCTCCATCACTCTCTCCCTG
>CANGZP010000106.1 GCA_947458475.1 Cyclobacteriaceae bacterium | reverse complement strand
TCTTTAAAGAGTACCGTAGCGTTCAACTGTGCTCCTTCCTCTTGGAGTGCCAGCATTTCAAAGGCCTCCTTCGTGATGTGCTCATCAAAGTTGCGCCGGGTAGCATTCACCTCATCTACCAACTTGGCTCGCTCGATGGCCTCGTCCAAGTTCGGCGCAATCAGCAACTCCACCGATGCCTTGGCATGCTCAAGGCGTCCAGAAGCATTGATCCGTGGACCTATCTTGAAGACGATTTCTGAAATTTGAATATCCTTCTCAATCTTGGAAAGCAACATCAAGGCCTTCAGCCCCGGTCGCGGAGTATTGTTGATCCGGTCCAAGCCGAAATAGGCCAAAATCCGATTTTCCCCAGTGATGGGGACGATGTCTGCCGCAATGCTCACCACCACCAAGTCCAAATAGCTGTAGAGGCTAGACTCCTCGAGTTGCTGCGCCTTGGCATAAGCTTGGATCAACTTGAAGCCTACCCCACAACCGCTCAACTCCTTGTAAGGATAGTTGCAATCCAGTCTTTTTGGATCCAGCACAGCTACGGCCTTTGGCAGCTCATCGCCTGGCGTATGGTGGTCACAAATGATAAAGTCGACCCCAAGGGCAGACGCCAATTCCACCTTGTCCATGGACTTGATGCCACAGTCTAACGCGATGACCAGTGAGAACCCCGCTTCGGCAGCATGACGCACGCCCCGTTCGGAAATCCCGTAGCCTTCCTTGTAGCGATCAGGAATGTAAAAATCAACGTGGGGATAAAATCCTTTTAAAAATTCATACATCAAGGCTACGGCTGTGGTGCCATCCACATCGTAATCGCCATACACCAAAATATGCTCTTCGTTTTTGACCGCTTTTTCGATGCGACGTACGGCCTCCTCCATGTCTTTCATCAAAAAAGGATCATGCAGGAGATTCAAATTTGGTCGGAAGTAGTCCTTGGCCTGATCAAAATTCTCCACCCCTCGATTGATCAGCATGTTGGCAAGGGTGGCATTCACATTGATGTCCTTGCTTAACTTGTCAATCGCGGCTTGTGCTATTTTTGGCTTTTGTTTCCAGACGTACTCCATAGGGTAATATTACAAGTATTTAAGAAGCAAAACCCAAATTCTTGGGCCTAGGCCTTTCTTTTTAGCGTGTTTCGCACAGAAAGGTTTGAAAAAAATTAATTCTTCCGAATCGCTCGAGCGGCCCACCAAAGTCCTAGCGGGAAAACCAAAGCTCGTAACTTCAATTTATTCTTCTGAGTGAAGCTGAGCTGGGAGTTCTCATGTATTTTTTTGTACCAGCGCGCCGCAGCCCATCCATGTCCCAGGACAGCCAAAAGCAGGAGGGTGTAAACAATCAATTCAGCCATTTTATTTTTTTTGGAGGCAGAGTGCCGCCCAATTGTCTTTGGTTGTTTGTGAAGTCAAGTCGAGCCCATGTGGAGCGGCAGCAGCAACCAAGTCTGCGATGTCTTCTGCATAAAACCCGCTCAACAGTAGGAGACCTTGAGCTGGAAGTAGACTTGCATAGATCTGCATTTCATCGAGCAACACATTCTTATTGATGTTGGCCAAAACAAGTTCGTAAGGGCCTTGCGGCTGCACCTCTCGGATGGTACCCAAACCCATGTGTGTGGCTACCCCATTCAATTCAAAATTCTCGTTGCCATTGTCCACACACCAGGAATCGATGTCAAAGGCTTCCACCTGCGCAGCTCCGAGCAAATGGGCCATAATCGCCAAGATGCCCGTACCCGAACCCACATCCAAGACGCGCTTGCCTTGGTGATCGATTTTGCCTTGCATGGAAAGCAACTGGAAGGTGGTCGCATGATGCCCTGTCCCAAAAGACATTTTCGGGTTGATCACGATTTCATGCCGGTAGCCTGCCTGAGATTCATGGAAGGAAGCGCGCACATACACCAGGTCATCCACGGCAATGGGATCGTAATTTTTTTCCCACTCCTCATTCCAATTCACCTTGGGCATGATCCCTTCCACCAGAGTGAGCGCTGCCGGTTCGCGATAGGTGGCGATGACTTCGTCAAAGGAATCTCTGGAAAACAGGTCTTGCGGCACGTAGGCTTCAAAGCCAGTTTCTGTTTCCAAAAAGGAATCAAAGCCCACCGCTGCTAATTCAGCAATCAGGATTTCCCGGTAGTCCTCCAGGCAGGTAATGCTCACTTGTACGTAGTCCATGGCTGGTTTTTTTGGGTAAGGACTCTCCTTCTCAGAAGGAAAGTGCTGCTGAAAAAGCCCCGCAGTTGTGGGACCTTTTAAAATGATTATGATTATTCGCCTTTTCACCACAACCCAAAGAAAATAAGGTTGAGGATCAATTAAGTGAGCTGTGGACCGTTGAAAGCCTGTAGGCCGTGGCCTGTGGTCTGTCAACGATTATCCGCAGTTAAAAATAGCTATGTTGAGCTACTGGCATGATTGCGGATAATCATTAAAATGATTTTACGATTTCAATAAAGTCACGGGATTTGAGGGAAGCTCCTCCAATCAATCCTCCATCCACATCCGGCTTGCCAAAGAGTTCTTTTGCATTTCCTGGATTGGCGGATCCTCCGTACAAAATGGACGTTTGCTCCGCAATCGCCTGTCCATACTTGCTGGCCAGGTGACCTCTGAGCGCTGCATGCATTTCTTGTGCTTGCTCAGCCGATGCCGTCTTGCCCGTGCCAATCGCCCAGATGGGCTCATATGCAATCACCACCTTGGAAAATTCTGCTGGAGACAAGTGAAACAAGCTTGCAGTCAGCTGTGCCTTAACCGTTTCTTCATGGGTACCTGCTTCACGAATTTCCAAGGACTCTCCGCAGCAGAAAATAGGGGTCAAGCCATGCGACAAAGCTTGGTTCACTTTGGTAGCAAGTAGGGTTTGATCTTCCTTGAAATACTCTCTGCGCTCGGAATGGCCCAAAATCACATAAGATACCCCAAAGGAGGCCAGAATCTTGGCAGACACCTCTCCTGTGAAGGCTCCGCTTTCTTTGTCTGAACAGTTTTGTGCTCCCACAAAAATCCCCGCCGTATCGCCTACCAACCGCTGAACCGGATACAGGTGAGGGAAGGGAGGATTGAGCACTACCACCACATCTTGAATGGCCTCGTCTTTGTACATGTTGACCAGCTCAGAAGTAAGTTGCTGTCCCTCCTCAAAGCTGAGGTTCATCTTCCAGTTGCCGGCTACTATTTTCTTTCTCATGTGTCGAATCGCTTATTTAGGTTTGAAAAAACTTGAGCTTAAGGTAATTTGCTTCAAAATTACCAAAAATGTCCACTTGGGGAAGAAATAACGGAGAGCAGTCGCCAAAAAAGAATTGGAGCCTGGAAGAAGCAAGGGGCAAATTGGAAACCTTTTGCTCCTACCAAGAGCGCTGCATCTGGGAATTGCGGCGCAAACTTTTTGAAAAAGGCATTCAAGGTCAAGCTGTGGACAAGATACTTGCCGAATTGGAGGCTAGCGGATTTGTGGATGAAGAGCGCTTTGCCCGCTCCTATGCACGCGGAAAATTTCGAATTAAAAAATGGGGGAAAGGGCGAATTACTCAGGAGCTGAAAGGGCGACAAATCAGTTCAGCACATATTCAATTGGGCTTATCCGAAATTGATGGAGAGGAATATTTTGCTACCCTGGAGCGGGAAGCAGAAAAAAAGTGGGAAAAAACCAAGGAAAAGGACGGATTCAAAAAACGATACTTGGTCACGCAATACCTCATGAGTAAGGGATTTGAACAAGACCTCATTCAAGAGGCCTTGTTCCCCCTAATATCGCAAGAAAAGGACTAGGCTTACCAGCTTCCGCCAGCACCGCCGCCCCCAAAGGAGCCGCCGCCGAAGCCGCCAAATGAACCGCCACCCGAAGAAAAATCTCCAAAGGAACCGCCGCCGCTACTTCTTCCGCCGCCACCCAGCATATTGGCAAGCATAAGGGTAGTCCAAAAATCAATTCCTCCTCCTCTTCCACCCATGTGGTTGTTGTTGTCCTTCCTGTTTTTGATGATCGGAAGGATTACAAAAAGAAATACCAACAGTAGGATGAAAAAGATGGATCCTCCAGAATCTCCTTCTGAAAGCACCTCATCCGCTTTGTATTCGCCAGAGGCCAACTTGAAAATCATGTCAGTAGCCTGATCCAGTCCCTGGTAGTAGGCTTCCATCTTGAAGTTGGGCAGGATCATGTCTGTTACTATGCGCTTGGCAAGTGCATCAGGAATCACTCCTTCCATTCCTCTTCCCGTAGCAATGAAGACTTTGCGGTCGTCCATCGCCGCCAAGATGAGGACTCCGTTGTCTTTGCCTTTGCCTCCAATTCCCCACTGCTCTCCCAACTGGAAGGCATAATCAGAGATGTCGTAAGGCCCTACTGATCCCATTAGGACAATGGACACCTGTGTGGAGGTGCTATCCGAATAGGCAAGCAACTTTTGCTCAAGTTGACCGACTTCTTCAGCGCTTAGTGTCCCTGTCAGGTCATTGACCAATCGAGGAGGATTAGGGGCAGGAGGAAAGTCCTGCGCAACGGCAAAGCCTTGTAGGAGAAAGAGCGCGAATAAGACTACTTGCTTAATTGCCGAAGGATACCTCATCAGTTAGTTCATTTTTGTCGTCCCGGTGATCGAAAGGAAAATGTGCTTTCAACTGATTCCCAGCATGGTGGATGCCTTCAACGAGGCCTTCGGTAAATTTCCCTTGGCGAAAAAGATCGGCCATCAGGTCTTTGGTGGTCTCCCAGAAATTTGCAGGCACGACTGCATTGATTCCCGCGTCACCCAAAATTGCAAATTTATGGTCTTCCGCCGCCAAGTAGATCAACACCCCATTTCTGTCCTTGGTTTGGTACATTTTGAGGGTTTCAAAAACGGCAGCAGCACGGTCCAATACGGACCCTTTGCATCGGCTTTCAATGTGTACTTGAATCTCTCCAGAGGTTTGAGTTTCTGCCTCTTTTATTGCGGCCACAATTTGTGACTTCTGCTCTGAAGAAAATAGTTTGGATGCCATATGCTTAGAATTCTACTTTAGGAGCATTTTCTGCACCAGCAGCTGCTTCAAAATAGCCCTTCGCTACAAATCCATACCAACCCGCAAACAGGTTGTTCGGGAACACACGCAAGGTAGAGTTGTATCCTTTGATGGACTCATTGAAGTTTCTTCGTGCCACAGAGATTCTGTTTTCAGTTCCCTCCAATTGGGCCTGTAGCTCCAAGAAGTTTTGGTTGGCCTTTAGATCTGGATATTTTTCAACAGAGACCAACAAGCGACTCAATGCCCCAGAAAGTTGGTCTTGAGCTTGCTGAAATTCAGCAAGTTTCTCTGGAGTCAAGTTTGTCGGATCAATCTGTACAGATGTAGCCTTAGAACGCGCTTCTACTACGCCAGTTAGAGTTTCTTGCTCAAACTCCGCATAGCCTTTGACTGTACTAACTAAGTTTGGAATCAGATCCGTTCTTCTTTGGTATTGCGTTTGTACCTCGGCCCATTCGCCATTGATGCCTTCTTCTAATTGCACAAATTGGTTGTAGGTGCCTACTGCCTTGCTGTAAATTAAAATGGCTAATACGGCAATAATGCCTACTGGAATTAAGATTTTTTTCATGTTTTATAGGTGTTAAATCGAAGAGTTACACGAAATATTTATTGGTTCGTTGCTTTAAGACACAAAGGTATCCAAATTTTCTTTTCCAGTTGAAGAAATCAAATCTGCTTGGCCAGTCTAAATCGTAGGGTGAGTTCCTGAAAAGTGCTGGCTCCCGGCTTGGGATAGCGCCGCAATTCCAACTGGATTTCTCGCCCTTCCTCGGAGCGAAACAACTTGACCAACTGATCCATCTCCCAAAAGAGGATGGGGACAGCATTGATGCTGATTAACTCATCAAAGGGTAAAATCCCCGCAAGGTGTGCCGGTGAGCCTTCCCGTACATCTCCTACAAACAAGCGCTTTTCTGGACTTGCCATTTTTTTGACTACCAGCCCACTCATGTCAAATTCAAAGGGATGAAAGGCAGATGCATTTCTTTTCAGAAAAAATTCATTGCGCGGGTAATCCAAAATTAGGGTGGTTCTACCCAAAACCTCTGCGCCAAGGCTACCGATGCGGCCACTTTCTTTGATTCTGGAGCTGAAGGGAGTTTCTTCAGGAAAGGAGCTCAGCACCTGGCTAAAAGTTAGCCCCCGAATGGATAGCGCATCGACCCGGCCAATGACCCCATACAAAACCCCTCCTAAAGACTGTCCCAGCTGCGTTTCTAGCTGCTTTTCTGGCAATCGGATGGCTGAGGTAGTTTCTCGATTCAACAGCAAGCCATGATTGGCGCCCGTATCTACAAGAACTTTTCCTGTCAATCTTGGACCTGTCTGTTGCTTTACTTTTACGTCTAGGTAAGCCTTCCCATCCACCACATGGAGGGCTCCTCTCCGATAAAATGGGGACCTCCAAACCGGACGCTCAGGAGGATAAACGGTCAAAATCGACTTCTCGTAGTCGATTTTGACTGCGTTGTGCTTGAAAAATTCATAGCCCAAAATTCCATACACCGGGATGCCAATCACCGACTCGAGCTCTAAAAAATCCTCTTCCAATACCAATAAACTCTGCAAACTTCCTTTTACTTCCCCCAAACCCAAGGTATTGATTGGGGATACTTGAGCCCATACGGTCGAACTCCCATCTGCTCCCACCATGCCCACACGGCGCGTGTAGGTTAATCCCAAGGTATCTCCCATGGACTTGCTAAAAAGCAGATTGGCCTTGACGCCGGTGTCTAACAAAAAGTAAACCGGAGGATGACCATTGATGGAGACGGGAAGCAGGATCAAACTATTGGAAGCTAAAAAAGGCAACTCCACCTTTTTTTGGTTGCCCGTGATAAAAAACCCGGGGACCTGCGCTTTCAGGTCAAGTGCAGCGAGAAAAAATAAGAAGAAAAATAGGGCTTTCAGCTTCATCTACCTCACGATTCGATTCTAGATAAAGTACGGAGTTTTTTCCCCTCAGTTCAAGCAAACTCGAAGAATTTTGGAAGTACAAGGACCAAAGAACTGCCTTCATTCCTTGCCAAAACCTCAAGAAAAGCAGATATTTATCCCAGAACCCCCTTAAAAATGGCCGATAGCGCACTAATTGAAAAAGCAAAGAAGATTTTTGAAAACTTCCTCCTTCGACAAGGCAGCAGAAAGACGCCCGAGCGCTATTCCGTGTTGGATGAGTTGTACCTCCTCCCCGAAGACGAACACATCGACGTGGAAGGGCTTTTTCTAAAAATGAGAAACAAAGGCTACAGCATCAGTCGGGCCACCATTTACAATACCCTGGACCTGCTCGTCGAAAGCGGACTAGCCGTCAAGCATCAATTTAAAGATAAGGTCGCCCTCTACGAACAAGCACTCACCTACACGCACCACGATCACCATGTGTGCAAGCAATGCCGAAAAATTAGAGAATTTTCAGATCCTCGCTTGACCGATATCAAGGAGGCAATGAGCAAGGAATTTGGGTCCACCATTACCAGCCACTCCCTAGTGCTGTATGGGGATTGCCACATCAAGAATTGTGAGCACCTCTCGGCAGCTAATCCGCTCTAAAAATCTTGCGGTAAATGGGCTTTCGGTACCAAAATTGAAGCCATAGAATCGGGTAGAGCAATGGAGTCATCCAGGAGTATGCTCCTTCAAACTCAATTTCATCACAAATGATACTTCCCGAAGGCTGCGCCAGGATTCGGTGGCAATGCCTCCACTTCCCCAAGAAAAAAGGCAGGACGATCCCCTCATCTACAAAAAGGAATTTGGTTGCATCGCAGTGATCTTCCGTGATATTGCTGGTCCATTTTTGCTTAAAAAAAATAAAGTTCAACTCCAGATCGACGATATCCCCTGCTTTACAGCCATCAAAACGGATTACCCTCACAGGTGGAAATGGCGGGGCCAGCTTAGCAAATAAGGATTCCGTAAAGCCCTCCTTTACTTGAAGGTGAGTCTTTTCAACGGCCGTTTGAAGGTGAAGGTGCATCAGAAGCTAATCACAAATAGTAGAAACAAAATAAGCCAGACTGCATCCATAAACTGCCAGTACACCGTAAATAGACGGATTCGTAATTTCTCGTAGGGGTTGGTAGACCACACCAGCCTTCG
>CANGZP010000105.1 GCA_947458475.1 Cyclobacteriaceae bacterium | reverse complement strand
GGAGGAGGTGACATGAGTACACTACACATTGTCAACTTCTTCAATGCCGTGCGTGGTACAGAAAAGCAAAACTCGACCATAGAAGAAGGCGCTGTATCTACCCTACTCTGTCATTTGGCCAATATCAGTAGCCGAACAGGAGAATCCTTCACCTGTGATCCTAGCAATGGACACATCATCAATTCCCCGAAGGCAATGGCCTTGTGGAGTAGAGCGTACGAAAAAGGCTGGGCACCTCCTACAGTTTAATTGCTTGTTCTGATACTCTATTAAATGTATCCCTAACTCAAGTTAAATGTTGAATTTATCCTGTAGCAATTGTTTAATAAATTGACTATATCTAATTGGTTTTAAGTTACTTAATTTAAAAATGTTAAGCCCAAACCAGCAAGCTTCTTTTCTTTCGGATGATTTTTTATTGAAAAATAAATTTTCCCAGCGGCTCTTTCATGGGTATGCGAAGGATCTTCCCATCATCGATTACCACAACCACCTCCCTCCAGCCGAAATAGCAACCAATCGGAAGTTTGAAAACATCAGCTCCATTTGGCTAGCCGGAGATCATTACAAGTGGCGAGCGATGCGAACCCTAGGAATTGACGAACAGTACATCACTGGAAAGGCTTCGGATGCGGAAAAATTTGAAAAGTGGGCTTATACCCTACCTTACACACTCAGAAATCCCCTTTTCCATTGGAGTGCGTTGGAATTGAAGCGGTATTTTGGGATTACCGATCTACTTTCACCGACCAATTCGTCAAAAATTTATTCCACTACGGCTGAAATTCTCCAAGAGGAGTCTTTTCGGACGCGTGGGCTACTCGAACGCATGAAGGTGGAAGTGGTGGGCACCACGGACGATCCATCAGACGACCTAAGCCATCACCTAGCCTACCGAAAAGAAAGTTTGTCCCTAGGCATGTACCCTACCTTTCGACCAGACAAAGCGTTTGCGATCGCGCATCCCCAAAACTACAGCAGCTACCTTGTGACCTTAGGAACTGCCGCAGGATTAGAAATTAGTTCCTTTGATACCTTGATGGAGGCACTCTACAAGCGAATAGACTTCTTTCATTCCATGGGATGCCGAGTAGCAGACCACGGCCTTGAGCGCTTGAGTTTTTCAAGGGATAGCCACTTAGCGGCGGATCGAATTTTCAAAAATACACTTGCCGGCAACCCACCGACAGCCGCGGAACAAGAATACTTCACCTTCCAAGTACTTATCCTACTTTCCAAACAGTACCATGCCAAGGGCTGGGTGCAGCAATTCCACCTCGGAGCGCTCCGCAATACCAACGAGCGAATGGCCATGCGCTTGGGTGCAGATACTGGATTTGATTCCATTGGAGATTTTGATCAGGCCAAATCCCTTGCTAGCTTCTTCAATGAATTGGACAAAACGGACCAGCTGCCCAAAACTGTAATCTATAACAACAACCCAAAAGACAACGAGGTCTTTGCCTCCATGATCGGCAACTTCAACGACGGTTCGATCAAAGGAAAAATGCAGTATGGCTCTGGTTGGTGGTACCTCGACCAGAAAGATGGCATGGAAAAACAGCTCAATGCCCTCTCCAATATGGGATTATTGAGTTGCTTCATTGGAATGCTTACGGACTCGAGAAGTTTTCTATCCTTTCCAAGACACGAATATTTCCGTAGGATTTTGTGCCAACTGATTGGTCAGGAAGTGGAACAAGGGGAACTGCCTTGGGATGAGCAATGGCTCGGAAAAATCATCCAAGACATCTGCTACTACAATGCCAAAGCCTACTTCAATTTTAGCCCACAAAACTTTAGCCCTACCCCATGACATCCAGAGATCTATTTGACTTAAAAGGAACTAAAATTCTATTTTCTGGA
Organism: Cyclobacteriaceae bacterium; assembly: GCA_947458475.1. Lineage (GTDB taxonomy): Bacteria > Bacteroidota > Bacteroidia > Cytophagales > Cyclobacteriaceae > Algoriphagus. Next base: position 6,337 of record CANGZP010000105.1, on the reverse strand, counting down.
GCCACAGGGGTACTTGGAACAAGCATGGCCCTGTACCTAGCACAGCAAGGAGCTGAACTCTTGCTTTTGGGCCGAACACCCGAGAAAGTAAATGCCCTGCGCGATCAAATCATTGCTGAAGGAGGCAAAGCCTGGGGCTATTATGCGGATGTCACGGATGAAGAATCCCTAGCAAAAGTCAAACCCCTCATCGAGTCGCAGCATGGATCCATTGCTGTTTTGATCAATGCTGCAGGAGGAAATATGCCAGGTGCAGTGATTCGACCCGAGCAAACCTTTTTGGATCTCGACAGCGATGCCTTGCGTCAGGTCATGGATCTCAATTATTTGGGTACCGTTTTTCCTGTCAAGGCTTTTCTCCCCTTACTCTTAAAAAATGGAGGAGGCACGATCCTCAATATCAGTTCCATGGCAGCCAGCAGACCCATGACACGCGTGGTGGGCTATGCCTCAGCCAAAGCTGCCATCGACAACCTAACCAAATGGCTTGCTGTCGAACTTGCCACCAAGCATGGTCCAAGCTACCGAGTGAACGCCTTGGCGCCAGGCTTTTTCTTGACCGAACAAAACAGAACACTACTCACGCATGAGGACGGAAGTCTGACCCAACGAGGCACACAGATCATTAGCCATACCCCTATGAATCGATTTGGAGATCCAGATGATTTGTTGGGCGCCTTGCATTGGCTTTGTAGTGATGCCTCCAAGTTTGTGACAGGTACGACTGTGGCAGTAGATGGAGGATTTAGTGCCTACTCTGGAGTTTAAATTATTAAAACATTTCACTTAAAAAATATGCTCATGACCTATAGAATGGAACAAACCATGCGCTGGTACGGACCCAAGGATCCAGTGAGTCTTCAAGATATACGTCAGTCTGGCGCCACAGGAGTGGTCACAGCGCTTCACCATATTCCTAATGGGGAGGTTTGGTCAAGGGAAGAAATCATAGCTCGGAAAGCGCAAATTGAAGCAGCAGGACTTACCTGGTCGGTTGTTGAGTCTGTACCCGTTCATGAGCAAATCAAAACCAGATCCGGTGCATTCCTGCAATTGATTGAAAACTACAAGCAAACGCTACGAAACCTGGCTGCTGAAGGGGTATATACCGTATGCTACAACTTTATGCCGATTTTGGATTGGACGCGTACCAACCTAGAATACCTGCTCCCTAACGGTGCCAAAGCCTTGTTGTATGAGAAAAAGGCAGTGATTGCCTTTGACTTATTCATCCTACAACGACCTGAAGCCCGACAAGAATACAGTCCGGAAGAAATTGCTGCTACTGAAATCTACTACCAGAATCTTAGCCCTGAATCCAAGCAGCTCATTTTGGACAATATCCTCAAAGGTCTTCCTGGTTCGGAAATTGGCTACACGCTGGAGGAATTTCGCGAAATGCTACAAACCTATGCTGGCATCGATGCAAAGCAGCTTGCAGAACACCTGCGTCTATTTTTAGATGCCATCACCCCTGTGGCAGAAGAAGTGGGATGCTTTTTGTGCATCCACCCGGACGATCCTCCCTTTTCGCTGTATGGATTGCCACGAGTTGTGAGCACCGCGGCCGATGCTAGACGAATTTTAAGCCAAACACCCAGTGTACACAATGGCCTCACCTTCTGCACAGGAAGCTATGGCGTACGAACGGACAACGATTTGCCCGCAATGGTGCGCGAGTTTGGAGAGCGCATCCATTTTCTCCATTTGCGAAGCACGAGAAGGGATGAAGCAGGAAATTTCTACGAAGACAATCACCTGGATGGCAATGTAGACATGGTTGCCGTGATTCAAGAGGTTTTGACCTGGCAGGAAAAACGGAAGAAACGAATTCCCATGCGACCAGACCATGGACACCAGATTCTGGATGACCTGAATAAGAAATCTGCAAATCCGGGCTATACAGCTATTGGCAGACTGAAAGGCCTAGCCGAACTCCGAGGAGTAGAAGAAGCATTGGTTTGGGTAGCAAATAAAAAATAAGACTCCCTCCCTGAAAGAGCCAATCGAACTAAAGAGCGATGAAATCAGAAAAAGAAAAAATGCTTGCGGGGGAACTGTACCAAGCATCAGACCCTGAATTAGTACGCGAGCGGCTTTATGCCCGAGAAGTGGTGCAAGCATTTAATTCCTCCTCTCCTGCTGACCCTGAAAATCGGATTGCCTTACTAGGTAAGTTGATGGGTAAAATGGGTAAAAATCCCTGGATAGAGCCTCCTTTCTTTTGTGACTATGGCTACAACATCAGCCTTGGTGAAGATTGCTTTTTCAATTTCAATTGTGTGGTGTTGGATGTTTGTGAAGTTAAATTAGGTGACCGGGTCCTAATTGGTCCAGCAGTACAGCTTTACACCGCTACCCACCCGCTGGATGCAGCCACAAGGGGAGCGTTATGGGAATTTGGAAAACCGATTAAAATCGGTTCAGATGTTTGGATTGGTGGTGGAGCAATAATTTGCCCAGGGATCACCTTGGGGGATCGAGTGGTGGTCGCTGCTGGAGCCGTAGTCACCAAAAGTTTCCCTTCAGATGTAGTGATTGGAGGTAATCCAGCAAAAATAATCCGTTATTTGAGTTCCAAAGAATAAAACATGGCTAACTACTATTCAAAAAGAGACCTCCATTTTCAACTTTTTGAAAATCAGAATTGCCTGGAGCTCATCCAGTACCCCTATTTTTCAGATCATTCCAAGGAGACCTTTTCCCTGATTCTGGATGCGGCAGAGCAAATTGCTGAGAAGTCCTTGTATCCTATTTTCAAGGAAATGGACCGAAATGAACCCCAACTGGAAAATGGAATTGTCAAGGTACATCCCAAAATGCGTGAAATCATTCGTCAATTTGGTACCGATGGCTGGATCAATGCCATCTTCCCTTACGAAGAGGGAGGACAACAACTGCCTTGGACAATCCACCTCTCAGCTGGATTTATTTTACAAGCAGCCAATTATTCTGCCAGTGTTTTTCCTTTTTTGACTACAGGAGCGGCTAATTTGATTCGAACCTTTGGTTCAACCGAACTTCGAGATGCCTTAACGCCTAAAATGTACAGCGGGGAATGGCAAGGAACCATGGCACTCACCGAACCGGATGCGGGTAGCTCCCTCTCGGATCTGTCTACCCTAGCGGTTCCTACCGCCAAGGAAGGAGTTTATTCGATCAGTGGGCAGAAAATATACATCTCAGCAGGCGATCACGATGCCTGTGACAACATCATTCATTTGATGCTTGCCCGAATACAAGGAGCTCCAGCAGGCACCAAGGGCATCTCCTTATTTGTGGTTCCAAAAATCAGATTAAACGGAACCCCAAATGATGTACTCACCCAAGGGATCTACCATAAGATGGGCTACAAGGGTGCTCCTATCGTCCACCTGATGATGGGAAGTGCGTCTGCCTGTGAGGGATACCTGGTCGGTGAAGCGCACCAAGGCCTCAAATACATGTTCCAAATGATGAATGAGGCGAGACTAGGAATCGGAATGAATGCCACAGCCATTGCTACTGCGGCATTTCATGCATCCTTAGACTATGCCAAAGTTCGTCCTCAAGGAAGAAACATTAGCGATAAGGAACCAAACCGGCCACAGGTGCCCATCATTCAACATGCTGATGTCAAGCGCATGCTTTTGGTCCAAAAAAGTATCACAGAAGGTTCTTTAGCCTTATTGATCTTCTGCGGACTTCTTGGAGATCAAGTTTCCCAAGAAACTGATCCTCTTAAAAAAGGAGAACTAGAAGCATTATTGGACTTATTGATCCCAATCGCCAAAAGCTATCCATCCGAAATGGGGCTGCAAAGTACCTCGATGGCCATTCAGGTGCTTGGAGGGGCCGGTTACACGACTGATTTCCCCGTTGAACAATACTATCGGGAAGCCCGAATCCATCCCATTCACGAGGGTACTACTGGCATTCATGGACTCGACTTATTGGGAAGAAAATTGCTACTTCATGAAGGATTGGGTTGGAAAATGCTTCAAAAAGAACTCGGAATGACGATTCGAGAAGCAAAAAATCTACCGGATTTAGCTGATCTGACCCGTGCTTTTGAAAAATATTGCAAGGAATTCACCGAAGGCTCAACTCAAATCCTATTCAAGCGAAATCAAGGCCCAGACTACTTCTTGGCAGATGCCACCCTATTTTTGGAAGGTGCTGGAATCCTCTGCATGGGATGGATGTGGCTCAAGCAAGCGATCACGGCACAGCGGGCATTGGTTCAAGGAACTAAGGAACAAGATTTCCATTTAGGAAAAATTGAAACCGCGCGCTTCACGATGGAATACGAGCTGGTAAAACTCAAAGGATTGCTAGAGCGCTTTGCATCCACCAGCTATCCCAGCATTGTCATGAAAACCGAGTGGTTTTAACTTACTTTTGTTGGGGGAATCGGATAAAAAATGAAAAAAATTTTAGTCACGGGAGGAGCAGGATTTTTGGGGAGTCACCTTTGCGAAAAGCTGCTGGCCGAAGGAAATCAGGTTACCTGCCTTGATAATTTTTTTTCAGGGCACAAAAGAAACATAGCACACCTCATTCCACAGCCCAACTTTGAGTTACTCGTACAGGATGTGACCTCGCCTATCCAATTATCTGTAGACGAAATTTACAATTTGGCATGTCCAGCCTCCCCGCGCCTGTACCAAAGTTTCCCGATAGAAACCTTTAAAACCTCCATTTTAGGGTCACTAAATCTCCTAGAGCTTGCAAAAAATACAGGAGCTAAGATATTTCAAGCCTCTACCTCAGAAGTTTACGGAGATCCACAGATTCATCCCCAGCCTGAATCCTACTTTGGAAATGTAAATCCAATAGGACCGCGTGCCTGCTATGACGAAGGAAAACGAGGAGCAGAAACCTTGTTTTTTGATTACCATCGGCAGCATCAAGTGGAGATCAAGGTCATGCGTATTTTTAATACCTATGGCCCACGCATGAGTGCAACGGATGGACGGGTAGTGTCCAACCTAATCTTACAGGCATTGCAAGGGCAAGCGCTGACCCTATTTGGAGATGGATCCCAAACTCGTTCCTTTTGCTACGTAGACGACACGGTTCAGGCAATGCTACTGATGATGGAAACGTCAAAAGAGGTCACCGGCCCAATAAATGTTGGAAATCCTGTAGAATGCACAATTTTGCAGCTTGCAAACCTTATCCTGGAGCTAACGGATAGCAAGAGTACACTTTCCTTTCTACCTGCCGGAGCAGACGATCCGCTTAAGCGACAGCCAGCTATCAATTTGGCACAAAAAGAACTTGCATGGCAGCCTCAACTTGAACTGAAGGAAGGGCTACAAAAAACCATTGCCTATTTTCAGTCGTATTTGAACTAGAACTTGTTTTTCTTAACAGCGTAGTTTAAAAAGAAGTAATTTTACCAAAAAAACAACCTCATCTTACCCCGCACTATGGAAGATAATTTAATCGATCACCCCGGTATAATTATCGGTTTTACAATTGCCGTATTGTTTATGCTTTTGCTTGACTTGGGCATATTCAATAAAAAGAACCATGTTATTTCAAATAAAGAGGCTGCCATCTGGTCCATTGTTTGGATAGGACTATCCATGATTTTCAGTATTTTCATTTACATCGTTACTGCCGAAGCCTCAGGATTGGAAAAATTCTCGCAGTACCAAGCTGCCTATTGGATAGAAAAAGCCCTATCTGTTGATAATTTATTTGTCTTCATTCTGGTCTTTGGCTATTTCAATGTGCCACGAGAGCTCCATCACAAAGTGCTTTTCTGGGGCATTATTGGTGCGCTAGTCATGCGCGCGGTATTCATTTTTGCAGGGGTTGGATTGATCAACCTTACCTTCTTACCTGAAATGAATCTTTTTGGTCAAAATGTCAAAATCAATGCAATTTTGACCATTTTTGGATTCTTCTTGATCTATGCAGGCATCAAATCCTGGTTTGCCAACGACAAGGATGACCACGAAAAGGACTTTAGCAAAAGCCCTGGAGCTCAGGTTATACACAAGCTATTTAAGGTCAGTAACGAATACAATGGAGGGAAATTTTTCACCATCGAAAATGGGGTAAAAATGGCTACTCCTCTCCTGGTGGTGGTAGCTGTAATCGAGTTTACTGACTTAATTTTCGCGGTAGATTCAATCCCTGCCATTTTTGCCATTGCACCCAACGATCCCTTTATTTTGTACACCTCCAATATCTTTGCGATTTTAGGTCTACGATCCTTGTACTTTCTGCTTGCCAATTTCATCCACATGTTTAGCCGATTGAAATTTGGCTTGGCCATTATCTTGGCCTTCATTGGATTCAAAATGATTATCGCACCTTTTTACCACATTACTTCTCCGCTTTC
>CANGZP010000104.1 GCA_947458475.1 Cyclobacteriaceae bacterium | reverse complement strand
GGCAGCCTTCAAAATTTGATTGCCTGTCTTACCAGTTGAAAAATTGGTGGTCAAGATATCTTGCAAGCGATTTCCCACCTTCAAGGCATCTTGTAGGTAGCTAGGAACTTCTGTTTCCCCTGCCTTGAGCACATAAGCCAACTCCTGCGTATCCGTATTCAGGCGTAAGTAGGTGATTCCAAAATCAATGTGAAGCAAGTCTCCCGGAAGAATCACCGCTTCACTTGGGCGAACTGCAAAGGACCTTGAAGCTTCTTGAGAACTTGGATCTGGCCGCTGAATGTCTACTGTAGGATGAAACCAGGTGTCTAGCTTCATCTCCTTGATTTTCTCTCTGTAAAACCACACTACATCTTCCGTAGTCGTCACACCTGGTGTAATGACACGATCAGAAAGGCCCTCAGCAATGATGTAATGTGCCAATTCTTGAATGTGCTTGTACGTAGCCATTTCTGCTGCAGTACGCGTTTCCAACCACCGTACAGCTAGCGTTTGTGCAGAAACTACTTTGGCTCGTTCTTGCGCAGGGAGTATCCGCATCAACTCCTCGTAATCGAAGTGTGTCAACCCATCGGCATGTCCATAATCCTTGGAGAAGTTCAAACCGATTTTCTTCGGTTTCTTGGCTTCAATAATCTCAAGTAGTGCTTTCCACTGATCCGGTTGCGCTTCAGGATTCCAAGCTTTTTTAAAGGATTTACCTACATCGTAGCGTGCCACTGCGTAGGTTTCTACAGGGGCATTTGGACTCGGCTGGTACATGACTAGGATGGTTCGTCTCCGTGCAGCATGCCAGGTGGCAGGCAAAAGCGTACGGATAACCGGATCCTCGTTGTATTCCCGAGACACTACGATCCAAAAATCAATCCCCGTCTCAGTCATCAAGTTGGGAAGGACCTGCTGTATCCGGTCTTCCAACCAGGAGTCCACCACAGCAGCCTGCTCGCGTACGGATAGTACTGCCGGTTGCTGAGCCCAGCTGTTAAACACTAAAAAAGAGGTACAAATAAAGAGAAGGAGTTGTTTCATGATTTCGTTGAAAAGGTCATCCAAGATAGTCCTTCCTTAGGAAATCTCATTGAAACGGCTAAAAAATGTATGGAATACTCAGTACCAAGTACCTTGATTGATCCTTAGCCCCTATTTTCTTTGGATAGTAATGGAAAAGCGGATACCTATAATTACAGTTATCCAAGGTTTGATTTGGAAAGAAGCCCTTTTTTCTTGCTTAACTGTTCAAACCGATAAAAAAGTAGGGCTGCCGTAATCGTAAGTCCAATGAGCAATCCAATCCAAATTCCACTTTCTCCAAAGCCCAACTTAAAAGCCAAGAGATAGCCCAGCGGAAGTCCTAATGCCCAATACGCAAAAAAGGTCACTAGCGTAGGAACTTTTACATCCTCCATGCCACGCAATACACCCAAGCCAACAACCTGTACTCCATCTGAAATTTGAAAAAATCCAGCCAGAATCAATAGTGAAGCTGCCAAGGAAATCACCTCTGGATCATCAATGTATAGCGTAGGTAAGAAAAACCGGAAGGCGAAAAACAGAAGCGCACACACAAACATAAAGGCAGCTACCATTCCGAATGCGACCCTTCCTGCTTCTTTCATCGACACCAAATCTCCTTTTCCAATGAAATGGCTTACCCGAATCATGCCTGCCGTGGCTACGCCTGTAGCCATCATGTAACTGATGGAAGCCAAATTAAGGGCTATTTGATGGCCTGCAAGGGCATTGACGCCAATCCAACCCATCATGATGGCTGCAGCACTGAATGCAGAAACCTCAAAAATAAACTGAAAGCCAGTGGGCACCCCAATTTTGAGGATTCGAGCCAGCATGGGCCGACTGAATCGCACCTTGAAGAAACGAAGCTGGTATTGGGCAAAGCGCTTGTTGGACAGCACGTAAGCCGCCATCAACACCATCATCAACACACGCGAAATCAAGGTGGCCCAAGCAGCTCCATACATTCCCATTTCTGGAAATCCCCACATCCCCCAAATCAATAACCAATTGAGAAAGACATTGACCAAATTTGAAAAAATAGTAATGAACATGGCCTGCTTCGTCTGAGATAAACCCTCAGCAAATTGCTTGAAGGTTTGAAAAACCATCATAGGAATTAAAGAGGCGGTAATGATCAGCAAATACGGTAACGCTAATTCTTGCACTGCTTTGGGCTGGTCCAATACCCCCAGGAACTGGGAAAACCCTACAATTAGAAAGAATAAAAGGATCCCCACGGCACTATTGATCCACAAACTATGTGTAAAAAGTCTAGAAATACGTTTAAATCGCCCTTTCCCATCCCCCATGGATACCAAGGGAGTGAGTCCCATCGAGATGCCAATCCCAAACATCATAGTAACAAAGAAAATACTATTGGCTAAGGAAGCAGCGGCCAAGGGCAAGGCTCCTAGCCTACCCACCATCATGGTATCTGCTATACCCACAGCTACCTGACCCAGCTGACTAAGCACCACTGGATAAGCCAGAAGAAAGGTGGTTTTTATCTCTTTAGTAACTGCCATCCGCTCAATATCCCAAGGCTCTTGCGACCCGAAAAATCGCAATCACCGATAAGGAATCGGTGATTTTCCCAGACATCACCCATTCCAAAGCTTCTACAAAAGGAATTTTCTTGATGCTAATGTCTTCGGTGTCTTCAAATTCCGGTTCTCCCACCGTAAGTCCCTGAGCCATAAAAATATAGCCTACCTCATCGGTTACCGAGTTGGAGGTATGAATCAGCTGCAGCTCAGTCCATTGACTAGCAGTCAGTCCGGTTTCCTCTTTCAATTCCCGCTTGGCAGAAGCAAGCGTATCCAATTCCAATGGACCACCGCCCATGGGCACTTCCCAGGAGTAGGCATCCAGTGCATAGCGGTATTGACCGACCAACCAGGTGTTCCCTTCTTCATCGATCGGCAGGATGGCAATGGCTTTATTTTTGAAATGGGTTTTCCCATAAATCCCATCCTTTCCCGCAGGAGTAATCACTTCGTGATGCTCCACACGAATCCAAGGATTCTCGTAAACCGTTGCGATGGATTTGGTTTTCCAGGGGTTTTCTGTCATGGTATTCAAAAAAAAAAGGGTGGCAAAGCCACCCTAAAAATTCTAATTGGCTGATTAAGCTGGAATTGGAAGCACTTTGGAATCCTTAAATGTAGAAAGAATCACCATGGATTGCATGGAGTCTACTTCTTTGATTTCAGAAACCTTCTCCAACATCAATTTTTGATAAGCCATGATGTCCTTGGCAATGATTTTTAGGATGAAATCGCCAGTTCCAGTGATGTGATGACATTCAATCACTTCCTGAATCAGATTAATTTCCTTCATGAAGGCATCAATATTTCCTTTGTTGTGGCCAATCAAGCTTACCAAAACGAATGTGCTAACACCTAGACCAATTTTTTCTGGATCCAGCTTCGCGTGGTAACTCTTAATAATACCAGATTGCTCCAATTTCTTCACGCGCTCCAAGGTGGGAGCTGGAGATAGCCCTATATCCTTAGAAAGCTGTGCATTGGTGATTTTGGCATTGCTCTGAAGTATTTCCAAAATACTTCGGTCAATTTTATCAAATTTAATTCGAATGCTGCTATCCATTTTTTTTGCGCTTTACAAAATATTATGTGGTGCAAAATTACAATAAATGATGAAAGTTCTAGGAGTAAGCGAATGTTTTTTAAAGCAAAATCGGAATTTTGTTAAAGATTCCGAACCATAAAGCGAATAATCCCCTTATTTGTACCCCATTATTCCATGAATTCAAATTATCTATGGCAAACGGCTAAAATCAAGGACTAGCAATCCTTACAATCTGTTCTTCTTTAAAAAATCTCTCGCTTCCTGATGTGCCGGATGCTTTCGTTTGGCATATCTTTTCACCTGATTGAAATAGGTTTTTGCCAACGCTTTATTTTTCTCGGCAGTAGCAATCTTTCCTAAAGAGATCAAGGAGTACAAATAATACCCACTTTCCTGAGATTCCGATTCCTCCCCGATTGTTGCGGTCTTGGAATAATAGCGTTTTGCCTCTATCGTGTTTCCTATCCGATAGTAATATTCTCCTAAATAAAATGCGGCATAGCGTCCGCTCGTGGCTTCGTATCCAAATTGCTTGCTCTCCAACCGATCCAAGATTTCTAAGGATTCCTGCATGGCCTGCGTCCACTTACCAGTCGTATAGAGGTAGCGTGCGTAGGAACGGTGGAAATAGGGATTGTTCGGGAATTTTTCATGCAAGTATTCCACAATTCGCAAGGCATCTTCTGGTCTTTTCTCCTCAGAGCCGTACAATCTAAATAGGAAGTACTGAGCTTCTACTCTTGTGTAAAAGGCAGTGGATGCTACCTTTTCAAGTTGAGTTAATCCCAATTTTTTATTGCCCTTTGGAAAAAGTGCCAGCACAGGCTTCAGCAAGGGATAATGCTCTGGAATCCAAACTGAAAAGTAATTAAACAAGGCATCACCTAGAAGCAGTTCTGGATTAAACTCCTCCTCTCCTCGACTCATTTCCATGTACTTCAATGCGTTTTTGCCAGCAAATGTAGCCTTAGTCCAACTTTTACGTTCGCTGTACAAGCGCCCTTGGAATCCATGTCCCGCAGCTAAAAAGAAGGCCGCTTCCTTGTTTTTAGGATTCTGATCCAACATTTTTTCAGCTTTAGCATTGGCACGGTCCAGGTATTGAATAAAAATATTGTCGTACCGCTTGTTATCAACATTAATTTCAATTCGCCACCAGTAACTTATTGCCATCAAAAAGTCTGGCAAAGGGTGCTCAGGATATTGGTACATGATCACTGCAAAATCCCGCTCCGCCGTAGCGAAATCAAAATTATACATGCTATTTATCGACTTCGTAATTCGGTATTGCAGCCCCCTATCCAAAAGCAAATAGGGGCTATTTGCAGTTCCGGGCGCTTGTGCCTGTACCTTTTCTACGGAGAGGCTTGCAAAAAAAAGAAGTAAAACAAGCAGATGAAAGACCTGACGCATTGTTCTTAGTTGGTTTACACCGCAAATCTACGGCGAATTCCAAACAAACGTTTAGATTTACTCCATTAACCTTCGAAAATGGCAACAGCAGCATCACCATTGGCCCAAAAAATCACGGAAGCACTAGATTTTGACAAAAGGCTATTCTTTGTGCTTCTGGTGATTATCTTTCTTGTAATCAGGTACTTGACAAATACGCTTATTCTAGAAGCTATCCCAGATTCGGAACAACTTGATGCGCAAGGTGATCTGCTATTTTTTCACATTTTTAACACGCTGAATTACCTTTGGACACCCTTTGCCTTCCTCTGGAAGTTTACGGTCATCGCCTTTCTTTTCTGGTCCATCGGCCTGACAATCGGGTACAAGGTAAAATTCAAAGCACTTTGGCAATTTGCCTTGGTAGCCGAACTGATCTTTATTTTTCCTGAACTGCTGCGATTACTCTGGTACATGAATCCATCGGGAACGGTCAGCTACCTCGAAATTCAAAATTTCGAACCCCTATCAGCTCTCTGGCTCGTAGGCCCAGAAAATGTACAAGAACGATTTCATTACCCCTTATCCATCCTCAACCTATTTGAAATATGCTATGGCGTAGTATGGGTACTGGGATTTCACACCCTAAGTCGTAGAAGTATCCAAGAAAGCATCCCTGTGGTGCTACTGGCCTATTTCCTACCCTTATTGCTTTGGTTGGCATTTTATGCTGCCTCGTTCCGCTAGGTCGACTTTAACTTTTTTGCTTCTCCCCGACAGCGGTCGGAGCAATACTTGACTTCCTCCCAGTTCTTTTCCCATTTTTTCCGCCAGGCATAGGGACGGTTACAAACCACACAGATTTTGGTGGGGAGATGTTGCTTTTTCATGTTAGGACCAGCGCTTAGTAAGGGTATGTTTGGCCAGAACGCGTACCGCATCGGCCACCACTTCAGGAGCCTTTTGAGCCGCCCAGATGCGGTCTCTAGCCTCAGCTGCTGCCTTTTCCACGTCGACTATGGGATATGGGTACGTTTCGCCATAGGCAAACCCTAGCCCTTGCAACTCTATAGGAGTCAATTCCCAGGGTGTATGCAAAAATGCAAGCGGAACTGGCGCTAGCTCAGGCACCCATTTTCGAATAAAGACGCCTTCAGGATCATGCTCTTGAGATTGCTTGACGGGATTGTAGATCCGCACGGTATTGATCCCCGTGACACCAGCCTGCATTTGTAGTTGGGGATAGTGGATGCCCGGCTCAAAATCTAAAAATTGCTGCGCTAAGTGGGCTGAACCCGACTGCCAAGGCTGGCTCAAGTGGTGGGTAAGAAAAGAGACTACCATGGCCCGCATACGGAAGTTAATGTAGCCTGTCTCGCGCAAGCAGCGCATACAGGCATCCACGAGGGGAAAGCCCGTTTTGCCCTCTTCCCATGCGGTGATCCATTCGGGTTGAAGGGTGTAAGAAAAGGACAAAAATCCGCGGTTGATGGGTTCTTTTTCCATACGGGACTCCATCTCAAATTTTTGGATAAAGTGGCAATGCCACCTCAAGCGCGACTGGAAATTAGCTAGGTTACGGGCTTGAAAGCCAGTGGCTAACTTTTGCAGAGAAGCTTGAAATACTTCCCGAAGTGAAAGACATCCCCAAGCCAAATAGGGAGATAGTCGGCTACAGCCTGTTCGACTTCCTTCGGGCTTACTAATCTGTTTGCTGTAGTTTTTGACGCGCTCCTCAAGGAAACTTTTCAAATACTTACGCCCATTTCGTTCTCCTCCAGGCTGCATGGTGTCCTGTGGAGTGACCCAAACTTCAGGCAAGGTGGTGAACACCTGCTTGAGTTGCTGGGCTTCAGGAATGGGAACAAAAGTGGCTTGATCTAAGGCCGGATGAGCGAGTGGAGCAGTCATGAACCCATGCCAAAAAGATTCCCATCCCTTTCTGTTTTTGCGTTTGCGCTGCACCCCCTGCTGCTGGTATTCTTTCCAAGGGATACCCTGGGCTCTGAAATAATCCGCCATCTCCCGGTCTCGGGCGTAGGTAACCGCGATGCCCGTTTCCTGATGAGAATAGACAGCCTGTATGAAATAGTCTTGCTGGATTTGGATAAAAGCCGTTTTCACTTCGGCTCTCACGATGAACAGATTGGCCTGCAGTGAAACTAATCGCTGCTCCATGTCTCTGAGGCTTTCGCACACAAAGCGCCAATGCCGATCGCTACTCTGGGGAGCTGCAAGCAAGGAAGGTTCAAAACAATACAGGAGTAGTATCGGGAGTCCTGCGGAAATGGCTTCAGCCATGGGTTTGTGATCGCTCAACCTCAAATCACGCTTCAACCAAACCACAGAAATTTTCATATTCTTAAAACCTTGGGAGCCGCTCAAGGTTTTAAGAATATGAAAAAATTAAAAGAGCTTCCGCTCTCGGATATTGATCGGATCATCGAGATGGCTTGGGAGGATCGAACCCCTTTTGATGCCATTTTGAGTCAATTTGGAATTAGCGAGGGGGAGACCATTCAATTGATGCGCCTCCACATGAAGAAAAGTTCATTCAAAATGTGGCGTGCTCGAGTGCAGGGCCGCAGTACCAAACACAGTAAAAAAGCCCCGGAAGACCTGCTTACCTTCAAATCCAGGATGCAAAAAGGAATTGCCTTGAACAAAATGTCCAAGCGCTAACAAAAATAGAATTATCCGTTAGTATACCAGTGGCTTAAGTTTCGTTTGAATCAATACGGATAATTGTTGACAGACGACGGACCACAGTCCACAGCTCACCTAATTGAACTTCAAACCTTATTTTCTTTCAGTTTTGGAAAAAAAGTAGGAGATCAAAAAACGAAAAAAGCCTTTCTCTAGGGAAAGGCTTTTTTGATCAGCCATTGATTGCTTATACGGTGTCAAATGGCCATCTCATGATGCCGCCTGCAAGATTTTTTACATTTTCAAATCCTTCCTCACTCATGATTTCACAAGCCTGACCACTTCGGTTGCCACTTCGGCAATAGATCAGGTAGGTTTTGTTTTTTGGAAGATTTTTGATTTGAGACACGAAGGTGGATGACATGATGTCGATGTTTCGAGCACCACGAAGTTTGCCGCCTGCAAACTCACCTGCTGAGCGCACATCGATGAGTACAGCATCTGGTTGGATCATCAAATCGTGAAATGGTCCAGCTGGAATATCTTCGTATTTTTTGGCTTTGGAAGTAAAGAAATTAAACATAGTCGTTGTTGTTTTAGCTTGACAAAAATAGCGCTCCAGCCCCCT
>CANGZP010000103.1 GCA_947458475.1 Cyclobacteriaceae bacterium | reverse complement strand
GTGATTCGTTTGACATAGTGGGGATGACTATGCCCAATGGATATGACCGCATGGCCGCCATACAAATCCAAATACTCCTGACCCTGTTCGTCCCATAAGCGACAACCATCGGCTTTGACTAAGGTTACTGGGATCAGGGGATAGACGTCGAATAAATTCATCTGTTAGGGTCTGAGTAGGTTGATTTTTGGAGGATTTGTAATTTAGAATGCGATTGATTTCAGGTTTAAACCCATTTTCTCATCCAATCCAAAGGCTAGATTAAAGTTCTGAACTGCTTGTCCAGATGCGCCTTTTAATAGGTTGTCAATGGCAGAATAGACCACAAGCTGTCCTTTTTCTACTTGAAGGCAGAGGAGGCACTTATTGGTATTGACCACCTGTTTTAAATCGAGTTCCTTACTCGAAATGTGTGTGAAGGCAGATCCCGCATAAAACTCCTGATAGACTTCCATTGCTTCCTCCTGTGTTCCACTGAATGGGAAATAGGCAGTGATCCAAATCCCTCTTGTGAAGTTGCCACGGTAGGGAACAAAAAGAAGGTCTACTTCATTTGCTGGATTTAGCTGATGGAAAGTCTGCTTGATTTCTTTCAAGTGCTGGTGGGTAAACAACTTGTACACCGAAACATTCGAGGTTCTGTAGCTAAAGTGCGAGGTTTCAGTCAAACTTTTTCCTGCACCTGTTGAACCCGTAATGCCAGTTACATGTACCGTTCCCTGAACCCATCCCTTTTGTATTGCGGGAGCGAGTGCAAGCTGGATGCCTGTGGCAAAGCAACCAGGATTGGCAATACGTTTTGCAGTTTTGATTTTTTTGATGTTGATTTCAGGCAGCCCATACACAAATCCAGTTGACTCATCTCTAAAATCCGTAGACAAGTCAATGATCACGGTAGCATCTGGGAAGGAATGCTGCTTGAGAAATGTGGAAGCTTCCCCATGCGGCAAGCACAAAAAAACAGCATCAAGCCCTGTGGTTGGAATTACATCTGTAAACTGAAGATCGCAATCCCCTAACAAATCACGATGAACTTGATCTACGCGAATTCCTTTTTGGCTATTGGAATGCAAGCAAACTAATTCACAGGCAGGATGATGAACTAGAAGTCGAATCAACTCAGCTCCAGTGTAGCCTGCTGCTCCAATGATGGCTGTTTTTACCTTAGTCATTTGAATTGTTTACCTTGTGAAAAATAGCGGTTTGGTTACCCAAAATGCGGGTAAAGCCTTTGACATCTTCTCCTGTATAGCCTTTGTTCATTTCTCCGTAGGAACCGAATTTGGCAGACATCAAGTCATGTTCGGAGGTAATTCCAAGCAAGGTAAATCGATAGGGGTGAAGCATCACCCGTACCTCACCAGATACTTGATCTTGCGTACTTTCTAGAAATGTTTCGAAGTTCCGCATTACTGGATCCAAGAAATGGCCTTCATGAAGGTGGTTTCCATAAAATTCAGACAGTTGTTTTTTCCAATACAGCTGCCATTTGGTCAAGGTATGCTTTTCAATCAATTGGTGTGCTTTAATGAGAATTAAAGGGGCAGCCGCTTCAAAGCCTACCCGACCTTTGATACCGATGATGGTGTCGCCAACATGAATATCTCTACCGATTCCGTAGGGAGCAGCTAAGGATTGGAGTTTTAAAATAGCCTCCACTGAACTAGCATATTGGATTCCATCGATCCCTTTAATTTCCCCTTGAACGAAAGTCAATTTTACTTCTTTTGGCTCTTTTTCAGTAACTGAAGTAGGCCAAGCTTCTTCAGGTAGGTAATCAGATGAAGTGAGTGTTTCTTTGCCGCCTACAGAAGTTCCCCAAATTCCTTTGTTGACTGAATAGGCCGCTTTTTCAAAGTTCATGGACACTCCATGTTTTTTGAGGTAGTCAATTTCCTCCTGTCTACTTAGCTTGAGATCTCGGATTGGGGTAATGATTTCAACCTCTGGAATTAGAATTTGGAAGATCATATCAAATCGTACCTGATCATTGCCTGCACCAGTAGAACCATGCGCTACTGCTTGTGCACCGATGGATTTGGCATATTCTGCAATGGACTTGGCTTGAACGATGCGCTCAGCAGATACAGAAAGGGGATAGGTGTCATTTTTGAGCACATTTCCATAAACTAGGTAGCGGATCACCGATTGGTAGTAATCTTGAACCACATCTAAAATTTGGAAAGAAGCTACCCCTAAGTCATGTGCTCTTTGGGCAACATCTCGAAGTTCCTTCTCTGAAAATCCTCCTGTATTGACCAAGACTGCATGCACTTCATGGCCCAAATCTTTGGAGAGGTGAAGGGCGCAAAAGGTGGTATCAAGTCCACCGCTGTAAGCTAAAACTACTTTTTTCATGAGATCATTTGTTAGAGGAGTTCAAAAGAGTAGAAATTGAAGTATTCAGTTGATCTGCCCAGAGTTTGTTATTTTTTCTTTGACTTTGGATCGTAAAGCATGGCCGTACACAAACAGTTTTGTCTGTTTTTTGACATTAGAATTTCAAAGTTGATACAGCTTTGGCAACCCTTCCAAAATTCTTCGTCATCAGTCAAAGCAGAATACGAAACAGGCACATAGCCCAATTCTGAATTTATTTTCATCACTGCTGCACCCGTAGTCAATCCGAAAATCTTGGATTCTGGAAACTTTACTTGGCTAAGTTTAAATACTTCTTGTTTAATCTTTCGTGCCAAACCATACTGACGATATTCTGGTGCTACGATCAAACCTGAATTGGCGACAAATTTTCCATGTCCCCAAGCTTCAATGTAGCAAAATCCAGCCCATTTTCCTTCATTGGTTAGTGCAATGACTGCTTTCCCTTCATTCATTTTGGCTTCCAAGTAGGAGGGACTTCGCTTTGCAATCCCGGTACCTCTTGCCTTGGCAGAGTTTTCCATCTCTGTAGCTATTTGGCTTGCATATTCTTTGTGGCTACTGTCAGCAACTACAATTCGGAATGTGATTTCTTCCATAGAATTAGTCTAATCGATATGGTCCGCAGTTAGGCAAGGACCTGTAAATGGATAAATATAGTATAGGGAAGCTATTGGTGTTTTCTACTTAAGAAAACAAAAGTATATCTAGGGTTATACCCTATAGGTCTGCCTCAATCGTGCAGCTAAAAAAGTTTTGGATACCAAAGCACAACCAGCCAAAGAAGTTGGCAGGGAAAGAATAGGTGCAGTGATTGCTTTGTTTTCCATAATTTGAGGGTGCAAATGTTACACCTCCTGCAATTAATTGCAAGTATTTATTTTAATTTTTTATAATTATCCCAATTATTTTTCCAAATCATAAAAAAAGGGTCTAAGAAGTTAATCTTAGACCCTTTAAGTTGGCTAACTGAATTTATTGCGCCATTTCTTTCAAAGCAGCTACCAATACATCGCAATCGGCCGTGCTCGTGTAAATATTCGGACTTACGCGTACCCCTTTTACTCCAGCTCCATCGATAGGTGCGGTAAATATTTTGTACTTATCCATCAATAGTTTGCCCATCTCAGCAGGACTGTATTTTTCTACCCATACATTGCCAATACCGCAGCATCTGGCAGGATCTTCAGGGGTATTTACGCGGATTCCAGGAACATTTCGAACTTGATCTGACCAATACTTTTGGATAAATCGCAGTCGATCTTCTTTCCGTTTGGACCCAATTTTCTCTTGGAAAGCAATGGAATCCAACACCGTCAAATCTGTAGCTACGGGGTGAGTTCCGATATGATTGAGGTAGGCAATGCTGGTCAAGTTTAAATTACCTGGCGCCAGAAGTGGTTGAATTTTAGAGATCTTATCTTTTTTCACAAAAAGCAAGCCTGCACCTAGGGGTACACTCAACCATTTGTGCAAGCTGGATCCATAATAATCACAATCCAAGTCTTTCATGCTAAAGGTGAAATGCCCTACGGCATGCGCTCCATCCAACATAACTTCTACACCCTGTGCATGTGCCATATCTGCTATTTTACGCACGGGAAGAATGTGTCCCGTGATGTTGACAATATGCGGCACCATGATGAGTTTTGTCTTGGGAGTAATCGCATTTCGGTACACTTCTACCACTTCTTCATCGGATTTCGGGTGTATGGGAATATCCACTTTTACCGTTTTTATTCCCCAGCGCTTGGATGCCAGTTCAAACATGGTTTGCATGGTTCCATAATCCTGGTTGGCGAAGATCGCCTCGTCACCAGCTTCCCAGGGGTAGCCAGAAATAATCAAGTCCAAGGATTCGGTCGTATTTCGAGTCAATACCACCTCTTCGGGGGAAGCATCAACCAAAGCTGCTAGCGCCGCTGCAGATTTGGCTTTGTTCTCAAATTGAACCCCACGCATGTAGTGCGAGGCCTGATAGTTGATTTCTCGGATATGAGTAATGTATTTTTCTAAGAGCTCTTGTGGTAGAAAGCAGTAATAGCCATTCTCGAAGTTGAGATAATCCGGCTTGAGCCGATACCCTGCCCGGAGCTGGTCCCAGATGTCCTCACGCTCCCAATCTAAGGCATCAAAATCAAAAGCTTTCAGTTCGGAGGGAAGTAAGGTTCCCCCTAAGCCTAGGGCAGCAAAATACTTTAAAAAGGAGCGCTTTTTCATGGGATTGAAATTAAAGGAGGTAGGAAAGTAACCAAACTAAAAGTAAAAAAACAGCCATTCCTGTAATCCAAGGTGCTCGCTTAGGAAATTCAAACTGGCAAATCGGACAAATGGAAAGCGAATTCTCGATTTCCATGGCACAAGAGGGACATTCTTTCGTTTTCAAAATTTTGGAACTCTTTCGTATGCTGGCTGTTAAAGACTTTAAGTAACAAAAAATCAGATGAAAATAGAAATTTGGTCCGACATTGCTTGTCCTTTTTGCTACATCGGCAAGCGCAAACTAGAAAAAGCGATTCAGCGATTACCCGACTCCGAGGGGATAGTTTTGGAATGGAAGAGCTTTCAGTTGAATCCAACCCTTCAAACTGATCCGAATCAAAATACATTGACCTACCTAGCGGAAACTAAAGGCTGGACGATGGAGCAAACGGTACAAATGACTTCCCAAGTTACTACAATGGGAAAGGAGGAAGGGCTGAACTTCAATTTTGAAAAGACTGCAGTAGCAAATACAAAACGATCCCATAGGCTTTTGCATCTGGCTAAGGAGCATCATTGTCAAAATGAATTGAAAGAACAGCTGTTTAAAGCTTATTTTGAAGAGGGCAAAAACATAGATGATCTTGAAACGCTACTCCAGTGCGCCGAGCAGGTTGGGCTAGACCGAGAAAAAGCCAAAAAGGTTTTGGATTCCCAAAGGTTTGAAGAGGAAATTGATCAAGATGTATACGAATCCAGATTGATTGGCGTTCAAGGTGTACCGTTCTTTGTTTTTGACCGGAAATACGGAATTTCGGGAGCCCAGCCAGATGAGGTATTTGAT
Organism: Cyclobacteriaceae bacterium; assembly: GCA_947458475.1. Lineage (GTDB taxonomy): Bacteria > Bacteroidota > Bacteroidia > Cytophagales > Cyclobacteriaceae > Algoriphagus. The sequence goes on along the minus strand of CANGZP010000103.1, from coordinate 2,926 downwards.
CGGACACTACAGCAGGCATTGGATGAAGTCAAGTGAGGTCTGAACACTGAATAAATTTCAAAAAAAAAGACGGGATCTATTCCCGTCTTTTTCATTTAAGATAATCCGCTATTTCACCACTAACAAAAAAAATAAAATTTGAAGTTCAATTAAGTTAGCTGTCGTCTGTCAACCGTGGACCGTCGACTAAGCATTACCAAACCCCTCTATTTTTCATTTTGAGTGTATATACGGCATCCATTGCCGTAATAAACAAAACATTGCGCGTAAGGGTACCGAAAGTAACATTTGCAGTCCAATCCTCAGGTACTGGGATGTGTGCGATTTTTTCTCCGTTTTTATCAAAAACAGTAACTCCTTTTCCAGTTAAGTACACATTGCCTCGGTCGTCAATAGTCATCCCATCGGAACCCATCTCGCAAAACAAGGTTTTATTGGTCAAGTAGCCATCATCTTGAATAGTATACTTCCAGGTTTTGGAGGCTCCTATATCTGCCACAAACAGGTACTTTCCATCTGGTGTACCTATAATCCCATTGGGTTGTTTTAGATCTTGAGTTACCCGGAAAAGTTCGGTTCGATCTTCAGATAGGAAATACACATGCTGCCCATCTTGCTGCATTTCCTTGCTTCGAACTCCCTCCCAATAGGGACGTGGATACAAGGGATCGGTAAAGTACAGACCTCCACTTGGGCGAACCCAGACATCGTTGGGGCCATTTAATTTTTTGCCTTTGAAGGACGGAACCAAAACAGTTTCTTTTCCTGTTTTTACATCTAGCTCCACCAATTCATTCTTTAAATCAGCTGCTGCGATCAGCTTCCCATCCAATTGAAAGTATAGCCCATTGGAACGACCTGTGCCTTCTTTTGCGAGGGATATCTGGTTGCTATTTGCATTCCACACGTAGATCTTATCATTGGGTTGATCCGTGAAATAGATATCGCCAAAACGATTGACAGCGGGACCTTCTGTAAAGGTAAATCCATCTTTAATCAATTCAAGTTGTGCACCTTTAGCTATAATCCCACGCTTATCTTCCACCTGTGCAAAGAGTGTATGACCGAGTAATGAAAGGCCTAGTACAAGGCTATAGGAATAAATTTTTGGGTTCATTCGTAAATTCATTTTCTGTTAAGTACCAAAATAATCTTATTCAGTTCAGGGCTGTATGCCAACCTTGTAATTCCTTGGTGGCTCGAAGATTCTATTTTTCCCAGAGAATGCCAATCTCTTTCTTGAATATGTTTGGTGAAGACTTCATTTCCCTTCGCCATCAAGAGGTGATTTTTGTCCAGCCAAATAAAATCTTGAGATCCTGGGATGGCATACCCGTATTCCTTTTTCACCCCTGTTTTTAGGTTGACTGAGGCGATACCAAAAGCTTTGCCTTGACTAGTTTCTTTACTATTTTTTCGATCTAAATAGGAGATTTCAGGGGTGGTAGGTCGTTTTCTGACTGTTCTTCCAATATCCGTACCTAAGGTGTCCACCATTCCTTTTCCACGCACATACACCAAGGTATTGGGTTCGCCAAGCACAAAGAGTGCGGCCTTCCCATCGTAAAAATCGTAATAGCCCACTGGAAAAATATCATCATACAATAGTTCTGGGGCTTCCCCAGTAATCGGGTACAACCACAACCGTTGGGTGCCATCTGGCTCAACTACGATGGCCGAAAAATAGGATCCACATTCGGTTAAGCTCGGCGAAAACTCACTACGATCGGGGCTTTGGGTCAGGTTGGTAAATTTTTGCGTTCGAAAGCTGTACAGGATCAGGTCGTTATTTCCTTTGGCATCGGCAGCAGAAAAAATCAATTCGGAATCGTTGATGAAGCTGGGTTGGTTGTCGTATTCTGGCCGATTTGTCAGCGGTTTGGCAGTAGCAGGTAAGAGTTTGATTTTTCCACCCTTGCCTTCCACGTCCATCACCCAGAGGTCAGTGGATGTCTGTGCAAACCCTTTGGTATGCTGGATGAGTAAGAATATGAAAAGTGTGAAATAGATTTTATAGTGGATTTGCATCTCTTAGCAACTAAAGTGTGAATTTTTGGTTAGGTAAAAGTGAATCTACTTGCGCAATACACCAACTCTAATTTCGATCAATTACGGCTCAAACAGGATACGTTGGCAGATCAAGCTGTTGAAGTGTTGGTTTCTCAACCCTATTTGGCTACAGCCATTAATTCTTGGCTAGTCATTCCAGCGAAGCTTCCGGACTATTTTCCAGAGGAACTGCGGCTATATTTTGAATTTTACCTTCACAAAGAAAAAGAATTTTCTGGAGGGGAGCATTGGCTAGCCCAGGAGTTTTTTGAACAAAGAGGGGATATGTATCTCGCAATCCTTGGATTTTATTCCTTGCCTTATTGCTATGCGTTCGCTGATGGGGCCCAAGTGCTTGTTCGTTCTCAACGCATCCTCGATCAAATCGGTGAAAGGCTAGGGGAGACCACACGTTTCGTTTTGGACGTTTTTAAACCAGGGGCTTTTACGCGTCAGGATGAAGCCTTTTTGTCTTGTGCCAATGTTCGCTTGATTCACGCCTACAGCCGCTATTTTATTCGAAAATATGCATTGGATTGGTCCCCTGAATATGGTGAGCCAATCAATCAGGAAGACCTATTGGGTACCAATTTGGCGTTTAGTCACCTGGTACTTCGCGGAATGACCAAGTTGGGGATGTCCCCAAGTGCAAAGGAACACCAAGCAGTGCTTCGTTATTGGAAGTGGATTGGGGAGCTGATGGGGATCGAGCCCTCTCTGTGGCCATCCAGAGCCAAAGAAGCATTTGAGTTGGATCTATTGATTCGAAAAAGACATCTCAAACCTTCGAATGCTGGAAAGAAACTAACGAAAGCTCTGCTCGAATTCTATCAAAAAAATATTCCTGATTCATTTTTAACAAGCCAATTGGAAGCCT
>CANGZP010000102.1 GCA_947458475.1 Cyclobacteriaceae bacterium | reverse complement strand
AACAAAAATTGGGGAGGTTTCTTGGAGCAGGTCTCCCAAGGAGCGGGCATGGTAATGGGCTAGGGTGTTTTTATCGTAGGAAACGAGGGTTTGCCCTGCCGAAAACCGATCCAGCGCTGCGGCATGCACGCCCACCTCTGCCAGCACCACCGTATCTTGGGGAGCGGCAAACGAAAGTAAGGATACAAACCACAGGGCAAAAGTCATTGGGCTCCGATTAGAATTTCTAGTCGAATCCGGCTTGCGAAGAAAAAATAGAAATGAAAAACAGCTTCACCCCCAAAGAGATACAGCCACGATACGCTTCTACCTGCTTTTCCTCCGAAAGCTCAGAATCAAAGATTGAGGCAGGTCTCCTGGCTCGTTTGACTTTTGCAGGCCTTCTCAGTTCCGAGGAACCAATGGCGGGGATTTGCAAAAGTTGTTTCACTGCAGTGCAGCGAAATTCAAACTTACAGTTGCGGGGACAGCTCCGGTATTGCACCGGATTCCCTTTTAATTCCAAGAACCGAAATGCTCGGGTTGGAAACCAAAATCTGAACAAATGACGCGCAAAAAGGCGGGTAAAAAAAGAAGGGATGCCTATTTTTTTTGAGAGTCCAGCCGCCCCGCTTACCTTGTGTAAAATTTCTCCTAGGCCTGCATGCATTTGTTTCCAAGTAAAAAGAGATCGCTACCCTACCGGCTTACCTGCTTGCTGTGTTTGGGATGGGGGCTGCTGCTATTTTCCTGCGGAGAAACCAAAACAGAAAATCGCATCAAAAAATCGGTGCCCTTAGATTTCGCCACTGGTTTTCAATTGTACCAAGGCGAAGGATTTTGGGAAATCGAAGTCAGCCAAGGCTATGCGGGTTCCTCGGACACTTACCGCTACCTGGTCTTGGATTCTGGCGTGCAACTCAATTCCAGCGGCTACGATGCAGTGGTGCAGCTCCCCATTGCTGAAGTGGTCCTCACTTCCACTACCCAAGTGCCCCACTTGGATGCCTTGGAGCAGACTGATCTGCTGATCGGCTTTCCCCAAACTGACTTGATCTCCTCTACCCCGACTCGAGCGCGAATTGCTGCAGGAAAGGTGAAGGAACTCGGAGCGGGACCATCGGCCAACCCAGAGCTAGTGCTCGAACTGCAGCCCGACTGGATCATGATCTCCACCTTGGGTGAAGACCTGCGCTACTTGGATATCTTCAAGCAGGCGGGCATCCCTGCACTGATCAATGGGGAATATGTGGAGCAAAATCCACTGGGAAGAGCCGAATGGATCAAATTTACCGGGGTCCTTTTGGGAAAATACACGGAAGCATTGGCCCAGTTTGAACAAATAAAAAAAGACTACCTAGAAGCCGAAGTCTTGGCGAGTTCACTTGCAGAAAAAGACAAACCCAAAGTTCTCAGTGGCGTGATGTATCAGGACATCTGGTATGCTCCCGGAGGCGAAAGTTGGGCGGCGCAACTCTTGGAAAAAGCGGGAGGAAGTTATGTCTTTGGGAAAGAAGGAGCCGCCGGCAGCCTCCAACTCAACTACGAAGTGGTACTCGATCAAGGCACTTCCGCTCCGCTTTGGATTGGAGCCGCAGACTTTGCCTCCCTTGAGGAAATGGGGAAAGTCGAGCCTCGCTACCAGGCCTTTGCCGCTTGGAAAACTAGGGAAGTCTATACCTACACTGCCAAAAAAGGAGCAACTGGAGGCTTGGAATACTTTGAATTGGGGTATTTGCGCCCTGACCTCATCCTCAAAGACTTAATTAAAATTCTTCATCCTGAGCTTTTGCCGGGCTACGAACCCTATTTTTACCAAAAATTAAAAAAGTGAAAAGTTCAAGATGGCTTTTCCTCCCTTAATTTTAGCCCATTGCAGTTCCCCAATAACCAGTACCCTTCTTCATGTCCTCTAGGAACTTTCTTTTCCCATTCGTCCTCCTCGCCCTTGGCTTGAGCGTATTGCTCAACCTGAGCATGGGTTCCGTTTGGATCCCGCCCAGCGAGATCTTGTCGGGCCTGTGGTTTGGAGCATGGGAAAAGGACTCCTGGGAGCAGATCATCCTACACTACCGCGCTCCAAAAGCCTTGGTGGCCATTTTTGCAGGCATGGGACTGAGCGTAAGCGGCTTGCAGATGCAGACCTTTTTTAGAAACCCACTTGCTGGGCCCTACGTGCTGGGAGTCAGTTCGGGAGCCGGCTTGGGTGTGGCCTTGCTGATGCTATCGGGAACCGCCTTTGGAATCTCGGCTTTGAGTCTAAATTCTTGGATGGTGGCTTTAGCCGGAATTCTGGGCGCTGGAGCCATGCTCCTTTGCGTCAGTCTTGTAGCCTGGCGCGTTCGGGATTCGATGACCCTCTTGATCGTAGGCTTGATGGTGGGAAGCGCCGTCTCCGCCTTAGTCGCCGTACTCGCTTTTTTCTCTGGTTCGGAAGCCTTGAAATTGTATACCGTCTGGTCCATGGGTAGCCTTGGAGCCTTGAATTGGTCACAGGTAGGCCTGCTGGGGCTGGTGCTAGGAATCGGATTGGTACCGGTGGTATTTTCCATCAAATCCTACAATGCCCTCTTGTTGGGCGAAAGTTATGCACGCAGTATGGGCATCCGCACCGAGCGCTTGCGCTGGATCATGATTGGAAGCACGGGGATTTTAGCAGGAGGAATTACCGCATTCTGTGGGCCCATTGCCTTTTTGGGCATCGCTGTACCGCATCTGGCACGCATGCTTTGGAAAACTGCCGACCACCGTATTTTATTCCCTGGCTCTGCGCTATTGGGAGCGATTTTACTTTTGCTCTGCGATGCCTTGGGCCATCTTCCGGGTTGGTCCAGCACCCTTCCCATCAATGCCGTCACCTCCTTGGTGGGGGCGCCTTTGGTGATTTCATTGATCCTACGGAAAAATTTAAGCAAGGATTTTTAGCCATGGCGAACCAACACATCACCTTAGAAGGAATCGGACTGAGTTTAGGCTACAGCCAGCAGGGCAAGCGGAAGGAACTCCTTCGCGACCTTTCCTTCCAGTTGTATTCGGGCGAACTCACCTGCCTCTTGGGTCCCAATGGAGTAGGCAAATCCACGCTAATCAAAGCGATCCTTGGCAACCTCAAGCCTTGGGAAGGAAGGCTGATTTTGGACCAACAAGAACTCCATACCTATGGCCTAGAAGAGCGCGCCAAACGCATTGCTGTGGTGCTCAGTGAGCCGAGTTACCCAGGCAACCTGACTGTAGGACAGCTGGTGGCGCTAGGCCGAACGCCCCATACGAGTTGGGGGGGGAAACTCAGCACCGAAGACCGCAACTGGGTAGACCAAGCGCTATCCGATACGCGACTAACAGCGCTACAGGATGAGCGGCTGGGGGAACTGAGTGATGGACAGCGGCAGAAGGCCATGATTGCGCGAGCATTGGCTCAGGATGGAAAGGTACTTGTCTTGGATGAGCCTACTGCTCATTTGGACCTGATCAATCGCTTGGAAATCATGACGCTGTTGCGAGAAATCAGCCAAAAGAAGGAAAAGGCCGTATTGGTCGTGACGCACGATTTGGACATTGCCTTGGAGACAGCAGACCGGTTTTGGCTGATGAATTGTGGTAGCCCCTTGCACATGGGTAGGCCAGAGGATATCCTCCTTTCGGGAAAAATTCAGGACCTTTTTCCTGGAGAAAAGTACCGTTTTGAGTTGGAGCGAGGCAAGGTGGAACTGGTACAAGCACCGAACCACCTCTCCATCGAGGGCCCTGCTGCGGGCGTGTATTGGGTGAAAAAGGCACTCCAAAAAGCTGGAGTACGGGAGTTGCCTGAGCCAATCGTCATTGAACCTGATTTTAGGTTGACTTATCGAGAAAAAACGTTTACTTCAATCGATGCGCTGCTCCAGGCGATCCAGGCTGGGAAAAACTAAACTCATTCCTAGCCAAAATCTCAATTTGGGCTAAAGGTTCTTACCAAAATGGCTTTTTGGACCGCCCAAAACTCATCTTGATTGATGGGCATAAAAAAAACTGCCTCCAATCGGAGGCAGCTTTCAACAGCTAAACTCACTAATTTTTTAGTCGAATAAGTCAAACTTCAAGCCGAAGTTGTAACGTGCATTGTAAAATTCAGATTGCATCGTTCTTGATTGTATGCCTTGGTAGTAACGAAGAGGCTGATTGGTTAAGTTATTGGCTTCCAAAAACAATCTCCACTTCGGTGTAAATGCATACGAAGCATTGATATCCAAGAAAGTTTGGGTGTCGTAATAGCGATCCTCAAAATTCTCTCCACCGATTTCGTCTAAGTAATCCGATGCATAGTTTAGAGATACGCGAACGACCAACTTCTTATTTTCAAAAGAAAGAGAGGCATTAAACATGTTCTCAGCAGTTCCTGGTAGCTGCAAATCATCTCCTTCTCTTCCTTCAATACCTGTAGTAGAAGACTTGGTGAAGGTATGGTTCAAGTAAATACCGAAGTATTTACCCAACTGTCTTTGAATGGAAGTTTCAAATCCATACACAGAAGCAGTACCCCCGTTTTCAGGTCTAGAATACTCCAAATTTGAACCGAACTGTGGTTCGGAATACCCTTGGGTAGTGATGGTGTAGACAAAGTTGTCAAGATCCTTGTAGAAACCTCCTAATGAAAGTAGACCTACATTCTCATAGTAGCGCTCCGCCATCAAATCAAAATTCATGGCTGTAGTTGCTTTCAAGTTAGGATTACCACGCTCCAATACCGCATCTTCCGCACTGAATAGGGCATAAGGAACCAAATCAAAATAGTTTGGTCTTGCGATGGTATTGGTCCAAGCAAATCGAATCACAGAGTTGGCATTGGCATCGTACTTCAAGTGCAAGCCTGGCATAAAATTGGAATAGCTTTGATCTCCTGTGGAAGAAGACACTTCTTCATTATCCACATCGTAAAGATTTCCAGTGTAGTCAATGGAAGTAGACTCCAATCTCAAACCAGCAATGGCAGAGAATTTTTCAGAAAGCTGATGGTCTGCCATCACGTATGTGCCAACGATGGATTCTTTCGCCAGATAGTTGCCAGGAACATAATCTTCCAGGACATCCGTCTCTTCAAATTGAGCTGCATTTTTAAGGTTTAATCCTCCCAAAAACTCAGGAGTTACAAAATTACCTGCTGCATACTGAGCTCCTGCAAGGTAGTTGGGATCAGAGTAGTTTCGATTTTGTACGGCTCCAAGAGTTGCTCCAAATGCATTCTTGTCAACTGGCTCATATTCAAACAAATTATTGTCTCTTTCTTTGTTTTTTCCTCTGTAACGAAGACCGAATTGCAACAATCCTTTTTCAGAATAAGGAAGTTTGAAATCCATTTTGGCATTCAAATCTTGGTCAAAAGTATATCCATACTGCTCAGTGATTGCATTTAATCCCAAACCTTGTGCATCTGACAATTTAGTGAGGATAGCCAATGGCTCTTCTGGATTGGAAACATCCACTTTCACATCACGGTTGGAAGATCGGTAAGAAATGTAACGCTCGTTGGGTCTTTCTTCAGAAGCTTTTGCATAGGTCACATTCCAATCCATCTTCAATTTATTGAAGATGTGGCTACCCCCAAGAGTAGTGTTATATACGCGCTGATCTTCCAATCGTCCTGCTTTCACTCGGTCGTTATCAATACCACCTTTTGTTTGAACTTCTACACGGCCTTTTAGTGCGTACACTCCTGGGCTAGTTTGCGTAAATCTTCCATTATCAAACGGACTAGTCAAGCTACTTACACGCATTCTAAAACGGTTTTCCCAATCATCTCTATGGTTGTACATTCCAGAAAGAAATAAGGTATGGTTGGCATTGATTTGGTAATCCAAGGCCAAGCTAGCAGAACGCCTTACACGCTGTACGCGGTACTCGCGAATGTCAAATTCTTCCAATACCACGCCATTTTTTGATTCGTACCAAACAGCTTCTACGTTGTCTGATCCAAAGTTGTGGTTGTTATACGAACCAGAAAAAATCACTCCTAACTTGTCGTTGGCGAATCTATTTCCAATCACCAAACCACCAGTCCAAATGGGTTTATTGGAGAGCATGTTGACCCCAGAGGCTGCAGTACCTGATACACGAAGTGCATTTGGAGCCTGTCTAGTAACCAAATTTACAGATCCACCGATCGCATCCGCATCCATATTTGGAAGTACTGCCTTGTTCACCTCAATAGTTTGAATCATATCCGAAGGAATCAAGTCCATCTGCACGTTTCTATTGTCTCCTTCAGCAGAAGGAAGACGCTCGCCATTGAGTGTTACAGAGTTGAGTTGCGGCGCAATGCCTCGGATGATGATGTTTCTCGCTTCGCCCTGGTCATTCTGCATGGTGATGCCTGGAATTCGCTTCAGTGCATCGCCAATGTTGGCATCAGGAAAACGTCCGATTTGATCTGAAGATACCACGTTGGTGATGTTGGCATTATTTTTTTGTTGGTTTAGCGCCTTTGCCTGACCTTTCAAACGATCTCCAAAGATCACTACTTCCTGACCATCAATCGCCGTTTCATTTAGCGTGAATTTTAGAGATCCCGTCTTGCCAGCTGCAACTTCTACAGATTGGGTAGCAGTTGCATATCCTAGGTAAGAAACCTCTACTTCGTAGTTTCCAGATGCCAAATTGATAAATGAAAATTCACCTTTTTGGTTGGTAACCGTTCCATTAGCTGTTCCCTTCAACACTACACTTGCACCTGGCAAGGAGAGATTTTGGGAGTCAATCACCTTGCCTTTAAGCACACCTTGTGCAAAAACCTGTGCACTGAAAAGCAACAGGAAGACAAAAGAAAGAGAGAATTGTACTGTTTTTTTCATGTATTAGTCGTTTGAATTGTTTCTAGATTTAAGTTGTTTTCCTGCCACATCTTCCCATCGGTAGATTTGGAAGGTTTTGTTGTCAGACATGGCTACAAAAATCCCTTTCGGGAATAGGCTCCCTAATGCGCTGCTACTTGCTTCAGAACCATCGCTTTGGTTGGTGCTGAGCGCTATTTTTGAAATCAGGGGGTGATTGTGTGAGTCTTCGAGGGTGCCCTCCCGCGGAAAAACCTGAAACAGGTTGGCCTGTTGGTCAGATACTAAAATGTATCCAGTCTTTCCGTCGAGGGTGTAGATGGAGATTCCTTCGTGGTCTTCGGTAAATCCGGTAGTCCCAAAAAGAGCCAATTCTGCATTGCCTTGACTGGGTTCAGCGTAGTACTTTCGAATTCCTACCCCTTCATCCGAGTAATAGACATAGCCAAGCTCCGCATCTACTGCGATTGCTTCGATTTCATTTTTGCCGGAGAAATTTCCAAATTTTCGAACCAGACTCAATTGTAGCCTCGTTTCGGTGAGCTGCAACTCGTACTGCCAGAGGTAGGTTCCATCTGTTGGGCCATTTTTTCGCCCTGCGATCACGTATTGTTTACCTGAGATTGGGCTTTTGTAAAGTGCAATGCCCATCAAATCCCGAAATTCGGGACCAACTTCTTCTTCAAAGATTTCGATACCACCTGGCACCAATTCCTTCATGTCAGGAAGAGAAAAAAAGCGGAGTTTGGAGGTGAGGCGCTCTCCAGTTACCGCAAAATCCATTTTGGTCTCCCCCAAGGCAAGTCCATAGCCCACGTCCACATTGTTGGGGCGCTGAATGCCTCTTCGTACAAGGGAATCAATGACTTTTCCTTGCAGATTGAACACGTAGAGGGCACCAATGGAATCCTTGTCTGTGCCCAGGATCAAACTTTGGCTTGGATCGGTCGGATGTACCCAGATGGCGGGATCATCCGAGTCAAAGTTGACGGTATCCGTTACAAAAGTGGGAGGTGTTTTTCCAATCGTCTCTTGCTTAGGAGAAGAGCATGAATAGATACCAGCAACCAGAAGAAAGAATAGAATGCGAGGAAACATGGATAGGAATTATAGCACAAGTTTATGCTACCCATAAGTCTTAGGCGGAAACCTAGAATTACTAAATCTTTACGATTAGTTGAACTTGTTTGGAATTCTCTAAACTTGAGGTAATCTATGTAGTGCCCACCGTGTCCAAAAAATCAAAAAACAGCATTTAGAGGCGCTGAAAGAGGGAAAATCAACAGGCGGACTTTACCAATGGTTAACAATTGAGTCTTTTTAACTCCATAAACCTAGATTCCATTCGCGCACTTCGAGCTTTTTGACTTGGCTAAGGGAGGCATGCTTACTTTCTTTTTTAAAATCGCTACCAAAGAAAGGGGGCAACTTGTAACTTGCAAGACTTAACTATTTGACGCTATGCGACTCGCTATTCTCGCTTCCGGCTCTGGCAGCAATGCCGAAAAAATCATGGAACACTTTGCACATTCTTCAAAGGGGGAGATTGCTTTGGTGGCCAGTAACAAGGCAGATGCGGGGGTTTTGGCGCGAGCGGAAAAGTTT
>CANGZP010000101.1 GCA_947458475.1 Cyclobacteriaceae bacterium | reverse complement strand
TCCGCAGACTTTTTTGGAATAAAATCAACATGTACCCCCTCTTTGGGGCGCTGCGCTTGCTGCTGGGCCCGCTGCTGCTCCATGGCGGCTTCATTCACCCGACGTGCGAGTTGGGCAAGCTTGGAGCGAAGAAAATACCGGATTAGCTGGCCAAACAACCATCCTACACCGAGAAAAATTAAAGTAAATTTTAAAACTGTACCCAAGATTTAGTTTTTTAGGAACGAATCTACTTACTCAAGTAAATATTCCGCTCAGCATATATTTTCAAGAAATAATCATCCATCAAATCGTCAATAAAGTAGATGGCCTCCCCTGTAGATTTCATTTCAGGGCCCAGCTCCTTGTTGACATTCGGGAACTTATGGAAAGAGAATACCGGTTCTTTGATCGCATATCCTTTCTTGACAGGCTTGAAATTAAAGTCCGTCACCTTCTTCTCTCCTAGCATCACTTTTACGGCATAGTTGACGTAAGGTTCTTGGTAGGCCTTGCAGATAAAGGGCACTGTTCGTGAAGCGCGTGGATTGGCCTCGATTACATATACTTTGTCGTTCTTGATGGCAAACTGGATGTTGATCAAGCCAACAGTCCGCAAAGCCAAGGCAATTCGTTGCGTGTAGGTTTCTATCTGTCGAATCACCAAATCTCCCAAGTTGTAGGGAGGAAGCACGGCGTAGGAGTCTCCAGAGTGAATTCCTGCTGGCTCGATGTGCTGCATGATGCCGATGATGTAGACATTTTCTCCATCACAAATCGCATCCGCTTCAGCCTCGATCGCTCCTTCTAGGAAGTGATCCAATAGGATCTCGTTATTTGGAATGTCACGAAGCACGTTGACCACATGCTCTTCCAATTCCTTCTCGTTGATCACGATTTTCATTCCTTGACCACCCAAAACATAACTTGGACGAACCAACAATGGGAAGCCAATCGTCTTGCAAAGCTCAAGCGCTTCGTCAGTATTGTGGATGGTGCCAAACTCAGGATAAGGCACATTATTTTCTTTCAGAAGGGTTGAGAAAAGTCCTCTATCTTCTGCCAAATCCAAAGCTTCGTAGCTCGTGCCAATAATTTTGATGCCATACTTGGATAGCTTTTCTGCCAATTTTAAAGCAGTTTGTCCACCAAGCTGCACGATGACTCCCACTGGATTTTCTTGCAAAATAATCTCGTAAATATGCTCCCAGAATACCGGCTCGAAATACAATTTGTCTGCCACATCTGGATCCGTAGACACCGTCTCCGGGTTGCAATTGATCATGATGGTTTCGTAGCCGCATTCTTTGGCTGCCAAGACCCCATGCACGCAGGAATAATCAAATTCGATGCCTTGACCCACCCGGTTGGGGCCTGATCCCAGTACCACTACTTTTTTCTTCTCGCTGCGAACCGATTCATTCTCTTCTCCGAAGGTGGAGTAGTAGTAAGGGGTCTTTGCGGCAAACTCTGCTGAGCACGTATCTACCAACTTGTATACCCGCTTGATGCCCATCTCCTCGTAGCGCTTGTGAAACACATCACTTTCAAGGCAGTCCAGCAAATGGGCGATTTGGCGATCGGCATAGCCTTTTTTCTTCGCCACATCCATCAATTCCCTAGGGATAGTCTCCAGCTTATACTTGCTGATTTCCGCTTCCAAGTGGATCAACTCTTCGATTTGCTTCAAAAACCACTTGTCGATCTTGGTCAAATCCTGGATCGTACGGAAAGAAATGCCGAGTTTAAAGGCATCATATACATGGAACAAGCGATTCCAGCTTGGATTCGCTAAGGAATATAAGATTTGAGCTTGGTCCTTGAGTTCTTTGCCATCCGCACCTAGACCATTACGTTTGATTTCTAGGGATTGACAGGCTTTCTGAAGGGCTTCCTGGAAATTTCGCCCAATACCCATCACTTCACCTACTGCCTTCATGGAGAGGCCGAGTCTACGGTCTGCACCTTTAAACTTGTCAAAGTTCCAACGAGGAATCTTCACAATCACGTAATCGATGGATGGCTCAAAATAGGCCGAGGTAGTTCCCGTGATGGAGTTGGTGAGCTCGTCCAGGTTGTACCCAATAGCGAGCTTGGCTGCCACCTTGGCGATGGGGTATCCAGTAGCTTTGGAAGCCAAGGCCGAGGAACGAGATACCCGTGGGTTAATTTCAATACCGATGATGGTCTGGTTGTCTGGGCTTACAGCGAACTGTACGTTACAGCCTCCGGCAAAATTGCCAATGCTATTCATCATCGTGATGGCAAAGTTGCGCATGCGCTGGTAAACTGTATCCGGAAGGGTCATTGCTGGAGCTACCGTGATGGAATCTCCGGTATGCACACCCATGGGGTCGAAATTCTCGATGGAGCAGATGACAATCATGTTGCCAATGTTGTCGCGCATCACCTCGAGCTCGTATTCCTTCCAGCCCATGATGCTCTGTTCGATGAGCACCTCGTGTACTGGAGAGGCTTGGAGTCCTACAGAAAGGTAGTGTTCAAAGTCCTCCGCTTTTTCTACAAACGCTCCTCCTGCTCCTCCAAGTGTGTAGGAAGCACGGATGATGAGCGGGAAACCAATTTCTTGGGCAATTTCTTTGCCCTGAAGCATGGAAGTGGCGGTATCGCCTTTGCATACCCCTACCCCAATTTCTTCCATCAAAGCCTTGAACTTCTCGCGGTTTTCGGCAGTGTCAATGGCTTCAATATCTACACCGATCATACGTACGCCGTAATTTTTCCAAATTCCTGCTTTGTCGCAGTCAATGGCCAGATTCAAGGCTGTTTGCCCTCCCATGGTAGGAAGCACCGCATCAATGTCTGGGTGATCGGTTAAAATTTTACGAATTGATTTTTTTTCTAAAGGCAGCAAGTACACGTGATCAGCTGTCACGGGATCCGTCATGATTGTCGCCGGATTGGAGTTGATCAGGGTAACTTTAATTCCCTCATCCCTAAGGGATCTAGAGGCTTGAGAACCCGCATAATCGAACTCACAGGCTTGCCCAATGACGATAGGACCTGAACCAATGATTAATACGTGCTTGATGCTACTGTCTTTAGGCATGGGGAGAGAAGAAATTAAATTTTACTTAGGTCCAAATTGGCGTAAAATTAGAAAAATTATCCGAAGGGGAAAGGAGAAATCTCGAATTAGCTGACTTTGAATTACTTCTTTTACCCCAGACTCCAAAATTTCACTTTCATGTGCAGATTGAAGCCTTAATTTTACAGGCATGAACTGGAACAAGCTGTCTATTTTTCCCGTGATGGGAGAGCCATTAAGTGCTCAAAACGCGCTGCCCTTAGACTTTACAGCAGGTAATGCTGGGCTTCGCGCGGTGGATCTGAGTGACACCTCATCATTCGATGCGTTTGTATTTCAGCAACTACATAGTACGGGCAAGAGCTATGGTCATGGGGGATATTTAGAGAAGCGGGACATCTACCGTCGCAGCGAGGTTTTTGCCACGGCACAAGAAGACTTTCGCAACATCCATCTTGGGATAGACATTTGGACAGCGGCAGGCAGTCCTATTTTTGCACCTCTTGATGGGAAGGTTCATAGCTTCCAGGATAATGAAGGGTTTGGCAACTATGGGCCTACGATTATTTTGGAGCACCAAGTGGAGGGACAGCTATTTTATTCCCTCTATGGCCACCTCCGACGGGAAGATTTACAAAGTTTGGAAGTGGGGCAAGTTCTTCGAGCTGGGGAAGCTTTCTGTCAGGTAGGCCCCTATCCAGAAAACGGGGACTGGCCTCCGCACCTGCACTTTCAGCTGATTAGGGATTTGGGAGGTAATTGGGGAGATTATTCTGGGGTAGCAGCAGAAAAGGAGCTGGAATTTTATGCCCAAAACTGTCCTGATCCCCGCGTTTTTCTAGGATTAAATGACCATTGAGCAGGACGATATGCGACGCATCGCTTTACTGAATGGAGACTGTTTGGCGGAGCAATTGAAAGGCTCGGAGCTTCCCCTTGAGATCGTTGTTTTTCGAGAAGCCCTAGTTTCGGGACCCTTAGGTGGAGCCAGTTGGGGGGAATTTTGGGAAACACGAGTTGGATTTCTTACTAAACAGTATGGAGCCACTGCACTAGAGGTACAAGAGAAGACGGTGGCTGAATTGGACAAGATCAGAAGTTTAGCGGATGGCGTCGAACTTAGTCTTTGGTTTGAAGACGATTTATTTTGCCAGGTCAACCTATGGTTTGTGCTCAATCTGCTTTCTGAGTCAAAGAACATCAAAATTTATCGAGTTTTTCCTCCTGAAGCCAGCCCGGCAAACAGATGGAGAGGGTTTGGAGATGCCTCTGCAGCCGCTTTGACACAGGCCTATGAATCAAGGGTGCCGTTTACCTCTTCCGACTTGGCACTGGGAAAAAATTTCTGGGAAGCCTATCGCCTGGGAAATTGGGCTCAACTTATGACCCTTTCAAAAAGTGTGTCCCCTTGTTTCAGACATCTAGAGGAGGTTTGCCAAGCCCAGCTAGATCGTATTTCAGCAGATCCAACAAAAAGGAGACCCGAAAAAGTAATTCTGGAGCTCTTGGCGAAGGGCATTACTGATTTTGACCCCCTATTTTCTCAGTTTTCTGAGCGGGAGGGAATCTATGGATTTGGGGATTTACAGGTACGGGAACTATTGGATTCGATTAAAAAGAAGGCTGGAGAAAAAAATTAAATCATAGGTTATGCTTCATTTTTTGATGACCAGGATTTCAAGCTATTATTTGAACGCTTACTTCCTTGGATGGAATTCGGTAAGCACCTGCCTGAGGTAATCTCGATCCAAATGGGTATAGATTTCCGTAGTGGTGATGCTTTCATGTCCCAGCATTTCTTGGACGGCACGCAAGTCTGCCCCTCCCTCAATGAGGTGTGTAGCAAAGGAATGTCGAAAAGTATGGGGGCTGATGTTTTTTTGAATACCTGCCTTCTCAGCAGTTTTCTTGATGATCAAAAACACCATCACACGGGTTAACTTTTGTCCCCGGCGGTTGAGAAAAACGAACTCTTCCTGCCCTTTTGCAGGCACTTGCTGTGCGCGGACATGCTCCTCGTACAGCTTGAGGTAATGCAAAGCGGCCCTGCCAACCGGCACAAGTCGTTCTTTATTGCCCTTCCCCACCACCTTCAAAAATCCCACCTCTGCAAAAATCTGGCTTTTTTTAAGTTCCACCAACTCACTGACCCGCAAGCCCGAACTGTACAGCATTTCGAGCATGGCCCGGTTGCGATGTCCTTCTGACTCTCCAAGCGGAATGGCTGCAAGCAAAGTTTCTATCTCCTCATAGCTGAGCGTATCAGGAAGTTTTCTTCCCAACTTTGGTGCTTCCAACAGTTGCGCGGGATCCTCTGAAATTCGATCCTCATACATCAAAAAGCGGTAAAAAGCCTTGATTCCGGAGATGATTCGCGCTTGGGAATAGGGAGAGATTTCCAACTTGGCAAGGGCAGTTACAAACTTCCGTAGGTGTTCCAGTTCGAGCTCAAGAGGACTCTTGGATGGAAATTCGGTTCCCACATAATCTGCCAACTTCTGCACGTCCCTTGTGTAGGCCTCAATCGAATTCGTACTCAACGACCGCTCCAGGGTGAGGTAATGACGAAACTGACGGATTAGCGGAGTCCACATGAAACAAGGATTGAGTCATTAAAGTTACATGGAAAATGTATTCACAATCACTAGTGCGAATTACGAATTCAAACTGAAAAATTAAACTGCTAAAAATTGACTCGAAAGTGATTCTTTACTAGGGCTGAAACCTCTTCTTTAGTGGGTTCATTTTTGTTGGGAAAAAGTCAGTCACCTGAACTATATTCTGTGATTCTTCAATGAAATAGATGATTTTTATCTCAAAAAATTTGGTCTCTTTAAGGAGAACAAACCTAAAAATCTGGTCTCCAATTCGAATTAATTTTTCAATACTCCCTCTTTGCGGATCAACTTGTAGGGTTAATAACAATTTTTTTAAGTTATTCTCGATTTCTAAAGCTCTACGATCACTAAAACTGTTGCTGATATAACTTAAAATCTCATTTTGAAATCGATCCCTTGCTGGCTTAGTTACAATTACTTCGTAACGGTTTTTTTCAGCCATTCTTCATTAGACTTTAAAAATTCATCCAAGGTTAATACCTCGCCATTCCGAATTGCTTCAAGGGATTCTTTTGTACGAGCTTCCATTTCGGCTTGGATGAAAGGATCCTCCACTATTTCAACCGATGAAGATTTTTCAATTTTCGCTGCCCCTTTTTTTACTTCTGCCCTCTTTTTTTCTATCGTCATTGGTGCCCAGTTTAGTGTTGTATCTCAAGTTAACTTTTTTGGGGAATAATGACGGGCCCTAATTCAAAAACTTCCAGCTAGCCCGGTGGTCCTTGGAAAGGGTTTTGCCAGTCACCTTCGCACGGAGAATTTCAATCGGCATGGCGTTCTGCGTGAGGATCATGTCGTGGAATGTTTTCTCAGGCATCTTCCCTGAGTCCACCATTTCTTTGCGAAGCGCATAGATTTCCAGCGCCCCGATCATGTAAGCAATTTGGTACAAGGGTCCATAGCTTCCCTCGAAAGACCTGCGAACCTCCGCGGATGCATTGGCAGGTTCGTGACCTACACGATTGACCAGTAGGTCGATGCATTGCTGTGGAGTCATTTTTCCTAAATGGTAATTGAGGGAAAAGATAATTCGAGCCGCCCGGTGCATTCTCCAAAAGAGCATGCCCACCTTGTCCTTGGCGTCTCTTGGGAATTGACGGTCCCACAACACAAACTCCCAATACAAGGCCCAGCCCTCCGTCCAAAACGGTGTGCCGAATGGTCGACGATGGGTCATGTAACGCTGATTCATAAACTGCTGCAAGTGATGTCCAGGAATCAATTCGTGCTGCACCGTCGCTCGGGAAAAGTGAGGGTTATTGCCCCGCATGGACATCATTTTATCCTCGTGGCTCATTTCAGAAGTAGGGTAGGCGATTTGGATGACCTCGCCCCCCAAGAAAAAGGGACTCACGCGCTGCCGCTCTGCTGAGATCATGCTCGTTCTCCAAGTTTCGATCGCCAAAGGTGGCACCGTTAACCAGTCATTTTTGACCATCAAATCAATGGCCTCGTCTCCCAATCGAACTACTTCTTGCGGCCAAGCACCAGCAGGGAGGTAGGTGTTCTTTACCATTTCTAGGGCTGCCTTCCAATCGTTGCCAAAGCCCAGTTCGTTCGAGGCCTTGAGCATCTCTTTCTCGCACCAGGCAAACTGCTTTTCAGCCTCTGCGATCAATTCCTCTGGCGTGTAAGCTATCATTTCAAAAGCCAGTTGCTTTTCAAGGGCCTCTCTTCCGATGGGCTTACCGATGATCCCAGTTCCATCGTCCTTCACGGAGTTGGTGTAATGAGCACGTAAGGCCTTAGCATAGGATTTCATGCCTGCGTCCAATTTTCCCCAAGGCGTAGGCATCCACCAGGTAAAGGAGGGATCAAAGTCAAAATAAAAGTCATAGGATTCTTTGACCACTTTGGACAAGCTTTCTACTGCTTGGGCAGCTAATTCTGCCTTTTGCCAAGAATCGTACTTTGAACTAGTCGAAAGCGCTTTGTGCTGGGCATCTAAGGCTTGAGCGACCTGGTTCCATTGGGCGGCAAGTGCCTGGGCATCGGGTTGAACAGCCCTGCGTCGGCTAACTACAAAGCTTTCCAACGGCTTTCCAAAAGCGATTACCGATTGGATTTGCATAAAATCACGCCTTTCCAAATCTAATTCCGCCAATTGCTTCTCTAGGTAGTTTCTAAAAAGAACGTAATCAATCTTTCCATCCTCAGAAAGCGCTCCATAGTTTTGGGCTTGTAGGGTCTTGAGATAGTCTCGATTAAAGGACTCCATTCGAGTAAAGTATTCGCCAGAAAGGCGATTGGTGTACAAACGGCCTAAAGCCCCCCGGTCTGCTTGGTATGTTTGGATGAGTGAAACGAGTTCCGTGGCATTTGCCAAGAACGAGAAGAGCGAAAGGGAAAGAAAAAGAACTAATTTTTTCATGGAAAGAGATTTTGGCTAGGATTTACCGGACAGAAACATAGAAAAACTTTACCGAAAAGCCTAACTGATTTACACCCTTGATTAGGTGGTATCAGTGTTTAGTAAAATCGTGTAGGAAGCAGATTTATTTTTTCTTAGGCTCCTTCAAAACTAGAAAGTAAACCAAGAAAAAGTTAACCACATAGGCACATAAGGTTAATCTGATCCCTACTAGTCAAGTTAATAACCAGCCAGATTTAGACCCTCTTCTTTTTCTATGTGCCTCCTATGTTAGCTCCCAGTTAAAAAAATCCTTTCCAGTAATTAAATTTAATAAAAAGTGGTGAGGGATGAGAGCCAAAATGTGTCTAAATAATCAAATATGTGTATCCGTATCAATGCACGTATGGGTGAACTGACGCAATAATCAATCGTTCGAACAGTTTCTCACCAAAGTACCTGCGATTCAGCTTGTAAACGAATTCATTTAAGTAGTTCTGCAAGTACTTGTAAGTGACCATGTGGTA
>CANGZP010000100.1 GCA_947458475.1 Cyclobacteriaceae bacterium | reverse complement strand
TTGATGGCTGTTTGGAGCCCAGGGAGAATGCTTACTCCTAACACTTCTCCGCCCTGACCTACCGTGGTAAAGGTCAGTGCCGTACCAAAATCCACCACAATGACAGGGCCGTCAACTCGCGTGTAAGCCGCCATCACGTTGCACATCAAATCCGTCCCCATTTCATTGGGTCGATGGGTACGAACCGGTAGGTTGGCATAGCTCTTGGCCTGAATCCGATAGGGCAGCTTGCCAAAAAAGCCTTCACAAAACTGTTCCAAAATTTCATTGATTTCCGGAACTACCGAACTGAATCCAATGGCATCAATTTGATCCGCTGTAATTCCATGTTCCAAAAAATAGAGCGGTACCTTTTTGCTCAGCTGAGAAATCAATTGTGGCGCTTTGGTTTCCAATCGAAACTGATTGGTCCACTTCCTTCCCTTGGAATCATAAAGTGCAAAAACTACATTGGAATTGCCCGCATCAATGGCTAAAAACATCTTGGTGTCTGATTTTATATAAATTAGGGGCATAGTTAGCAAATAATCAACTCTCCAACCTCAAAAACTCATGTATTCCCTAAGAGAAGGACAGAAATCAGACCTCCCACGCGTATTGGAACTCATTAACGAGCTAGCCCTGTACGAAAAAGCACCGGAGCAAGTCACCAACACGCTGGAACGAATGGAGAAAGAAGGCTTTGGTCCGCAGCCCGTCTATGGATTTTTTGTTTGCGTCAAGGACAGTAGTCAAGAAATCATTGGTATCGCGGTGTATTATTACCGCTACTCCACCTGGAAAGGAAAGCGCTTGTACCTCGAAGATATCGTCGTAACAGAGTCTGAACGGGGAAATGGAGCAGGCAAACTGCTTTTTGACCGAGTAATGGCCAAATCCCTGGAAGAAGAATGCAGTGGCATGATGTGGCAAGTGTTAGATTGGAATGCTCCGGCTATCAATTTTTATAAAAAATACGATGCGCTTTTGGAAGCAGGTTGGCTCAATGCCCACCTCCAAGATTACGAGATCAAGAAGTTACTCAACAGGTAAGTCCCAAATCTATCAGCCCCTTTCCTGCTGGGCAACCTTCACAAAAAAATTAAGACTACCTTTGTGTCATGAAAACAAAACCGTTTAGCGTAGTCTACGAAGACAATCACCTCCTTGTGGTCAATAAGGCGGCAGGAATTCTAGTCCAAGGAGACAAAACAAAGGATAAAACTCTGACGGATTATTGCAGAGAGTATATCGCTAAAAAATACGAGAAACCCGGAGCTGTTTTCTTGCATCCCATCCATCGACTGGATCGCCCCGTAAGTGGATTGGTTGCTTTTGCCCGTACCTCCAAGGGATTGGAGCGCATGATGGAACTCTTCCGCAAGCGTGACATACATAAGGTGTACTGGGCTCTGGTGAAACGAAGACCCAAAGAGGAACAAGGGAAATTGACCCACTGGCTCACGAAAGACGAAGTCAAAAACTTTGTGACAGCCCATGAGATGGAGGTTCCTGGCTCCCAAAAGGCCGAACTCAACTACAAGGTGCTAGGCAAACTCAATGACCATTGGCTCCTTGAGGTACGCCCTATCTCAGGCCGTCCGCATCAAATCCGCGTACAGCTCGCTTCCATGGGTTGCCCCATTCGTGGCGATGTGAAGTATGGCTTCGCCAAACCCAATCCAGACGCGAGTATCAACCTGCATGCCTTCCACCTGGTGTTTGAACATCCCATCAAAAAGGAAAAACTCTTTATGAGAGCCGCACTTCCTGAAACTGAATTCTGGGAACAATTCCTTGAATTCGAAACGGTCAAAGCCAAAGATCAGCATTTGGACAATACGTTTTCGGGGTAATTGAGGGAGATACGATTGAAATACCCGCCTCGGCGGACAACTTCGTGATATAATAAAGGGAAATACTATTGAAATACAGTGGAAATAGCCTGAGCAAGCTCAGGGAAATAGGTTTCAATTCGTATTTCTACTTATTTCACGAAGCGCAGCGAAGTTTATTTCCATCGTATTTCCACGGTATTTCTACCTTACTGATTAAAATTCCAATCTGATGAAAAATATTATTTTCCTTTTCAGCTTTCTGCTAATTCTAAGCGCCTGTACCGCTCAGAACTCTCCCAAGACGATCTACATTGTTCGCCATGCCGAAAAGCAGTTGGAAGGTCAAGACCCGGAACTCGCTTATGTTGGGGAGGTACGCGCTAAAAAACTTGCGCAGATTCTAGAAAAGGAAAATATCAAACGAGTGTTGTCCACAAATTTCAACCGTACTCGAAATACCGCTCAACCTACAGCAGCGGGGGCAGGAGTAACCGTTGAGTACTACGATCCCAAAAACCAAGATGCCCTTGTTGCTGACCTTCGGAGCAGTGAAGGCAATGTCTTGGTGGTAGGCCACAGCAATACCGTCAGCCAATTGGCTAATGCTTTTGTGGGCGAAGGAGAAAAATTTGCAGACCTGACCGACCTGGAATACGACTTTATCTATGTGGTGACCCTAGAGAAAAACGGGGCCAAAGTGGTGCGGAAACTTTACAAGGAGTTTTAAACCACGACTACTTCAATTCCTTTTTCTTCAAATTTTTCGCGATACCTTTCTGGAATTCCTGAGTCGGTGATTATCACATCTATGTCTTCTAGTTCTCCTATTTTTCCAAATCCCTTTCGCCCAAATTTTTGACTATCCACTAAAACAATTGTTTTCTGTACAGATCGAATCATTTCTGCGTTAAGGTGTGCCTCCAACATATTGGAAGTTGTCATTCCATAATCTAGGCTTATTCCATCTACGCTCAGGAATAATTTATAACAAGAAACACTTTTCAACATTTCTTCTGCAAAATGTCCAACCGCAGAACCACTACTTTTCCGAACTACACCTCCTAATTGAACAATCTCAATTTCAGAGGTATCCATTAAAGCTAAGGCCACATTTATGGCAGAGGTCACCACAGTCAAGGGAAGATTTTTGGGGATTGCTTGTGCAAAAGCACCCATAGTCGTTCCAGAACCAATAATTATCGCTTCTTTGGGTTCTAAAAAATCTAAGGCTCGAATAGCAATTCTATTTTTTTCCTCTACTTGTTCAAGTTTTTTTAGTTGAACAGGGCGATCTACCACATAAGGGGAAACAGAAGTAGCACTACCATGGGATCGGAAAAGGAGATTTTTTTCTTCCAAAATTTTCAAATCCTTTCGTATAGTCACCACGGATACTTGTAAGGTCTTTGCTAATTCGGAGACGCTGACAAACCCACTTTTCGCCAATTCATGTAAGATAAATCGATGTCGTTCAGTACTGCTCATTCGATAACCGGTTTGATTTTAAATTTTATCCGACGCTTACTTTTTAACCGATTTTGCCTTTTCGTACGCATCCAAATCAAACAAAAAAATGCCCCTACCATCTCCTGCGCCTTTTTGAAATCCAAATTGATGTGCAATCAATCTCCCCGTTTTATCAACGACAGGATTATCGGATTTAATTCGATTCAAATACCTAGTAGAAAAATCTGCCAAGCGTTCAGTTTCACCACTTCCGTCCAACTTAAGTTTGTAGATGTCTAGTTTGTATTTATTCCGTTGGTCTAAGGGCTGATGCCGATCACTTTCAATTACCATAAACGCTCCACTCGGAAAAATCCCTTCTGCTTCATTGTAGCTTTTTGGATACTGAGTGTACTTTTTTGTTTCCTTGGTCCGCAGATTAAAACCAAAAACTTGAGAATTAAAGTATTGATCCTTAGCATCTCCCCAATAATGGGTATACATCAACTCCTCATCAAGGGGTGGACGAAAATCTTGAGTTTCTAGTCGAACATAAGCGGAAGAATCTTGATATGTAATTACTGTTTCAACTTGTTTGAGACTTGGAACTCCATTTTCGTAAGAAATTTTCCCCATTTTTATTTCACGCTGACCTTTCACTGTCCAAGCGATTTTCAAGCTGCTTTTTGATACTGCAGGTCCCTCATCGCAGGATGCACCTAGTGGATAAGGTAGGTTGGGGTTTTCCTTTGTCAATACATAAAGCCCTAATCCTGAATGACGATCCTTTTCTGGATTAGTGGAATCGAAAATAGGAGGCCCCATCGCGAGCAATAAGTCACCATTTGCCAAACACAGGACTCTGTGAATCCCACCATGATAAAACCCGGAAGTTACCTGTGTGACTTCCTTTGTAGTCACATTAATCTTGAAAACATCCCCTACCAACTTATTTAAAAAGTAAATGTGCTCAGAGGTTTCATCCCATTCAGGTCTGACTCCCCAGGTCGTAAGCATAGAAAAATAGGGAGGAAGCTCCTTTGCTAGGCTTTCGATTGTTTGCCCTTTCACAAGCGTTGCTGACAGAATATTCAAAGCAAAAAATAGGATTTGAATTTTTTTCATGGGACGAATTAATTGGATAAATAACCAAGAACTACAAAAATAAGATTCCATAAAGAAATAAAAAGAAAACAAAAACAAATATTTAGTTTCTTTTTATTTCTATTTATTTCTATTTAAGTTGCCTTAAAGTGAAAAACCTATACAAATGAACCGGGAGATCACCCTCCAACGTCTTCACGAAAAAAACAAGGTTTGGGACATCGTCGTCATCGGTGGCGGAGCCTCAGGCCTAGGCGTGGCCTTGGATGCTGCCTCCAGAGGACTAGCTGTTGCCCTATTTGAAAAAGCAGATTTCGCCAAAGGCACTTCGAGCAGAAGCACCAAACTGATTCATGGCGGAGTACGATACCTAGCCCAGGGGCAACTCTCTCTAGTTTTTGAAGCACTTAAGGAGCGTGGACTCCTCCTCAAAAATGCCCCTCACCTCACTCACAAACAGTCCTTCCTAATTCCTATCTATTCTTGGTGGGACAGAATCCAATACAGCATCGGGCTTAAACTCTACGATTGGATGGCCGGCAGCCTCAGCCTTGGCCCCTCCAAATTCATCTCCAAGGAAGAAACCCTTCGACGCCTTCCCCACCTTCTAGCGAAGGAGCTCCAAGGAGCAGTTTCCTACTACGACGGACAGTTTGACGATGCACGACTGGCTATCCATCTCGCACAAACAGCAGATGAACTAGGGGCTTGCCTTCTCAACCATGCCAAGATCACTGGGCTGAGCAAAGACGCAAGTGGCAAGCTCACAGGACTAAAAGTTCAAGACCTGAATGGCAAAGAAAGCATTCAGGTCCAGGCCAAAATGATCGTCAATGCCACCGGGGTCTTTGCAGATAAAATTCTGAAATTCGACAACCCACAAGCCCCCAAAACCATACAGCCTAGCCAAGGAATTCACCTGATCCTCGACCTGGATTTTTTGGGAGGTCAAGACGCACTGATGATCCCTAAAACCAAGGATGGACGAGTTTTATTTGGAGTGCCTTGGCACGGAAAACTCCTACTAGGCACCACAGATACCATTCGCGAAAAGGCCAAACTCGAGCCAGAAGCCCTACAACAGGAAATTGACTTTGTATTGGAAACTGCTGGCACCTATTTGACAAAAAAGCCAACACGGAAAGATGTACAGGCAGTTTTCGCTGGTCTTCGCCCGCTTGCTCGACCGCAAGAAGGAAGTACCAAAACCAAGGAGATCTCCCGCTCCCATAAAATCATCGTCTCTCCAAGTGGACTAGTTTCCCTCATCGGAGGAAAATGGACTACCTACCGTAAAATGGGCGAGGATACCGTTAATTTTTTTACACGAATCACAGGCAAAGCCATCCCTGCAAGCGCCACTACGATGCAACACATTCATGGCTATACCGAAGCTATTCCTAATGGACACTGGGCAGTGTACGGGTCGGACGCCCAAAAAATCCAAGCGCTGGCAGTTCAAGATCCAGCGTTGGCGGAACGCATTCATCCCCGCTTCCCAAATATTCTAGCGGAGGTAGTTTGGGCTTGCGAGCAGGAAATGGCCCTCACCGTTGAAGATGTGCTTTCTCGGAGAATTCGGGCATTAATTCTCAATCCAGAAGCCGCTGTAGCAGCTGCAGAGCGGGTAGCAACCACCATGGCCAAGGTCCTCCACAAGGAGGAAAGCTGGATTGCTTCGGAATTAATTGATTTTAATAAAATAGCTGAAAAATATATGATTCATACCCGCTAAATTCAAGTCCTCACTAGAAGCAACCAACCAAAATGCCAGTTGACAAACCCTATATTTTAGCCTTAGACCAAGGCACAACCAGTTCCAGAGCCTTGATTTTTAATCAAAAAGGTGAGATTGTCTCCCTCGCTCAAAAGGAATTTACCCAATTTTTCCCCCAGCAGGGCTGGGTGGAGCATGACCCCGAAGAGATCTGGTCCAGCCAGTCCAGCGTACTAATGGAGGCCTTGCTCCAAAAATCAATTCGTCCCGACCAAGTGGCTGCCATCGGCATCACGAATCAACGCGAAACCACCATAGTTTGGGATCGACGCACGGGCAAGCCCCTCTACAATGCGATTGTTTGGCAAGACCGTCGTACCGCTGCCTATTGCGATGCGTTGAAAGAAAAAGGAGTGGCCGACCAAATCGCAGAAAAAACCGGGCTTGTCATTGACGCTTACTTCTCCGCCACCAAAATCCGCTGGATTCTCGATCATGTAGCCGGAGCACAGCAACGCGCAGAGGCGGGTGAACTGGCCTTTGGAACCGTTGACTGCTGGCTAATCTGGAAGTTGACTGCTGGGAAGAGCCACCTCACCGACATCACCAATGCCAGCCGCACGCTGATTTTCAACATCCATACCCAACAGTGGGATCAGGAGCTGCTCGATCTTTTTAATATCCCCAGTTGCATGCTCCCAGAAGTCAAAAGCTGCAGTGAGGTATTCACTGAGACCGCTGGAGATGTGCTCAACACCAAAATTCCAATTGCCGGGGTAGCTGGAGATCAGCAGGCCGCACTTTTCGGACAACTATGCACCCAACCAGGCATGGCGAAAACCACCTATGGAACTGGCTGCTTCCTCGTGATGAATACTGGAAAGGAAGCCGTTCGTTCCCAAAACCAGCTTCTGACAACGGTAGCCTGGAAGATTGGGAATGAAATCAACTACGCCCTAGAAGGGTCCGTATTTATTGGAGGGGCCGCGATTCAGTGGCTTCGAGATGGCCTCAAACTGTTTGCCGATGCCAAGGAAACCGAAAAGCTAGCCACCAGCGTCTCCAGCAACGAGGGAGTTTATTTCGTCCCTGCGCTCGCGGGATTGGGAGCTCCGCATTGGGATCAACAGGCTCGAGGTGCCTTTTTTGGAATCACACGAGGCACAACTACGGCCCATTTCACGAGAGCGGCATTGGAGGCTATCGCTTACCAGGTTTTTGATGTCCTGAAGGCCATGGAAAAGGATTCGGGCAAGCCTACCCAAGAACTACGAGTAGATGGAGGAGCCACAGCCAATAACTTTCTGATGCAGTTTCAAGCAGACCTCTTGGATTGTGAAATCAAGCGCCCAAAAATCATTGAAACTACCGCACTAGGTGCTGCATTTTTGGCTGGGCTAGCGGTAGGCTTTTGGAAAGATCAGGAAGAGCTTCAAAAATTATGGCAGCCGGACAAGACCTTTTCTCCAGCTATGGAGGATAGCAAACGAGAAAAATTAGTACATTTTTGGCATAAAGCAGTTGAACGAACTAAAAACTGGGAAGAATGAATCCATTAGTAGCAGAATTTATAGGTACCGCAGTGGTGCTTCTTTTAGGAACAGGTGTAGTGGCCAATGTGATCTTGCCAGGCACCAAAGGAAATGGGGCAGGACTCATCGCCATCACCACGGCATGGGCTTTCGCCGTGTTTTGTGGGGTAGTCATTGCTGGACCATCTAGCGGGGCGCACCTAAATCCTGCCGTCACCATTGGTTTGGCAGCTGTTGGCAAATTTGATTGGGCCTTGGCTCCTGGATACATTTTAGTGCAGTTTGGCGGAGCGATGCTTGGTTCGGGATTGGCATGGGCCATGTACCGGCATCATTTTGACCTTACAGATGATCCCGGATTGAAAAAAGGTGTCTTTTGTACAGATCCCACGGTACGGAATTTTTCAACCAGTGTGCTATCAGAAGCCCTAGGAACGTTTGTATTGGTCTTTGTGATTCTGTACATCGCTGGAGCCAACCTGGAAGATACAGGTAAAACCCCCATCGGCTTGGGTTCCATTGGCGCCCTTCCAGTTACCTTTTTGGTTTGGGGCATCGGCTTGGCATTGGGAGGCACGACCGGCTATGCCATCAACCCAGCCCGTGACTTGGGTCCAAGAATCATGCATCAGCTCCTGCCCATCAAAGGCAAGGGAGACTCGGATTGGGGCTATGCTTGGGTACCCGTTGTGGGCCCGATTTTAGGTGCGTTCTTGGCTGCAGGATTGTTTCTTGTGGTTGGGAATTAATCGCAAAAACTTAAAACAAGAGTTTATAATTCTACCTCATGTTGGAGGAATAAACCACATAGATTCTGTGTTTAAAGTCAAGAAGAAATAAAGATTTTCTTAAATTTCAGTTCTTAAGTCGGCAACAGCTAGACTGTAAAGGGGAGCATGGTTTTTACTATCTTCCCTTTTTTCTTCATAGGCCGGATCAAAGGTGGTTTT
>CANGZP010000099.1 GCA_947458475.1 Cyclobacteriaceae bacterium | reverse complement strand
ATTTTACCGATTAAGTGCGGCTCAGGAAAAAAAGGCGCCAGTCCGAGGACCAGGCAAAGCATGCCTACAAAGGCAATGCTATCGTAAAATTTGGGCTTTTTAACTACTTCTTGTTCCATGGGTGGGTAAGTTGTTGCAAAAATGTCTTTGGGAAAGACTCTTGATCCTCAAAACCCAATGGCTCGTTTGCGTTTTGATTGGGGATATAGGCTGTACCAAACAAGTAGTCCCAAAGGCTGAGGGAAATCCCATAGTTCACTCCATTGCTCCCTGCAGGAATATTCTTGGCATGGTGCCACAAATGCATGACCGGATTGTTCAACACATACTTGAGGGGACCATAGGTAATTTTCACATTCGCATGGTTCAAATGACCAATCAAAATGGTGACCAAATGCAAGATGAAAAAGTCATCTAGCCCAAAGCCAATCATGGAAAGTGGAATGTATTGGACCGACTTGTAGACGATCGTCTCCATCCAATGGTAGCGCAGGTGCGCAGCAAAGCCCATCTGCTCCACCGAATGATGGACTTTATGAAACTCCCAAAGCCAAGGACTGTAATGCAGCCAGCGGTGTACGTTCCATTGAATAAAGTCTGCCACTACAAATAGCAGCAAGAATTGAGACCATACTGGCCAGGAGGCAATTTGAAATGCAACAAGGTTATTGATTCCAAAGAGCGCAAGAAAATCATTGAATGCTTCAACAGCTACATTGGATACGGCATTGTAGCCAACCAATGAGAAGAGAAAGAAGTTGAAAAACATGTAAAAGCCATCCAACCAAAAATCTTCTCGAATGGCAGCTTGATTTTTGCGCCAAGGAAATACCAGCTCAAGGCTCCAAACTACGAGAGAGATCCCCAATAGCCACCAAAAATAGTTGTGCCAAGAAGGGTATAGGATTTCCGAACTGAGGTAATTCCAATACCCATAATAGCCATCCAGGAAAACTTGAACGTATTCTTGCATTGATTTTTAAATTGCTAATAATTCTTTGGTAATGATGTAGATACCCATTACTAACACAAACCAGCCAAAGCCTGTTTTCAGAATTTTTTCATTTATTTTTTTGGAAAGGGCGCTTCCGATAAAAATACCGACAATGGAAAGCGAAGTAAAGATAAGTAATAGCTGCCAGTCAATGGTCTGAGTAGAAAGATCTCCTAAGAATCCAATGAGAGATTTAGCAGCAATTATCAATAAGGAAGTTCCTACGGCCATTTTCATAGGTAGCTTGGCAAGCAAGACTAAAGCTGGAATGATCAAAAATCCTCCGCCAGCACCTACAATCCCAGTGGTCACCCCGACCACAGAACCTTCAAGCGCGATCATCGGAAAATTAAACGCAACTGGTTTATCTTCATCACAATCCACACATTTTTTAGCAGTAATCATGGAGTAAGACGCTGCCAACATGATCAAAGCAAAGAACACCATGATTCCAATATTTTTGGTAATGATCGCGTCTCCGACTGAAAATAAAGGATCTGGAAGGGCTGGAACTAAAAACTTACGGGTCAGAAAGACGGCGATAAAGGATGGAATTGCAAAAACCAAAGCAGTTTTATAATTCACCAATCCTTTTTTCATGTAGGTACCAGCACCTACCAAGGAAGTACTTCCCACTACAAATAAGGAATAAGCAGTGGCCAATACAGGATCCACACCCAGTATGTATACAAGAACAGGAACGGTTAAAATAGATCCCCCACCGCCAATCAGACCCAAACTTACGCCAATCAAAATCGCAGCAGAAAAACCGATAATTACAATACTATCCATAAAGTATACAAGTTAGAATTTACTTGACAAAAGTAGCACGGACTGCTTCCCAATAGCGGTGACAAATGTTACACGAGCACTTAAATCTCTAAACCTTAGACTTCTAGGTTTCGTATACTTTCCTAAGTTTTTTATTTTCAGACTTGCCTGATTTCCAAGCCCGCTAAGGCCGCTTGTTCCTTTCTCTATTTTCAAACCTTTAAATACTTTTCAAGCATGCACTACCTCGTTCCCATAGATTTTTCGGACAATTCCCTCAAAGCCCTTGACTTTGCCCTAGCACTGGCTTCTCCAAAAGTAGATCGTATTACGCTTCTCCATGTGGTGGAAACTCATTATGATTTTGCGAGTCAAGTCGAGTTTTTCACGAAGCAGCAACTTCAGGAAGGAAAAAGACGAGGAAAAGAGTTGCTTGCAAGCCATGGAGATTCCCAAAACAACTTAATGTTTAAACTAGTTGAAGGGAATCCTACACTTCAAATCACCCAGTTGGCTGCAAAACAAAAAATCGACTTGATCGTGATGGGAACAAAAGGAGCGAGCGGAATTACAAAAACGCTGATCGGTACCGTGGCTGTTTCGGTTGTTCGAGAAGCCACCTGTCCCGTATTGGTCGTTCCTGTAGCAGCAGTCAAAGCCAACTTGAAACAATTTGTGCTAGGATTGGAATTTGCCGATCACGAACCTCCACTTCTCAATTGGGTCGCCACCCAGATAAAAAAATGGAAGGGACACCTTCAGGTGGTCCACGTTCGATCTAATGAAAAACAACTGTTTAAGCAGGAACTTTTGGAGTTGGGCATGAAGTATCACCTCAACAAAAAGTACCTCAGCCTAAAGCCCGAATTCTTAGCACTCACTGGAGGAAAACCTACGGAAGCACTGAGCGCTCACATGAAATCAAAGCAAGGGATATTAGTCATGTGCCATGCACAGCAAGGCTTTTTGGACGAGCTATTCGCCAAGAGTGACTCGATTCAAATGGCTTTTCATACTGAAGTGCCCTTACTCGTTTTGCGTTAACTATTTGGCAATCAACTCTTCGAAATCGTCTCGAATGTAAATCACATTTCGACCCAATTCGATCCATTTTTTCTTTTCCAATTGCTTCAAGAGTCTCGAGATTACCTCTCGAGCGGTTCCCAATTCATTGGCTATTTCTTGGTGTGTGGTGTGCAATTCATTGGATTTCAATTGCTTCATCTTCGTCACAATGTAGTTCATCAACCGCTCGT
Organism: Cyclobacteriaceae bacterium; assembly: GCA_947458475.1. Classification (GTDB taxonomy): domain Bacteria; phylum Bacteroidota; class Bacteroidia; order Cytophagales; family Cyclobacteriaceae; genus Algoriphagus. The sequence goes on along the minus strand of CANGZP010000099.1, from coordinate 5,603 downwards.
CCATTCGCTTAAATGCCACTGCATCCAATACGGTTAGCATTTCCTGAAAACGGTGCTGGTAGGTGGTCGAGACAAAATCCTTCCATTGCTTGAACTCATCGACGAGCTGCTCGTGGATTTGTATGGGTATAAATAGCAAGGAAACTTGTTCCTCAACTACTGCCTTGATTTGACTTGGCCTTGCCGCGGAGCAGCAGGTCAAGGAAAGGGCACAGGTTTCTCCAGTTTCTAGGTAATACAAAAAAAGTTCTTTCCCCTCCTCATCCACACGCATGATCTTGATCGACCCCTCCAATACCAAAGGAACTGCTTTCACAAACTGTCCCGGTTCCATCAAGGTTTTGCCTGGTTCAAAGGTTGAAAACTGACCCTTTTCTAGCAATCGATCTAAAAGCTTGGGATCGGTTAGATTGGGAAGTGCTTTCCTGAGAATGTCTTTGGTCATAACTTAAAAGTAAGCAACAAAAATGAATTTGCCCAAGGTTTTGATCGCGTAACTAATGTCACATTTCTTGAAAAAAACCGATTCATTTCCCTAAAATCATGTAAATCAAGCAAAAGGGTGACCAAAGTCACTATTAAGTTCGCAACCATTAGTTTAATTACTTGGACTTAATAAACCCGCCCAATGAAACATTATCAAATTTTAATTATCGGAGGAGGTACTGCAGGAATTACTGTGGCTGCCCAGCTGAAACGAAAAGATGCTTCTTTACAGATAGGATTGCTTGAGCCATCAGAAAAGCATTACTACCAACCCGCATGGACCTTGGTAGGTGGAGGTGCATTTGACTACAAGGATACCGCTAGAGACGAGGCAGACTTCATTCCCAAAGGAGTTGATTGGATCAAGGACAAGGCAACGGCAATTGAGGCTGCACAAAATAAAGTTGAAACTTCCCATTCTGGAAGCTTTACCTACGACTACCTGATTCCAGTTCCCGGATTGGTGATGTCCCCTGAATTACTTCCAGGACTGACAGAAGCCTTGGGAAAAGGCGTCGTTTGCTCCAACTATACGGACCCAGAGCACACCTGGGAGGTCCTACAAAATTTCAAAGGGGGCAATGCCATTTTTACCCAGCCCACCACAGCCATAAAATGTGGAGGTGCCCCTCAAAAAATCATGTATCTCGCAGAATCCTACTTCCGGAAGCAAGGGATTCGAAACAAGACCAACGTGCTTTTTGCCACACCAGGAACAGTGATTTTTGGAGTTCCTGAATTTGCAAAAACATTAACGAAGGTGATTAAAGAAAGAGGCATCTTATTCCAGCCCTTTTTTGCACCCATCCAGGTAGATGGAGAAAAGCAAGAAATCACCTTTAAGTACATCAAACCTGAAGCCGTACAGTACGAAATCCCGGAAGGTAGCCCATTGGAAGAAGAACTACTAGGGCCTCTTGAAGTCAAAATTAACTTTGACATGCTCCACTTGGCTCCTCCACAAACAGCACCAAAGTTTATCCAAGAATCTGATTTAGCTATAAAGGAAGGTCCTGGAAAAGGATGGGTGGATGTGGATATGCATACGATGCAGCACAAGCGTTTTCCCAACGTATTCTGTATTGGAGACGTAGCCCACCTTCCTACTGCCAAGACCGGTGCCGCCATCCGCAAGCAAGCCCCCGTGCTGGTAGACAATCTCCTTCAATTGTTACGGAAAGGGAAAATTGGTTCGGCTTCCTATGATGGTTACTCCTCCTGCCCTATCGTTACGGATTACGACAAAATGCTGCTTTGTGAATTTAAATACGACAATGTAAAGGACAGTGACCCACTGATCTCCACCTTTGTGGATACCACCAAAGAACAATACAGCATGTGGCTGCTTAAAAAATACGGGTTGCCATTTATGTACTGGAACTTAATGCTGAGAGGGAAAGCCTAAGCCCAATCGTGCAACAAGTGAGTTCAAGCCCTTGAAAAACCTAATCTAGTGGTTTTTCAAGGGCTATTTTTTTCTAAAATCGAGTCAAATCTTTACACCTGTATGGACATATTTTTTTCAGTCCATGCCGCTTTTTCAGTTGATTTATTCTTGAACACCTGCCATTCATCCCAACCCAACTATTTTTCTGTGATTACTTCAGTTAAATTTACAGGCTAGTAATCGCCATGAAACTTCGAGTTTTTCTACTTTTCTTTTTCCTCTGGACAGGATATTCAGGCTTGGCCCAAGAAATCCTTGTGCTGGACCAAGAGGGGAAGCAAGCGCTTTCTGGAGTAGATATTTTGGATAAAAAATCAAAATTAAGCAGCCGGACCAATGCGGAAGGCAAAGCCAACCTGTCAGTATTTACAGAAAAAAAACCAATCACGCTTTCCAAAACAGGATTCCAAAGTCAAACCCTCACGTGGGAAGAACTTAGTGCCTTGGATTTTGTAATCCATTTAGAATACAGCCCATTTACCTTGGAAACTACCGTAATCTCGGCTTCTCGGTGGAACCAGAATGCTGCAGATGTTCCTGGCAAAGTTCGTCAGCTCGAATCCGAATGGCTGGATCTTCGAAATCCATCGACCACGGCAGATTGGCTAGGATCTTCCGGTGAGGTATTCGTACAAAAAAGTCAATTGGGAGGTGGAAGTCCCATGATTCGGGGATTTTCAGCCAATCGACTCCTCTACTCCATCGATGGGGTGCGGATGAATACTGCCATTTTCAGAAGTGGTAACCTCCAACAGGTGATTTCCATCGATCCCTTTTCCCTTCAAAACACCGAAGTTCTATTTGGTCCAGGAGCAGTGATGTACGGATCGGATGCCATTGGCGGAGTGATGGTCTTTGAAACCTTACGGCCAGATCATGAAAATCAGCAACTCAAAGGAAATCTAGTTACCCGGTTTTCCTCCGCCTACTCGGAAGAAACAATCCATGGTGATTTCCGCTACGGTAAAGGGAAATGGGCCTTTGTCACGAGTGCCTCCTTCTTTGACTTCGGTGATTTGGTCATGGGAAAAAATAAGGGGCAAGCTTCCTACCTAAGAACTTCCTTCGTTAAGCGAATCAATGGAATGGACCAAGAAATCACCAATCCCAACCCATGGAAACAAATTGGGACTGGTTACAGCCAGCTAAATCTGATGCAAAAGATCAGCTTTAAGCCCTCTAAAAATTCCATTATTGACTACGGGTTCCAATATTCAAACACAGGAAATATCCCGCGCTACGATCGCCTGATCGAAAAAAGGGATGGAAACCTACGATTTGCCCGCTGGGATTATGGTCCTCAACGCTGGGCGATGCATCAGCTCAACTGGAACGTAAATAGCAACAGCCGCTGGTTTGACCAAGCAAAAATCACTGGAGCAACTCAATTTTTTGAAGAAAGCCGAATTGATCGACGCGTTGGCAGTTCCAGCCAATTTAATCGAGTCGAAAAAGTCAATGCCTACTCCTTGAATGCCGACTTTTTTAAAAGTCTATTTCAATCCCATTTTCTAAACTATGGTGTTGAGGCGATACTAAACACTGTGGAATCTAAGGGTGAAGTGTTAAACATTTTAACGAACCAACAGACTACAACCTCCTCCCGATACCCTGATGCTACCTGGACCTCTTGGGCAGTGTATGGCAATTATGCTGCCCCAATCAGCGACAAATTAAAAATGCAGTCTGCTTTGCGTTACAACTTGAATGGAATAGATGCGGATTTTAGGAATAACCTGGAATTTTTCCCGCTACCCGTACTTCAATTTAACGATCGTTACCAATCCCTTACTGGGAATTTGGGCTTGGTATACCAGGCTAATCCAAGCTTCAGCATCTCTCCACAGGTGGCTACAGGATTTAGGGCGCCAAATGTGGATGACATGGGTAAAATATTTGATTCACAGCCCGGAACGGTCTTGGTTCCCAACCAAGAATTACGATCAGAATATGCATACAATGCAGAGGTAAACCTGAATAAAATACTATTAGGAAAAATCAAACTGGACCTGACCGGCTTCTACACCTGGCTAGACCGTGCTATGGTGAGAAGGCCTAGTAGCTGGAATGGTCAAACCGAGTTGCAATATGGTGAGGAAATCAGCCAGATTTTCTCCATTCAAAATGCTGCGTTTGCCAAAGTAAAGGGCATTCAAGCAGGAATGGAAGTTGCCATAAGCAAGCAGCTCCTGCTCACTTCCAACTACAACTGGCAAAAAGGAGTGGAAGAATTGGAGGACAAGACCACTAGCCCATCCCGGCATGCAGCCCCTAACTTTGGAGCAACTAAACTTCGCTATCAAAGCAAAAAAATGACGCTTGAGTTGAGTTCACAGTACAGTGCAGCCATGCCTTTTGAAAAAATGCCTCAGGAAGAAATTGGCAAACCAGCCATTTATGCTACCGATACCAACGGCAACCCCTACTCACCCTCCTGGTTGATTGTAAATTTTGCTGCGCGGATCCCCATCACACCAAGCATCCAAATCAATGCAGGTATCGAAAACATAGGTGATCTGCAGTATCGAGGGTATAGTTCTGGAATTGTCAGCCCTGGACGTAATTTTCAAGTATCGGTCAAAGGAACTTTTTAAGGCCGCCAAGCACGACTTTTAATTCAGACTCACGTAAACGGTTTAAAATTTTAGGTTTATCTGTTTTATTTCAAGTAAACAAAAAATAAAGTTTGAGGATCATTTAAGTGAGCTGTGGACCGTGGACTGCCGACCGTTAGCGATTCTCCGCAATGCTTAACCGCCTGAAAACCCCGTAGACATACTTGCGGATAATCACCAAAATTTCTTCCTTATTTTTCTTTAGATTCATTCCAAATACCACTACTTTTGAGGAATGGTTCGAATTCCTTCATGACTGCAGACCAACTCACACTCAATCAATCTGGAAGAATAGTGGAGATCACCTCCTCTCCCTTAAAAATCAATTTAATGGAATTGGGATTTCTTCCAGGAAAACAACTGACACTACAGCACAGAGCCCCTTCAGGAGGCCCTTTAGCTTTCCAGTTGGAGGAAACACTGCTAGCCCTGCGGAAAAATGAAGCAGCATTGATTCGAATCGAATTGCTTTCCTGACCATGGCTGCAAAAGATCAATCTACGAAACAAAGTGCCCCAAGGATAGCAATCATTGGCAACCCCAATGTGGGTAAGTCTACCATATTCAATTACCTCACGGGCCTGAATCAGAAAATTGGCAATTACCCAGGGGTAACGGTAGATAAAAAAACAGGGACTTTACAGATTGAGGGAGAGCAGTTTGAGATACTCGATCTCCCAGGCACCTACAGCCTTTTTCCCAATTCCGAAGACGAGATCATTGCGCACCGAGTATTGAATAATCCCGAGCTCGAAAAAAGACCGGATTACGTCTTGATGGTGATTGACTCCACTCAACTTTCCAGAGGATTATTTTTAGCAACCCAATTGATTGATTTGGGAGTCAACCTGACCATTCTGTTGAATATGGCAGACTTGGCCACTGCCAAAAATATCGAGATCCGGAGCTACGAATTGTTCAAGCAACTTGGCGTCCCCATCCTTCAAACAGATGCTCGAAACCAAAAAGGATTAGAACAGATCAAGGAGCTTATCCAACAAAGAAATTTCGCGAAAGCCCCCAAGTTTGTAGATATTTTGAAGGTAGTATCTCCT
>CANGZP010000098.1 GCA_947458475.1 Cyclobacteriaceae bacterium | reverse complement strand
TATCAAAAAGGAAGATGCACTTGACCAAGTAAAGGTTGCAGGAAGGTGGGCAGATTTTCAGTTATCTTTTTTCTTAACTAAAAGCTACTCGTTTACTTTTTTACTCCCGTTTTTTCTGGGCTAGCTGCAAAAAACGGCTTGCCTTGCAGCGCTTGAACGAGCGTGACGAGGGCCAAGAGTCCATAAAGGACAGCGAGGACGATGGTTCCCTTGGTATTTTTAATCAGATAGTAGGAGAGGACCGGAAGTACTTGCAGTGCATGCATTCCAATAAAATGGGACACACGAAGATCTCCCACTGTTTTGCTCCATCCCAAGATCCATAGATTCGAATTGTCGTTGAGGGCTCCGACGCTATGGCTCAGCCGGGAACCCATGGCAAAGCCTTCAAAGGAAAACACCACAAAAATCAGGAGGCTCAAGCGGATGGCCCAGAGGTAGTACGTGGGAAGTTGAGGAAAAGAATGCGCAAAAAACTGGTAGGCTATGTAGGCGGTATACAGGGTGACTAGAGTTGCCGCCAAGGCCATCATCGAAAACAGACTTGCATAGAGAGGCGAGCTCGTGTTGTAGTGGGAAATCTCCCCTTTTCCAGCCATGAGGGCGATGTAGACAATCTCAAATCCCAACAGTAGGATTACCGACCAGTTGAATAGCTGCGCATTGAAATCAGGCAAATAGTAGCAGTACCATCCCATGGCCCAAGCAAAAAAGAAGGTGGATAGCGCAAACTTGAACGGTTTGAGCCAAGCATTGACGCCATAGACCTGGGTAGTGGTCGTTTTGGACAACACAAAAAACAGGAGGGCCAAACCAAGGCAAACTACCCCATAGTAAAATAAGGTTTCGTTCCTTGCTTTGAGTTCTGAGATAAAGGGGATCAAGGTAGTTTTCTGCTATTTTTATTGAAGTAACACTTTTTTTAAGTACTTCCGATAATTTTTTGGTTGACTTGCGCTTTTGGGCAGCTTTTAAGACGATGGTTAGTTATTCCACGTAGTCTAGGTCCTTGTTGAAGGTTTCTTCAGAACTGGAGGCCGAATAGATAGCCATCAGGATTACAGGAATCCCTACGATTGCGAGGCTGTACTGAATACCCAAACCTGGCTTAAGTGCTTGGAATATAAAAGTCATGGGGATCAGTAGTCCCCGGATAAAGTTTGGAACGGTGGTAGTTGCCATGGCTCGGATGTTCGTTCCAAATTGCTCGGTAGCATTGGACATCATGACTGCCCAGAAGCCAATGCTACAACCCAAAATGGAGAAGATGACGTAGACCTGTACCATCTGGGTGATGGGGAAGAAAAGGAGGAGGAGGGTTCCCACCAACGATATGCCTAGAAATACGAGTAATGGGATTCGCCTGGATTTAAGTTTTTGACTCAGCCAGCTGCATCCAATATCGGCTACCGCAATGGCGGTGTAGGTGACAATCACCAGTTTGGCCACCAAGGTGGGCTCCACTTCTAAGTTAAAGACCGTTTTCACCAATTCAGGTGCACCAGTCAACAGCAGTCCCACAATAAAATAGGTGGGAAGCCCAATTAAAATACATTTCAGGTATTTGATAAAGCGAGTTCGGTTGGCGAATAAGTAAAAGAAGTTCCCTTTTGGAACTCGCGATTGCTGCTTCATGTGTTGGTACATCCCGCTCTCTGCTACGCCGAAGCGCAAGGCGAGCAAGAGAAAGCCAAGGATTCCTCCAATTTTATAAGCAGTTTGCCAAGGGAGATTTAAGCCAATAATCGCTGCAAAAACGGCTCCCAACATGCCCACCGAAGAGATGACCATGGTGCCGTAGCCTCGTTTTTGTTTGGACATGATTTCGGACACGATGGTGATTCCTGCACCAAGTTCTCCAGCAAGTCCAATTCCAGCGATGAAGCGGCACCATTTGTATTGCTCCACGGAGACGATGTAGCCGTTCAGGAAATTTGCTAGGGAGTAGAGTAGGATGGAGAAAAAGAGCACCGAAAGCCTTCCTTTTTTGTCACCTATTGCACCCCAAAGTATCCCGCCCAATATCAATCCCCCAACCTGCCAATTTAAAATGGATAGCCCTACATCCAGGGATTGTTCAGGGGCTACGCCAAGCGTGGCCAAACTGGCTTGTCGAACAATGCTAAAAAGTAGAATGTCGTAGATGTCTACAAAGTAGCCTAAAGCGGAGACGAGGATGGTCAATGGGATTAGGTATTTTGGATTGACTTTCATTGGGGTGCTCGATGCTGTTTTAGATTTGTTCGAGTTTTAGTTCAATTTCAATTGGAGGGTTCTTGTATTTTTTTGCAGGGGGAAATCAGGTTCAAATCTACTCAGTAGACTCGAAAGGTGTGGGTTAAATTATTCAAGCCGACACTTAAGTTAGTACATAACTCGTACTTCTGCCCCCGGCGGCTTCCTTCAGGAGTATTCCTTTTTCCATCAGGTCATTGATGTCTCTTACCGCAGAATCTTTAGAGCATTTCGCGATTTTTGCCCACTTGGAGGAACTGAGTTTTCCTTCAAATTCATCCAAAAGTAAATTCACTAGCTTACGTTGACGGTCGTTCAATTGGGTTTCTCTATTTTTTTGCCAAAAATCAGCTTTGGCCAGGACTCTAGATAAAAGTAAATCGGATGCTTTTACCGCATGGATAAGGCAGTTTAAAAACCAAGCGATCCATTCGGTAATGTCTAAGTCCCCTGTCTGTGTTTTTTCCAACAGCGCATAATATTGTTTGCGTTCCAGCCGTATTTGTGCAGAAAGACTATAAAATCGTTGGGAGCTCTTATCGGACCGAGCCAAGAGCATATCTGAGATTGCCCTGGTGATTCTACCATTTCCGTCTTCAAAAGGGTGAATGGTGACAAACCAAAGGTGTGCGATGGCTGCTTTGAGAACCAAGTCAATTTTGCTGGTGTTGAACCAAGCTAAAAATCGACTCATTTCTAGTTCCAGGAGTGCTGAATCAGGCGCTTGGAAATGTACTTTTTCTTTTCCCATCGCTCCAGATACCACCTGCATGGGGCCAGTGCTGTCTTTTCGCCAAGTGCCAACGGTAATCTTGTGCATTCCACTTCTGCCTGTGGGGAATAAAGAAGCATGCCAATCAAAAAGTCGATTTGCTGTTAGGGGGCTATCGCACTGTTGACTGGCATCAAGCATCATTTCTACAACACCATCTACATTTCTGTCGGATTCAACTGCTCCTGCTAGGTCTATTCCTAGCCTTCTTGCTATAGAGGAGCGTACTTGGTCGGGATTGAGCAATTCTCCTTCAATCTCCGATGATTTAAGCACATCAAGTGTCAGGGTGTCTAGTATAGCCTCATTTTGCAAGCCGAAACCCAGGGTTTCCATTTTCCCGATCAAACGGCCCTGTACGTTTCTTGCTTCACTGAGCAATTCCAATACCAGAGCGCTATCCCAAGTAAAGGCAGGCCACTGGGCTTTTTGATGGATGTAAGTTCTCATTCGATGCATGATTTGCATCGAATATAGTGATTAATCATCGCGATAAAACTTATTCGTTGGATTTTTTGCATTGAATAAGGTTGCTATTCGATGCAGGTATTGGAATTTTTCTAGTTACTCGTTTGCCTGAACTGATTTGATCACAAAATAAATCAGCGGCATAAAAATAAGGGCCAAAGTAAGTGGTAAAAACCATGAGCCAAGTCCGTCCGCTTTTCCATTTGCTTGTTGAATGGTTTGGAACGAAATCCCAGCGAAAACAAGCACTAAAATTAGTTTGAGGTACCGAATCATTCGTGTGGCATTCGTATACTGCTTCAGCGCATTGTCTTGCGTGATGGGAGTAGGAAAGTTAAAAATATGTGGAACGCGATTCAGCAGGGTCAGTCCGATGTAGAGTAGGGTAGCAATTACGGGCAAACCAACAATAGATGCCTTTCTCCCAAATCCATCTGCTTCTCCAGCGGCGTTAAAATGGGTTGGGATGCTGTCTGGTAAACTGGAATAACTTGTACCTGTCCAAACCCAAAGCGCTAAGAGTACTCCCCAGCCAAGCAGTTCAAAGATTTGATCCGTCGGAGTAAGTTGAATTTTGAGTTTGGGTCTTTCTTCTGGAGTCATGGATATTCTTGGGTATTTTCCGAATTACGCTTGCTTGTAACAACGTTTTTGGGCTTGGCGAGGTTGGCGATTTTTAGCATCCGCCGCAGTGGATTGATGCGGAGAATCAAATGTTTGGTTGCCTACTAATCTTTCTTCGAAGCAATAAACCGGCAATTTTGTCAAGCGGCTGGTTGCGGTTGTTTTAACTTGATAAATAGTTTGTCGTTTTCAAAGGGACTATCAACTAGTTTCCATTCTGTTGGCTTTATTGATTCCCCATCTGGATTCGTTGGTGTAAATCGTACTTTGTATTTTCCTAAATCCTTAAAAATAAACCCACCAGCACACATGCCATGCCCAACATTTAGTTTGTTTTCCTTTTCTGTGAGGTAGAATGTCGTTTTTTTGTTTGTTGCTATTTCTATCACCTCAGTTTTATACCATATTTCGAGTGCATTGCTATTTGATACAGTAAAAATAGCGTTTGAAGAGGGCCCACATCCATAATGAACTACTTCAGACTTTGCATAGTCAATTTTTAAACTTGGGCTGATCAAATCCGTTGCTTTTAATGCTGAAGTTTGCCAATAGACCTTTTCCCTTTGCTTCGATTCAGAATTCCATTGCTGCATTTCTGCTATTTCCCTTTTAGTTTCATTGGAATACTTGAGAAAATATTTTGTGTTTGGTTTTAATTCGCGGACAGGTTTAAAAATAGCTTGAGTCAGACTCATTTGACCTTTTAAAATTTCTTGCAGCGTCAATAAGACCAATTCACCGCTTTCACTTACTAAATAAACTGCTCTTTCTCTGAAACTTTCCACGGTTTCTTCACTCATGGAGTATCCTTGAATGATAAACAGCGAGTTTAAACTTATATTTCTGTTTTTAGGAAAAAATTGCATTCCGCTCATCGCACAATCTGCATACGAAAAGTTTACTGCCAAAGTGAAAAATAGGAGTACGAGTACTTTTTTCATGGGCTATGATTTTGATGCTATCACTGCTAACGTTCTGCAACTTTTCGAGATTAAGGAATTCGAAGCACTAATGTTCGGTTTTGACCAAAAGTATAATTGAAGAACTGCTGCTGAATTTAGCACTGAACCAACACTTTTGCCAAACCCGGGTAAGCAATAGTTTTATTGATTTCTAAATTCAGTAAGAACTGGTAAGGCTTTATTACTAAAGTCGAATAAAGCTTGATTTTCCCATGAAGATGCATTTGTAGATTGACTGCCTTTCCATGCGATAGACTCGGCACCCCAATAACAAAAACCAATTCCATTTTTAGTACTTTTTACAATGCTTTTAATCTCATCAATGAATTTTTTTTGACCCTCTATGGCCGCAGGATAGTCGGGTAAAATAAGTTGGTCATTTTGTCCTACCACATTATGTGTCCAATCATTCCACTGAAGCGTAAAAGGGTAAGCCGTTTCAGCTATAAGGATCTTTTTATTTTTTGTCTCGCTTAATGTCCTCATAGTTGACTTGAGGTTAGCTAATGATTTTCCGTGCCAAATAGGATAATAAGACAAGCCTATTATGTCATAATCGATCGGATTTACCTGATTGAAAAACCATTCTGAACCCTCAATTCCTGCAAAATGTAAAATTATTTCACACTCCTTTGAATTAGCTCTTACTGCCGATACGCCTGTTTGAATGAGTTTTATGAAATTTTCAAAATTGTTTGAAATATGACCGTAGGGGTGCAGGATGCCGGAATTTATTTCATTTCCAATCTGGATATAATTTGGGTCTATTTCCTTAACCACTTTCTTAGTGTAAGTATAAACACTGTCTTTCAGTGTTATAAAATCAAGACCTTTCCAAGCCGATGGCGTTTCTTGACTTCCAGGGTCAGCCCAAGTATCTGAATAATGTAGTGTCAACCAGATTTTAAACCCTTTACTTTTTAAGAATTTTGAAAACTGTTTTACTTCATTAAAACTAGAATGTTCATTTACAGGATTAACCCAGAGCTTTAATCTGATTGTATTTATACCATTTGTCTGTAGAATCGTAAAGAAGTCCTTTTGCTTCCCATCAAAATCATAAAAAGTAGGATTTGAAAGGGCTATTTCGGGATAACTTGAAATATCTACTCCAGATATAAATGTAGAATTACTATTGTCCGGTACTTTGTCAATAGTATTGTCTTCGCTACATGATGCTACAAGTATTAGTGATATCAACAGTTGAATTGCTTTTTTCATAAAACCTCTTCTAACCTGTTTGTTGACTCACTTTTATTTCTTGAAATCGGCTTTTTAGCCGAATAGGCGATGTTTTAGCTTCCAATTTAAATAAATAAAAGATTTTGGCTTGAATGGAAGTACACATGGATTCATCCTGTATTCTGCCCGCATCTAATTTAATTTCCATCGCCGAATATCCAATGCTTCAAAAGAAGAACGATTAGCCGATTAGAGTAAACTCTCAATCCCTTCGGCTAAGTACTTGTGATCCAAGTTTACTCCTCACCCCGCCTGAAGCAAAACCCGTGCTATAGGTAGTTTTGATTTTCCCATTTTTGATTTTCTCTTAATTCATTAAGTAATTGATAGACCCTATCAAGTCCATATGTTCCTAATAAGCCATAGTCTAGAATTGATTTAACCTTTCCATTGTCGTAAGTTACTTTCAACTTTGCAGTTTGATCGTCTGTCCAGTTAACCGCGTAATTGTCTTGTAAGGTTTCAAAGTCAATGTAGTTCAGTAGATTCACAATGTCACTATACTTGTCTTCTGTAATTTTTGAATTAAAATTCCCGCTTACTTCGTTGTTATTTATTTCGTTATACCTTTCTGCATACCATTTAGCGGTTCTGTCAGCATTGATCGTTAACTTGAAAATAGGGCAAGAGCCAAAGCAACCCGATGCTGAATATTCAATTTTTTCAATTTTGTGATTTGCGGAAGATTGATTTTCTTCAATGAAGTCTCCAAACAGATAAATCAATGTGATTTGTTTAAACTGTCGCGGCTCGTGCCACTTCCCATGCACTTGTTCACTTTCAAAAAAGTATTTAATCTTGTTATTTTCAACGACAGGGAAAGTGCAATCTTGAGAAAATCGCCTTGTTATTGATTTGATTTCATATTTTCCATCTTTGTCTAAAATGCAAATAATTGTATGGTATTCTTCCCAATTTCCAATAACCAAAATATCTGTTAGTCCGTTGTTGTCAAAGTCCACTTTTGTCCAAGGTTGAACATTTAAACTATCAGCAATTTTCTTGTAATTTTTACTTGAATATTTATTTTCAAACTTTAAAGATTCGTTTACTTCAAATTCTTTGTACCTGTAATTAATTTTTGATATCAGTTCAGTTATTTGTTCTGCTGTTTGAATACTGTCAATGTAATTCGTTTTAATCGAAATTTTCTTTTCTGCTTGCCTCTTCTTTTCGACCTCGTTTTTTTTGTTAGTTGATTGCCCATAACTGTTTAGTGCTAAGCAAACGAAAAATAAATAGGTTAGAATATGTCTCATTTGTGTCATTTTAAAATTAGCTACAACCTGTTGATGTTTCGAATTTTTGCGGATTTAGAAGCACAAAAAAGTCTAAATACTCCATTCCGATCTTACGGGAATGCGAGGCAGAATGTTCGTTAACCAATTAATACGTAATTAAGCCAAACCGCTTTTGGGTGCTGGAGTTTTTCCGTTATTTATTTTAGGGATTTTTATTTTTTTTGGAATTACAATAACATAGTTGGTTTTCTTTCTGTTGTCTTCTGCTTTCAACATTTCTTTTGCGACATCCCAGAAAAAATTTGTTCAATTTTCTCTTTCATGTATGTACCTAATTACCGCCGCAAGGTATGCGGTGAAAATACATCGTTTACACCGTAAAGTATTTTTTTGCTTCTAAAATCTTTGATTATCAGTTAGTTTTTTTTCGAAGGGTCTAAACCAAGAAAAGCTAAAACTGTAGTTAAAGTAACAAAAAAGAGGTCTAGTCCCGTAAATTTCCTTCTAGGACAACCCCGCTATTACCAGCTTTTACTTTTCCAATTTCAAGCTTCTACATTTACAACAAGCCCTCAATCACTGCCGCAAAGTACTTGTGCTCCAAGGCAAGGACCTTTGCTGCGATGGTCTCTGCGCTGTCTTTGGGAGCAATGGCCGTGGCTGCCTGAAAAATAATCTTTCCCTCGTCGTAATGCTCGTTGACCAAATGGATGGTGATCCCAGAAACAGGGTCGCCCGCTGCTTTTACTGCCTCGTGTACGTGGTGGCCATACATGCCCTTGCCTCCGTAATTCGGGAGTAGAGCAGGATGGATGTTGACCATTCGGTCTGGGAAGGCACGGATCAATTCATCCGGCACCTTGAGTAAAAATCCAGCCAAAATCACCCAATTGATCTGCTCCTCCTGCAACTTGGATAGAAGTACGCCGGCATCCATTTCCTTTCGGGTAAACGTAAATGTGGGCACGCCAAACTTTTCCGCTCGCGCCAAAACCCCCGCATCTGCCTTGTTACTGGCCACCAAAGCAATCTCCCCCTTTGAAGAATGTGCAAAGTGTTCCATGATTTTTTCGGCATTGCTGCCAGAGCCGGAAGCGAGAATAGCGAG
>CANGZP010000097.1 GCA_947458475.1 Cyclobacteriaceae bacterium | reverse complement strand
GATCGGTTTTCGGCAGGGCAAACCCTCGTTTCCTACGATAAAAACACCCTAGCCCATTACCATGCCCGCTCCTTGGGAGACCTGCTCCAAGAAACCTCCCCAATTTTTGTTCGCCAATACGGTGCGGGCATGCTTGCCTCGCCCTCTTTTCGTGGCACCTCTCCGGGACACACCGCCCTATTTTGGAATGGCATTCCCGTCAATAGCATTTCCCTCGGCCAAAGTGACCTGAGTATTTTACCCGTACAGGCTACCGATCGGGTGGAAGTGCATTTTGGTAGTGCAGCTGCCCTTTTTGGGAACGAGGCCATTGGGGGGTCGGTGCACCTTTCCACTTCCCCTCCGGAAGAAAAAGGGGTTTCTGGGAGCTTGAGTCAGACGGCGGGCAGTTTTGGCCTAGCACAAACTTCCTTGACTGCAGGCTATGGAGCAAATAAGGTTCGGTTTCAAAGCAAGTTGTACCGCCAAAACCAACCCAATACCTTCCGATATCGGGATATTTCGAGGGCAGGAGCGCCCTGGGAGCAGCAGGATCATGCGCACTTTAGGCAGCAGGGAGTCCTACAGGAACTCTGGTGGCAACCCACATCGCATGCTCAGGTCAAGGCCTCGGTGTGGTACAATCAAGCCGAGCGAGAGATTCAGCCTCTCCTTGGTAGTAATACAGAAGATGTGCAAGAGGACGAGAGTTTTCGAGCGGTGGTGGATTACCAGTACCAGAAGAGTAATGCGATCTGGAAGCTCAAGGGGGCCTTTATTCAGGATCGCTTGCAGTTTAATGCGCAGGATAATCAAACCCAGCAGGGCATACTAGGCCTGGATTGGGAGCGCCCTTCGGCAGGCAATTGGGCCTTTCGTGCTGGGCTTCGCGGAACTTGGATGGCCGCAAATCTAAGTACTTACTCCATCACCGAACAGCGTCTGGAGGCTTACCAAAGCATGGGTTGGGAACCAGATGATCGAATTGCTGTTTCACTCAATCTCCGACAGCTAGCCTTTGGAGATGAACTAGTTCCTTTTCTACCTGGCTTTGGGCTGGATTGGAAGTTGGTCCAAGGGGAAAATACCGAACTGCTATTCAAAACAGCGGTTGGACTCGGCGTCAAACTCCCCACGCTGAATGATCGCTTTTGGAGTCCGGGAGGAAACCCAAACCTACGTCCAGAAAATAGCCAGAATGGAGAATTCGGATTTCAACTGAAGCAGTCGGGTGCTTTTTCTTGGGATCAGCGCCTGACTTATTACCGAATGAAGGTACTTGATTGGATCATTTGGCTTCCAAAGGGAGCCATCTGGAGCCCAGAAAATATCCGAGAGGTGCACAACCAAGGATTGGAATACCAAGGGAATAGTTCCTGGACTACTGGCGTCTGGAACTGGAAAGCCAATCTCGGCTACACCTATTCAAGAACCAGGGATCGGACGGAAAAAGAGACGCAGCAGTTGCCTTACAGCCCAGAGCACCAGGCCAATGCAGGGCTACAACTCTCCCGAGGGGAACTGGCGATGGACCTCTCTGGATTTTTTGTGGGACCTCGAAATATAGCGATGAGTTCCTCCCGAGTCCTCGAAGGATTTGCCCTCTGCAACCTAGGGCTGTCCTTTACAGGAGTCAACTGGAAATCCCTACAGTTGCCGCTCCGATTTCAAGTGCTCAATGTGTTCAATCAATCCTACGAAGTACTTTACCTGAGGGCCATGCCTGGAAGATCTTACCAACTAAATTTAACGCTTACCCTATGAACCAATTCAGCCAATTATTTTCACCAATTTTCTTAGTAGCCCTTCTTTTCACTGCATGTGACCCGACTGGGGATGAACGTCCTCTGGGAGCTTATGATACGGGTATTCTAATTCTGAACGAAGGTGCTTTTGGGGCCAACGACGGGGAGGTGACCCACCTCAATACCAGTACAGGAGCACAAACATCTAATCTTTTTGAAGCTGCAAATGCGCGCCCTTTTGCAGGCCTGCTTGAGGACTTGATATTGGAAGAGGATCGCCTTTACCTCGTTGCCAACACGGGTAAGGTAGAGGTGGTGCAGCCGGGTGATTTCAAGTCGATTGGTGCGGTAGACAAGGGCTTGGACCAGCCTCGATCGCTCGTGACTGCTCGCGGCAAGCTCTTTATCTCTGATTATGGGCCTTACGATGCCAACTACAACACGCCTTCCTCCTATGTAGCCGTGGTGCAAGGCCTAGATGGTGGGGAAGTGAAGAAAAAAATCCCCGTTTCGAGCAAGCCCGAAGACCTCTTTGCTTTTGGATCCTATGTGTTTGTAGCGGGATCCGAAGGCAAAAAAGTAGAAATCCTGGATGCCAATGCAGAACTCCCATTCAAATCCTTAGATATGCCCGGTCAACCAGTACAGTTTTTTGAATTAGACGGAGACTTGTGGGTGTTTTGCTACGATGCCCAAAAAGTCTATTTCGTTTCCATTTCCAAAAGTGGCTTGAGCCAAAAGGGCATCCGTACCTTTCCTGTTGCACAGGCCACAGGTCGCATCGCCAAAGGAGATACCGACACCTTTTACCTGCTTACCAGTTCGGGATGGCCGGATTACAAGGACGGAATTTCGTTAGTTTCCCTTGGTGCTGGTATCCTGACGACTGACTGGAAAAAGGGTTCTGGGTTCTATGGGATTGGTTTTGATTCCAAAAAGCAGCAAATCTACCTGGCCAACGCCAAGGGATTTCAAGGAAATGGAGAAGTGACCGTATTCCAAAAATCAGGAGCTGAGGTGTCCAAGTTTACCGTGGGTCGAGGTCCTTCTGGATTCCTCTTCCGGTAGTTCATTCATTAGGTAGCTCCTTGCCTTTTCCGAGAGGAGAGTAAGGACTGGAATCCAAAAAAATGAACTTTATTCCGAAGTCAAATTGATCTTCGGCAAACTTTTTTTTTACGCTCCGCCGCGGCGGATAATCAGAAAAACCCGCTGATTTATTTCAGATTGAATTGTACCCCAAACCCATATCCAGGTTTGGGGCACAATTCAATGAGTCGTGGACTGTGGGCCGTCAACAGTTGACATATTTACCTCACCTGATAGCTTTGCGTGAAGGGTTGCCCAGTCGGCCCCACACCCTCTAAGAGCAAGCGTCCACTAAATTTTTCCAAATAAGGTCCCAATACTTTCGGGTCCTTGGCAGGCATCTCATTCACATGCGTAATCACGTAGCCGGCACGGAAGCCAAGGTCCATTAAATACCCATTTGTGAGCGAGGTGATTTTCACCCCATAGGTAAGTTTCAATCGATCCTTGTCTAGGGCATTGATACTTTCTAGGCTAGCTCCTAGGATTTCCGAACTGTAAAAGATTCGTTTGGTGATTCCAGTTCCTCCTTCGATGTTTTGCAGGGTAAGCGAGACAACATCCAGTGCCCCACTTCGTTGGTAGCCAAAGGTCACCTGCTCACCAGGATAGTAGTAGGAGAGGGCCTCTTCAAAGCTTCCCTTGCCCGTGATGGTCCAGTCACCAATTTGGGTAATCACATCATTTTTTAGAAGCCCAGCTTTCTCTGCGGCTCCCTTTTGGACGATCCGAGTGATTACCACCCCTTCCAAACTCTTCAAATTCATCTCTTTTGCCAATTCGGGCGTGATCTCCGCTACCTCGACCCCAGGGATTGCCTTCTGAACTTCTCCGTGCTGAATCAAGTCCTTGGCCACCTTGACGGCCACGTCTACCGGTACCGCAAATCCGTAACCGGTGTATGACCCAGTTCTGGAGAGGATGGCTGTATTGATGCCCACCAGTTCCCCGCGAACATTCACCAATGCTCCTCCTGAGTTGCCCGGGTTGATAGGTGCATCCGTTTGGATGAAGCTTTCCAGCGGAAAATCACCCCCTAGAATATTGATTTGTCGTTCCTTGGCAGAGACGATGCCCGCAGTGACGGTGGAGGTGAGGTTGAATGGATTGCCCACAGCTAGCACCCATTCGCCGATCTGGAGGGTGCGACTAGATCCTAACTTGATTTCGGGTAGGTTTTGTGCTTCAATCTTGAGGACAGCTATGTCGGTGTTTTTATCGATGCCCACCAATTTGGCTTTGTAGGTTTGCTTTTGATGAACCACCTCTATTGTCTCGGCTCGGTCGATCACGTGAGCATTGGTGAGGATGTAGCCATCTTTGGAGAAAATCACCCCAGAACCTGTACTCACTTGCTGACTCGGCGTAGTACCAAAGAAGTAGTCAAACATGCTATAACGCCGATAATCCGTGCCACTAAAATTTTTGATAAACACCACCGACCCTGTACTGCTTTGCGAAGCGCCCACAAAGGACTCTGGTGCCTGAGATGGCAGCATTGCGGCAGATTGGGAGGAAAAACGTGTTGGTAAACTGTTTAACTCGTTTGGGAAAGGAGAAGGGCTTTCTGAAGCCATGAAAAAAGTAGTCCACAAGGCGGCGCCAGCTAGACCAGCAAGAAAAGGAATACCGATGCTATGAAGTTTGGACTGGATCATAAGAAACAAGTTTTTAAATGTAAACGAGTGATTCTAAGCGAGCTGCTGATTTTTCAGGAAAATTTCACAAAAAATAACCAGACAAAAATCAGCCCAAGCGCTAAAATCTGACGAGATGTACCTAGAAATTCAGTCCAATTGGTAATTTTGTCAGTTCACACCCGAACCTTCTTCTCTAAACTAGGTTTTAAATTTTTATTAGTATACCTACATGACAGTAACCAAGCGCGTAGCACTTTTGGGAAGCACCGGGAGTATTGGAACCCAGACGCTGGATGTAATCCGGCAGCACCCAGAAAATTTTAGCGTCGAGGTACTTACTGCCCAAAACAATTCCGAGCTACTCATTCAGCAAGCCTTGGAGTTTGTGCCCAATGCGGTAGTCATCGGAAATGAGGAAAAGTATTCCCTAGTAAAGGAAGCTTTGGCCTCCTTGCCAATCAAGGTGTACGCAGGTCAGAAAGCCATCGCTCAGGTGGTGGAGATGGATACCATCGATGTGGTACTCACTGCTTTGGTGGGGTACTCTGGCTTGATTCCTACCGTCCATGCCATCCGTGCAGGCAAGCAAATCGCCCTAGCCAATAAGGAGACCTTGGTCGTAGCTGGAGAGTTGATTACAGCACTTGCCAAGCAGCATGGGGTCAATATTTATCCTGTAGATTCCGAGCATTCGGCGATTTTCCAATGCCTTGTTGGGGAGTTTCACAATCCCATCGAAAAAATAATTTTGACTGCCTCAGGTGGTCCTTTCCGAGGAAAAGACAAGGCCTATTTGGAGACAGTGACCCGGGAGCAGGCGCTCAAGCATCCCAACTGGGACATGGGTGCCAAAATCACGATCGACTCTGCTTCCCTGATGAACAAAGGTTTGGAAGTAATTGAAGCCAAATGGCTTTTTGGACTGAAGACGGAGCAGATTGACGTAGTCGTGCATCCTCAAAGTATTGTGCACTCCTTGGTTCAATTTGAAGATGGATCCATCAAAGCGCAACTTGGCCTGCCTGATATGCGTATCCCTATCCAATTTGCACTCAGCTATCCCGATCGATTGAAAAGTAATTTTGAGCGATTCAACTTTGCCAATTACCCACAATTGACCTTTGAGCAACCTGATTTGAAGACCTTTCGAAACCTACAGCTCGCCTTTGATGCCCTTGCGGCAGGAGGCAATGCGCCCTGTGTGTTGAATGCAGCCAACGAAATTGCCGTTGCTGCCTTCCTCAACAAGCAGGTAGGATTTTTGGAAATGTCTGATTTGATCGAAGAAACCTTAACCCGATCCGAGTTTATCGCCCGTCCTCAGCTCGAGGATTACATCGAAACCGATCGAAAAGCTAGAGAATTCACTGAAAATTTACTTAAGTCAAAATAAATGGAAACCTTAATTATGGTGGGCCAGCTGCTCCTAGGATTGTCAATCCTGGTGGGACTACATGAGCTGGGACACTTACTTACCGCCAAACTTTTTGGCATGCGCGTTGAAAAATTCTCCATTGGCTTTCCGCCAAAAATCATTGGTTTCCAATGGGGAGAAACTGAATATTCCATTGGTGCGATTCCGCTAGGAGGATTTGTGAAGATCTCCGGTATGGTGGATGAGTCCATGGACACCGCCCAGTTGGCTTCCGAACCACAGCCCTGGGAGTTTCGCGCCAAGCCAGCCTGGCAGCGCCTGATCGTCATGCTGGGAGGCATTATCGTCAACGTGATCACAGGCATCATCATTTTCGTGACCTTGGTTTACTCCAATGGAGAAACTTATTTCTCTAGAGATCAAGTCATTGAAAATGGAATTGTGGCTTACGAATACGGCGAAGCAATTGGCTTGAAGACTGGCGATAAGGTATTGGATGTAAATGGGCAGCCCTACCAAAGCATCTCTGAACTGAGCAGCGGATCTGCCTTGCTGAGCGAGAATGGCTTCTACACCGTAGAGCGTGCTGGTCAACAAGTGAAAGTAGAAATCCCTAGAGGATTCATCAATACCTTCAATTCGGAGGAGGCCTTCAGTAAATTTATTGCCATACGCTTCCCATTTGAGGTGGGTGCTGTAGATCCGGGCAGTGGAGCCGAAGCTGCAGGCATTGCTACAGGGGATCAAATCCTAGCTGTCAATGGCCTTCCGATCACCTATTTTGATGAGATGCAGACTGCCTTGCAGCAGGTAAAAAATCAAACCGTTTCCCTCGTTCGTAAAAAAGGAGCCACAATAGATACGCTTAGCGTAGCTGTGACAGATGAGGCCCGAATTGGTATTGCTGTCAATCCTTTGATTGAACCAGTTAAGCGGGACTATGGCTTTGCAGAGTCCTTTTCCAAAGGAACGAGCCGCGCATTTGGCGCAGTCATCGTCAATGCGAAAGCTTTGGGAAAAATGTTTACTGGTGAAGTATCTACTAAAAATGTAAGTGGTCCCATTGGTATGGCCAAGATTTATGGCGATCGCTGGGATTGGGTCAAATTCTGGAGCATTACCGGTTTGATTTCCATGATTTTGGCCTTTATGAACTTACTTCCGATTCCAGCTTTGGATGGAGGACATGTGGTATTCTTATTGTATGAAATGGTCTCTGGTCGAGCGCCTTCTGACAAGTTTTTGGAAGTTGCGCAGAAGGTGGGTATGGTCATTTTGCTCGGCTTGATGGTCTTTGCCATCGGAAATGACATCCTCAAATTGATCTTCTAGCCTTTCTGTCAATTTGGCCAATTCCCTGTTTGGCATTTCTATTGAATCATTTGGAAGAACTTGGATCTAGTCCGAGTTCTTCCTTTATTTTAGCTATATCCTGACAGCATGCTGTCAATCTGTCTATATGAGCCAATTCGAAAACTCTTTATTCCAAAATTTAATGAACGGCGAGTTTGCCGCTGAAGGTGACTTGATTCAATTGATCACGGATGAAGAGGATGATGCTACCTCCAAGGAGGCCTATGGGGAGGAGATTCCTATTCTTTCCGTGCGAAATACCGTACTTTTTCCTGGGGTAGTCATCCCGATTACCGTAGGTCGTCAGCGCTCCATTCGCTTGGTCAAAAAGGCACAAAAAGGCAATAAGTACATAGGGGTCTGTGCACAGATTCAACCCAACCAAGACGATCCCAACTGGGAAGATCTGTACCAGGTAGGCACACTTGCCAAAATCATCAAAATGATTGTTTTGCCAGATGGCAATACCACAATCATCATTCAAGGCAAAAAGCGCTTTGCCATTCGTGAGCAGGTCACTGACGACCCCTACTTCATGGCCAAAGTGGATTATTTAGAGGAAAACTTCCCTAAAAACTCCAAAAAAATCAAAGCCCTTGAAGAATCGCTCAAAGATGCAGCGACCAAAATCCTGCACCTCAATCCGGAGATTCCCCGTGAAGCGCAGGTGGCCCTGGATAACATTGATAATACCGCTTTTCTCACCCACTTTTTGTCCTCCAACATCAATGCGCCGGTGGAATCCAAGCAGCGACTATTGGAAATCAACGATGGGGTGGAGCGCGCTACCTTGTTGCTGGAGTTTATGATGAAAGACATCCAGATGCTGGAGCTGAAGTCGGAAATCCACAAAAAAGTACATACCGACATCGATCAGCAGCAGCGGGACTATTTCCTGCGGCAGCAGATGCGGGTGCTCCAAACCGAACTAGGTGAGGAAGGACCAGAAAAAGAAGTGGAGGACCTTCGTGCGAAGGGGGCTCTAAAAGCTTGGCCTGCAGCCGTAAAGAAGCATTTTGAAAAGGAATTGGACAAGATCCTACGCATCAACCCTTCTGCGGCAGAATATCCCATTGCATTGAACTATGCAGAGACCCTCGTGGAACTGCCATGGAATGAGTTTACACAAGATAATTTTGACCTGAAGCATGCCCGCACCATCCTGGATGCGGACCACTTTGGGCTGGAAAAAGTAAAGGACAGGATCATTGAATACCTGGCTGTTTTGAAACTGAAGAATGACTTAAAGGGTCCAATCCTTTGTTTGTACGGCCCTCCAGGCGTGGGTAAAACCTCCCTTGGAAAATCCATCGCTTCGGCGTTGGGGCGGAAATACATCCGCATGTCCCTAGGAGGCTTGCACGATGAAGCTGAGATCCGTGGCCACCGAAAAACCTATGTAGGTGCCATGCCAGGCAAGGTGATTCAAAACATGAAAAAGGTCAAAATCTCCAATCCTGTCTTTGTGTTGGATGAGATCGACAAGCTTTCGTCTGACTTCAGAGGTGATCCTTCCTCTGCCTTTTTGGAGGTCTTGGATCCCGAGCAAAACAATGCGTTTTTGGACAACTACCTCGAGGTGGAGTACGACCTGAGCAAGGTGCTTTTTATCGCAACGGCCAACTCCCTAGATTCCATTCAACCCGCGCTTCGCGATCGTATGGAGATCATTGAAGTGACAGGCTATACGCAGGAAGAGAAATTGGAAATTGCCAAGCGCCACCTCGTTCCCAAGCAGCGTACCGAGCATGGTTTGAAGCCTAAAGAAATCACTTTTGAAAAGGCCGCTCTTCAAAAGATGATC
>CANGZP010000096.1 GCA_947458475.1 Cyclobacteriaceae bacterium | reverse complement strand
TAATACTGCTGTCAAATTTGAGAGCAGACACAATGGCCCGACAGAGGCGGAAGTTGCAGCGATGTTGGAAAAAATCGGAGCCTCAAGCTTGACCGAACTCATCAACCAAACTGTACCTCAATCCATTCAGTTGGAGCGGCCACTTCAGCTTCAAGCAGCCCAGTTGGAGTCTGACTTTTTGAAAAATTTCAAAAAGTTGGCGTCTAAGAACAAGGTATTCACTTCTTTTATCGGTTTGGGGTATTACGATACGCAGGTGCCAGGAGTGGTACTTCGTAACGTCTTGGAAAATCCAGGATGGTACACTGCCTACACTCCTTACCAAGCTGAAATTGCCCAAGGTCGATTGGAGGCCTTGATCAACTTTCAGACGGTAGTGATTGAACTGACCGGAATGGAACTTGCCAATGCATCCTTGCTTGATGAGGGGACTGCTGCAGCGGAAGCCATGACCATGCTTCATGCCGTGAAGCCTCGGGAAAAGAAAAATGCGAACACCTATTTTGTAGATGAAAAGGTATTCCCTCAGACCAAGGCCTTGTTAATTACCCGTGCCGAGCCTATCGGCATCAACTTGGTATTTGGACCTTTGTCTTCCTTGGATTTAACAGATCCAGAATTGTATGGAGCGATGTTCCAGTATCCAAACATGGAAGGTGAAGTTTTGGACTATACTGCTTTGGTGGCAGCTGCTAAAGAAAATAAGGTATTGACTGCTTTTGCATCTGACCTATTGGCATTGACACTATTGACTCCTCCAGGTGAAATGGGTGCAGACGTGGTGGTAGGTTCTGCCCAGCGTTTTGGGGTACCCATGGGTTATGGTGGACCACATTCTGCATTTTTTGCAACCAAAGAAGAATTTAAGCGCCAGATTCCTGGCCGTATCATTGGAGTTTCCATTGATCGAGCTGGAAACAAAGCCTATCGCATGGCGCTGCAAACTCGTGAGCAGCACATCAAACGTGAAAAAGCAACTTCCAACATCTGTACTGCACAGGTATTGCTTGCCGTAATGTCAAGCTTTTATGCGGTGTATCACGGACCTACAGGTCTAAAAAATATAGCACTTCGTACCCATGGCCTTGCCAAGTTGACTGCGAAAGGATTGGAGAAGTTGGGCTTAACCTTAGGTACTAACTCCTATTTTGATACCTTGATGGTGCAGGTGGATGCTGCCACACAAACCAAGGTGAAGGCACTTGCTACAGAGGCACAAATCAACTTTAGGTACCAAGAAGGTGCAGTTTTCATTGCATTTGATGAAGCCAAAACCATTGCAGATGCCCAACAAGTACTCGCAATTTTTGCAGGTGCCAAGGGTCTAAGCTCTCCTTTCAGTGCAGAAATGGCTGATTCCCTTCAATTGGAATGGCCAGCTGCACTAGTGCGAACCTCTGCTTACCTTACCCATCCGGTATTCAATAATTACCACAGCGAGCATGAAATGCTTCGCTATATCAAAAAGCTAGAGTCTAAAGACCTTTCCTTGGTGCATTCCATGATCTCCTTGGGTTCTTGCACCATGAAGTTGAATGCTACTGCAGAAATGATCCCGGTAACCTGGCCTGAATTTGGTCAAATCCACCCTTTTGCACCAATTGATCAGACGGAAGGATATCAGGAGTTGTTTACCAACCTACGAACTTGGTTGACCGAGATTACCGGATTTGCAGATACCTCACTTCAGCCTAACTCTGGAGCACAAGGCGAGTATGCAGGATTGATGGTGATTCGTGCCTATCACCTCCACAGAGGCGAGGGACACCGAAATGTAGCCTTGATTCCTACTTCTGCGCACGGTACCAACCCAGCATCTGCTGTGATGGCGGGTATGAAAGTGGTATTGGTCAATTGCGATGACAAGGGAAATATTGATGTGGAAGATCTAAAAGCTAGAGCAGAAGAGCATGCAGGCGAACTTTCTTGTTTGATGGTGACCTATCCTTCTACCCACGGCGTATTTGAGGAGGCAATTCAAGAAATATGTGCGACGATCCATTCCTATGGTGGTCAAGTGTATATGGATGGAGCCAACATGAATGCTCAGGTGGGAATCACTTCTCCAGGACGTATTGGGGCAGATGTTTGTCACCTCAACTTACACAAGACCTTCTGTATCCCTCACGGTGGTGGAGGACCTGGCATGGGTCCAATTTGCGTAGCTGCGCACTTGGCTCCTTTCCTTCCAAGTAATCCATTGGTAAAAACTGGAGGAGAGCATGCCGTATCTTCGATTTCATCTGCTCCTTACGGAAGTGCAAGTATCCTACCGATTTCCTATGCCTACATCTCCATGATGGGAGGTGATGGACTTACACGCGCTACGCAAATGGCGATCTTGAATGCCAATTACATCAAGGAGCGATTGAGTGGAAATTACCCATTGCTTTACACGGGTTCACAAGGGCGAGCAGCGCACGAAATGATTGTGGATTGCCGTTCCTTCAAAGAAGTAGGAGTGGAGGTAGAAGATATCGCCAAGCGCTTGATGGATTATGGATTCCACGCACCTACGGTTTCCTTCCCAGTGGCAGGTACCTTGATGATTGAGCCTACTGAATCTGAAACCAAAGCAGAGTTGGACAAATTCTGTGATGCGATGCTTGCCATTCGTGAAGAAATCAGAGAAATCGAAGACGGAAGAGCAGATCGAGTAGAAAACGTACTCAAAAATGCACCGCATACCGCTACCATGGTCTTGACTGGAACTTGGGAGATGCCTTATTCAAGAGAAAAGGCTGTATTCCCTGCTCCTTTTGTGAAGGAAAACAAGTTCTGGCCTACAGTACGACGAATTGATTCGGCGTATGGAGATCGTAACTTGATCTGTAGCTGTATCCCTGTAGAAGAATATGCAAGCTAATTGCAGTGCCAATTAAAACAGAAAAGGCCCCGTGCGTACGGGGCCTTTTCTGTTTCTATCAAACATGCACGTGTCTTTCGGCATGGTAGGAGGATCGGACAAGGGGTCCTGATTCCACGTATTTGAGTCCTCTTCGTAGTCCTTCTTCTTTGTACAAGGCGAAGGTGTCGGGATGGATAAATTCAGCAACTTCAATGTGCATTTTTGTGGGCTGTAGGTATTGGCCCAGCGTGAGGATGTCACAGCCATTTGCAGCCAAATCATCCATTGCTTGGTAGAGTTCCTCTTTGGATTCTCCAAGACCCAGCATGATACCAGTTTTGGTTCGTTTGCCAGCTTCTTTGGTCAGCTTAATCTGTTCCAAGGAACGCTCGTATTTTGCTTGGGGGCGTACCATGCGGTACAGCCTGCCCACTGTTTCCATGTTGTGTGACACTACTTCCTGTCCACCTTCAATCATGCGGTACAGCGCATCCCAATTGCTTTTCACATCTGGAATGAGTGTTTCGATGGTCGTGGATGGCGATAGTTCTTTGGTTAGGACGACTGTTTGATACCAAATTTCTGCTCCTCGATCCTTGAGTTCGTCTCGATTGACCGAGGTGATGACCGCATGCTTGACGCCCATCAACTGAATTGCTTCGGCCACACGTCTTGGTTCGTCGGTATCGTATTCATTGGGTCTTCCTGTAGCAACCGCACAAAAAGAGCAAGATCGGGTACACACATTTCCCAAGATCATGAAGGTTGCGGTGCCAGCACCCCAGCACTCGCCCATATTGGGACAATTTCCACTTTCGCAGATGGTATGTAATTTATGTTGATCCACCAGTTTCCGCACCTTAGCGTATTCAGTCCCAACGGGGAGCTTTACCCGAAGCCAATCGGGTTTTTTGCGCTTGGTAGCTTCTTCAGAGATAACAGGTAATTCAATCATGGGATTACAATTTATTACAAAGGTAATTTAGGGCCGACAAAAACTCGCTTTTTTGAATTACTTTCTAAAGCCAAAGAATAAAGTAAAGTAGGCGGACTGGAAAAATTGTCTGTTTTTAGCGGTCTGGATAAGCGGAATTTCTTTCTGAAATCCTTCCAATTGGTATCCTACTTCTAGGCCAGTGGCATTGCTTTTAAAAACACCAAATTCAAAATGGAGTGCTGCTTTTGCCATTCCGCCAATCGCTAGTTTGGACTGCCCTATCCCTTCCAAAAGCCTGCCCGTTCCAAGGATATTGAACCTGCTTTGGTGAATGGTGGGGTCATAGGGTTCTACGACTGTTTCTACTCGGTTCAAGGCATACTCAATGAAGTAGGGTGCAATTAGACCAATTGATGGGCCTACTGCAGCTAAGGCCGAAACCTGTACGCCTTGGTTGGGCGCTTTCTTGAATAGAATAACTTCCCTCCCGTAATGCGGCCGTATTGCATAGAGGTAATTTGATTTGCCAAAGATGTAGTTGTTTCCCGTGACTGTGGTGTACCGAACTTCCTTGGGGTGTTTTACATTGGCGAGTTCAAGGCCGAAGTAGGCAAACTGTGAATCGTCGATTCTGCTTCCTACTTTTAGAGCAAAACCACCAATCATCCCGCCGTTGGTGTTCTTATTGATTCCCAATAAGTATTCTTTATCGTATTCGTAATTGCCCGTGTCTTCTCGCTGCGCCAAAACGGGTAGCGTGGAAAGCACGAAAAATGAAAGGAATAGGAAATTCAGCTTACTCATTCGCATTGGTCGAAAATAAGGCCCTATTTTTGATTAGATATCTATACAACAGAATTTTAAAAGTAAGAGTTTATGCCCACTATAAAAAGTTCGTACCTAGGGAACTTAAGAACCCAAGCTACCCATGTCCTTTCAGGAAATGCACTGTTGACAGATGCGCCTTTAGATAACAATGGAAAAGGAGAAGCTTTTTCCCCCACCGACTTGGTTTGTGCTGCCTTGGGGAGTTGTATGGTTACAATCATGGGGATTGTTGCAGAGCGAGAAGGGATTTCCTTGGAAGGATTATCTTGGGAAATCACAAAGATCATGCAAAGTGACCCGAGAAAGATCCAAGAAATTCAAGTGGCCTTTCATTGGTCTGGCCCCGTATTTACTCCTGCTATGAGTCAAAAATTAAAAAATGCAGCCCGTACTTGCCCAGTAGCTTTGAGCTTGGACCCTGCGCTAACTCAGACCATCAGCTTTGATTTTTAAAAAGCTAGTTGTGTAGAGTTCCCTTTCTTCGAAAGAATTAAACCCAAAGAATTATGTCATTTCTATTTGAAAGTTTTAGTGGATGGAAGAACTATGCTGAAGAGCAGTCTTTGTCCTTAATTGATGTGGTGCTCGAGTACGAGGTTTCTCAGAAAGGAGCTTCCCAAGATCAGATTTGGCAAGGCATCCAACAGGCCTATCAGGTGATGAAAGATGCCGTAAAGACTGGTTTGGAGGAGGAGATGAATTCTCGTTCCGGAATGATTACTAGCGGCGCGAAAAAAGTGTATAACCATCCGTTGACGGTCCTTTCACCCGAATTTCAGCGTTTGATCTCCAGAGCCTTGGCCGCCAAGGAAGTCAATTCTTGCATGGGTCGTGTAGTGGCTGCGCCGACTGCCGGGGCTTCGGGGATTCTTCCGGGCACTTTGGTGACGCTGCAAGAAATTCACGAACTATCAGATTCCAAAATTTGTGAAGGGCTATTGATTGGTGCTGGGATAGCCTTGATTATCGAGCAAAAGGCGAGTTTGGCCGGCGCAGTCGGCGGCTGTCAAGCAGAAACGGGTTCGGCTGCTGCCATGGCTGCAGGAGCGATCGTCTACTGCTTGGAAGGGACTACGGATCAACTTTTTAATGCAGTAGCCATCACCATTCAGTGCATGCTGGGCCTTGTTTGTGATCCTGTGGCAGGCTTGGTGGAAGTTCCCTGTGTAGTACGCAATGCCAGTGCTGCAGCGATAGCATTTAGTTCGGCACAAATAGCCTTAGCGAATGTAAGCGCAGTCATTCCTGTGGATGAATGCATTGAAGCGATGGGAGAGATTGGTGCTTCTATGGAAAGCAGATACAAGGAAACGGCCATGGGAGGCTTGGCAGCGACCCTGACCGGTCAAGATATAGCGAAGCGGGTATTGATCCAAGACATTGAGATACTTCCCGATGCTGAATCACTGGAGTAGGGCGCTTATCGGGGGAAATAGCAGAAGCCATTCGATGGAAAAACTAAAGATGGCTCCCCAGATGAGCCCGCTGATTAGCATGTAAAGCAAAATTTTCTTTTTATCTGATCCGAAAGAAACTAGGATTAAAGTTCCTCCAATGGGAGTGAGGAGTATAGGTGTAAGTGCTGCAATTCCTACTTCACCGTAAGCTCCCCAGATTCGGACAATACGGCGATTTTTTTTAGTGAATACCTTCTTTGGAGTGCTGCTTCTCGCTTGCAGGGCTTTTTTTACCCCTGTTCCAAGAAAGGTAAAAAAGGTAACACTTGTCATCATTCCCAAAACGCTGACGCCGATGATCTCCCAAGGACTATATCCTGCTGCAGCGCCTAGTACAGGTCCAGCAAAAAACTTGACTAGACAAAGTAGGTAGATTCCAAAAAAGGTAAAGAAAGCTTCGCTCATCTTGGGGTTAGGCTGGTTACTGTGTTGATTTGGAGTTTGTAGGATGCGAAGCTAGGCATTAATCCGAACGTCGGAAAATTTCAATTCTTTCCTTTGGTAAAGGCCACTAATGGTAGGTGTTTGTTACTGATTTTAGGGGGGATTGCTTTTTGTTAGAGCTTCTCCCCAAAGGCTAAATCTCCAGCATCTCCAAGTCCGGGAACGATGTAGGATTTTGAATTGAGCTTTTCATCTAGGGTCCCGAGCCATAAACGGTACGAAACATTCAAATGGCTCGACAAGTACTTCACGCCTTCAGGTGCAGCAAATGCAGCGGCGATATGGATAGCTTTGGGTGTCCCATGCTGTAAAAGGGTTTGGAGAGCAGTCACACAGGATGTGCCGGTTGCGAGCATGGGGTCTACAAGGATTAGGACTTTATTGTCCAATTGGGGACTTGCATGATAGCCAAGGTTCACGCCTATTTCTCCTCCATCTTCCTGACGAAAAGCACCGATAAATCCACTTTCGGCTTGGTCAAAACTATTCAGGAATCCCTGGTAAAATGGCAATGCAGCTCTCAATACAGCTACTAAAACAATCTGGTCAACAGGTAGCTCCATTTGCGCGCTTTGCAAGGGAGTTTGTACCTTTTTAGATTGGTAGCTTAGGGTTTTGGAAACTTCGTAAGCAAGAAGCTCACCAAGGCGTTCCAAGTTTTTACGGAAACGCATTCGGTCTTGCTGCGTATGAATGTCTCGGAGTTCGGATAAGAATTGATTCGCAATGGAAGGCTGATCTGACAGAATAAACATGATTAAATCTACTGAAAAAGTTTGATTAAAAATGTGCTACGGCCATGCCCATTTTAACATGCAACATCCATTTCTGAATCCTAGAAACAAAAAAAAAGGCTGGATAAAATCCAGCCTTCTTGTATCTATTCGAGGAATAAATTACTTCACTTCGAAGCTTGCTCTTCTTGATAGCTGTCTTGCGTCAGCAGAAGATTTGTCAACTGAAGTATCTTCACCGTATCCTTTGTAGGAAATTCTAGAAGCATCCACTCCTGAAGCTACAAGCAAATCATAAACTGCTTTTGCTCTATTTTCAGAAAGTTTGATGTTGTAATCTTCAGGACCCAATTCGTCTGCGAATCCTTTAACTTCAACTTTCACACCTGGATTTCTCTTCAAGAAGTTAGAGATGTACTGAGCTGCACTGATAGAGTAAGCAAGTGGCTTGTCACTGTCAAATGCGTAGTACACGTTCACGTATCCGTCATTGATTGCTTTTCTCAAGTAGTCTACCTCGTCTCTGCTCACTTCAACAGGGCAACCGTTAGAAGCTGCAGCGCCAGGCTGGAATGGACACTTATCCAAGTGATCAGGTGTACCATCACCGTCAGAATCTAGAGTTGAACCAGATGGGCTTACTCTTGCTCCAGCTGGAGTATTTGGCTCTTTGTCTAGGTAATCAGGAACTCCGTCAGCATCAGAATCTTTCAACATGTCTTTGATTCCGTTGATTTGAGTGGCCAACTCTTCTTTTGTAGCATATTTATTTGCTGCAATAAACCAGTCAGCATGCTGTGTCTGCTTTCCAAGGTAGATGTTCAAACCTACTGTACCAGTCCACCAGTTTGCATTTGGTCCAAAGAAACCGTTGTTAGTGGATGGATTAGGCATGGTAGAAGGAAGGATCGCAGAAGAACCATCGAAAGTGATCGTTTGACGACCATTCAAGATGGTAGAAATGTCACCTACAAGGGCAACTTTCTCTGTCAATTTGATTTGAGGCGTAAATCCAAAAATCATAGTGTATACTCGGTCATTGAAATCGTTGTAGCGATTCAATTCTGGGTTTACCACACCAATACCTCCACCCATGTGGAACAACATTCCCAATTTATCGGAGAAAGATTCGAAATTCATGATGCGGCCAACATTGGCAACACCCTGAAGATTTAATCTGAAGTATTTGGTGTCAAAAGCAGGGCTGTTGCCATCTACTTCTTTGAAAGATCCGAAACCGTAATCAAGCTTGGCTCCAAACTTTTCGTTGAACATGTGACGAACACCTAAATCTACGTGACCCAAATTGAGGGTAGGAGATAAGAAACCAGCAGTAAATGGGGCCATTGGCTTGTTAAAGCCAGTGGTAGCCTCAATAGACCACTTGTTAAATTCCTGGGCGTTGGCACCGAAGGCCAAAAAACCAGCAGAAAGGATGGAGAGTATTAGTTTTTTCATGACAAAAAATTTTTGTTTCGAATTATAAGGTTTGGTTTTCTACCGATAAAGATAAACGCTATTAATTTAATGCAAAATTAAACGATTTATTTAAAGAACAAGACTTTAACCAATTTGTTTCCGATTAATTAAGGTCTTATTTCGCTTTTTCATTAACACATTCTATGCCAATAAATGATTTCCTCAAGGAATTGTTAACCATCCCCTCCGTTTCTGGGGATGAATCTGAATTCATGTCCGAGCTGCTGCATGGCATTCATAAACGTAAAAGCAATTGGAAGGTTTCCCCTGAGATTTTTTACGGGGAAGCATATCATGATTGCATCCTTTTGAAATTTGG
>CANGZP010000095.1 GCA_947458475.1 Cyclobacteriaceae bacterium | reverse complement strand
TAACCATCCATTACAAACTTGCATTGGACTGCAAGTGCAATATACCGTGC
This sequence comes from Cyclobacteriaceae bacterium, assembly GCA_947458475.1. Lineage (GTDB taxonomy): Bacteria > Bacteroidota > Bacteroidia > Cytophagales > Cyclobacteriaceae > Algoriphagus. Next base: position 9,147 of record CANGZP010000095.1, on the reverse strand, counting down.
GATTATGCGACCTTTCTCAAATAAGTCCTCCAAATCCTGCTGGATGGGTTTCTTCGGTGACCCCCTATACCAATGGGATAATCAACGGCACAGTTTACATTTATGCTGAATCAGGGTGTATCTATAGCGAAGAAAACTATGTAAATGGAGTACGTGTTGGTCGCCGGCAAACCTATTGAACTATTGGGCTTAGGAATCTGATTACAAATTCAACCAGTAGTTCAACTTAAACACCAGCGAGCGCTGCTTGGGCATAAAGTCGCCCGGGAAGTAGTTGTCCGTGTACACCAAGAAAAAGTCAGATACAGGAGCATAGCGCCATTGGATTCGCGTATTGATGTTCATGTTATCGATCTGACTGTTGTACTGCACAAAGGTAGTCCAGAACAAATCCTTTGTTAGCGTCAAATCAATACGCGGCCCCACTAGAATCAAATCCGCATCGCGTTGAGGCTTTGGTAGGCGGATTCGGGCATAGTTGAAGTTCATGGATATGTTTGCCAAATACCCAAGTCGAAGTCCTGTTTGAGAAGTGATTCGCTGAATAGATCCCGTAAAGTACTCTCCAAACTCCCCAATCAAGTTTACATTTATTTTTTTACGAGGGTTGCTTTTGAATTCAACCAGGTAATTGCGGAAAGTATAATCGGTTCCGGCGGCTAAGGGTTCGCCCTTGGAACGGGTGGGGTCAAAATCATCGAATAAGTAGACATATCGATTTTTCTGGGTAATCTCTAGCTCGGCAATTGAGTTGAATCGGATAATGTATCCGAGGTTAATGTCGCGATCGGTAGTCCCCAAGGTTTCGTTCCAGAACCCTTCAAACTCAAGCTTTGGACCATGTCGGTTAATCAACTTGGATTTGGGATAAAAGAGGTACGTTACATCTGGGTTGATGCGTTTGAAATCAGCTCTTGGTACAAAGCCCACTTCAGGATTGAAAGACTTCCCTACATCTTGAACACTAAAGGTCCAGTTCCAATGCAAATCCGTAAAGAGCAGGTAAGCATTGAAAGAGTAAGGCTTTTCCACTTCCACCGATTCAAAGGTGCGGTGGTAAAATACTTTGCCTGTCCATCTGCCATCTGCAGAGTTGAGGTTGTAATCTACTCCTAAAAGGCGATTGTAGGCAGTAGGATCAAACAATTGCTGGTACTCGTCTAGTGCCAAGGATTCTTTGTTGACATAAATGAGTCCAATGTTGGAACGCTCAAATACGCGTCTTTGAAGCGCGAATACGGTGAAATTTTTGCCTACGATTCCCGCATCTTCTTCGGTTGCAGTTTGCATATTCATCGCCCCGATTCTCCAGTTTTCGTTTAGCTTTCCGCTCAATCGGGCTCCATAGATGATTTTACTCTGCACATTTTGACCAGTGGCGGAGTCGATATCCACGCCTATTCTACGGGAGAAGAAGGGTCGTGAGCGAGGTTGGCCAAAGCTATCAAAGAGGTCTCCATTTTCAAGAAAAAACTGTCTTCGCTCTGGGAAAAATATTTCAAATCGGTCTAAGTTGGTCACCTGCTGATCCACTTCCACTTGCGAAAAATCTGGATTGAAGGTTAGATCCAAGTTCATGGCAGAACCAATTCCAATTTTGGCATCTCCACCTATTGCAGGTTTAAGCGCTTCGCTGCTATTTTCAAGAAAATTTTTGGAGGTTCGTCCTGCTATGTAGGGGATAAGCGACACATTTGCGCCTTTTTTCTGCAAGGGCTCTTCAAAAATCATCTTTCGAAGAAAAGCAGTTGAGAAGATAGGGTTAGTTCTTGGGATAGGGGCCCAACTAGAGCGCTCACCAGCATCACTATCGACCCGAAAGAAGTTGATGCTCCAATTTTGAGCCCCTTCACTAAATCGAAGTGTAGAAAGGGGGATGATTACCTCTACTTGCCAATGGTTTTCCATCATTTTTGCTTCAGAAAACCACTTATTGTCCCAGGCTAGGTTGAGGTCATCGGGGCGGGTGCCGCCATTGGAGACTAGTGCCTCGCGCTGCACCCCATATGGGTTTACTCCAAACTGAAATGCATTGGTTCCATCATTGAACGTATCGAAAACAAAGCTAACCCCATCATTTTGTTCTCCTCGATAATCTCTTCTTAGGGAAGTAGAAACATATTCTCGCGGACCTCTATTTTCCATGATGGCGGCCAAGTAGATATTGGTGTCATCATAGGCCACTTTTACTCGGGTAGGAACCACACTAAGCGAAGTGTCAGAGGGAAAATATTGCATGAAGTCCCCATTCCAACCCTCGGTATCTTTCCAGATTTCTTCATCTAGTACACCATCCAGGGTAATGGGGGTTTTTAGTTTGAAGGCAAAAGCGTTTGGCTTTGGGCTAGTTTGAGCAAAAATTTGCAGGCTGAGGAAGAGACTGGCAAGGAAAAAAACACTACTAAAAATTTTCATGGCTTTATATAAGCTCCTAAACTACACCTTTTTTACGGGAGAGGCCTGAGAATTTTACCAATGGCAGCCGAATGGTTCCAATGGAGCAATTGTAAGTAATTGAAAATCAAAAAATTGTTCAACTAGAGCTAATCCTATACCCGTTGTGGAATATGGCACGATGGGGTTATATTTTTCTACTACTTATGCGTTTGATTAAACAGATTATAAAAATGTAATACCTAAATGCTGCTTACTACATTGTGTAGCGTCCCGATAGTAGCAATGGTAATGAAAACCTCGTCTCCTACTTCCAAGGTAAAATCATCCGGAACAATTCCTGTACCGGTCATCATTAGACAACCAATTGGAAAAGAGTTGGATCGGTAGAGCCATTGGGCAAGCTCTTCAGGTCGCCGCTTGAGTTGCGCAAGGGTAGTTTCTCCTGAAGCAACTAGGACTGTATTGCGGTGGATTTGAAGTGAGATGCTTGTCGTGTCAGGCAAAGCTTCCTCTTGGATAAGCAGGCAGGGACCGATGGAGGCACTGCCGAGATAGACCTTGGCTTGAGGTAGGTAGAGGGGATTTTCCCCCTCAATACTCCGGCTACTCATGTCGTTGCCAATGGTAAATCCTTGCACTTTACCTGATGGCGATAGTAACAGGGTCAACTCTGGTTCGGGCACATTCCAGTTCGAGTCTTTCCGTATGTTGACTTTTCCACCCGGAGGTGCTACTCGGCTAGCAGTGGCTTTGAAAAAGAGTTCAGGGCGCTCCGCCACATAGACCTTGTCGTAAAAAGTACCCCCTCCAGAGTCGCTGGACTCTTCAATCCGAGCTGTTCTGCTTCGGTAATAGGTGACCCCTGCAGCCCAGATTTCTTGATTTCCCATAGGAGGAAGCAGCCCTTCTTGGAGGAGTTCTTCCGCTTTTTCAGGGGAGATAGCTTCCCAGTTTTGCGCTTCTGCGGCGAGCAGCTTGGGGAGCTGCTCTCTACCCAATAAATCATCCCAGTCGAGCTCTGGGCCAAAGAAGTGATTGTTATTTTTCTCCAATAAGGTACCAGAAATCAATTTGTATAATCGCATCGCAAGTGAGGTAAGGTGGAATTGTCAAGTTAGGAAAAAGAGAGTTCCGGATAAACTTTGGAAAAAAACTTTTCGCGATTACCTTTGCATCAGATCATAGGGGTGCCTTTTAATACAACGGGCTGAGATCATACCCATACCACCTGATCCGGGTAATGCCGGCGAAGGGAATTGAGAACTCGGAGTCAAACAATTCATTCTTGCAGAGGAAGTACAAGTCTTCCTGGGTTAGAATCTGTCGTAGACTTCGTCCAAAGGGTAAACAAATACAGAAAACCTCCCCTCGGTTTTCTCATGTTTCACTCAAAAACCCGAAAGGGGAAATTATGAAAAAATTAGTTTTTGCAGGACTGTTTGTACTCATCAGTCTACACGCTTGGGCGCAAGCGAGTCTAAGTGGTCGAGTTTACGATGCCAAAACGGCCGCTCCACTGGTAGGGGCTTCCGTTTGGATTGAAAGCCTAGGGAAAGGCGCCGTCACAGATGCCGACGGGAATTTCACTCTCCAACGGCTGCCGAATGGAAAGCAGGAAATCCGGGTTTCCTATGTGGGCTACGAAACCCTCCGCAAGTCTGTTGAACTCCCTTTGGCAACCTCTTTGGAGCTGGGCTTAGAGTCCAAGGATTTTCTGAGCGAAGAGTTTATTGTGTCCGCAACGCGCGCTTCTGAGACGACTCCTACTACTTTCACGACTGTGGATAAGTCGGAGATTGCCAAGCGGAATCTAGGGCAGGACATTCCTATCCTCCTCAACTTTAGCCCTTCGGTAGTCAGCCATTCCGATGCAGGTGCAGGGGTGGGCTACACCGGTATCCGTATCCGAGGCACCGATCAAACCCGCATCAATGCCACCATCAACGGCATTCCCCTCAACGATGCAGAGTCGCATGGGGTCTTTTGGGTCAACATGCCGGACTTTGCCTCCTCGGTAGAAAACATACAGATCCAGCGGGGCGTGGGAACTTCCACCAACGGAGCGGCAGCCTTTGGCGCTAGCCTCAACTTTCAAACCGACAACCGACGCGACGAGGCCTATGCTGAAATCGACAATGGATTCGGTTCCTTCAACACCTGGAGGCATACCGTCAAAGCAGGGACAGGCCTACTCAACAACCGTTTTGCAGTGGATGCCCGACTCTCCAAGATTACCTCAGATGGCTTTGTGGACCGCTCCTTTTCGGATTTGGGTAGCTGGTTTGTGTCGGGGGGATACTATGGAGAAAAGAGCGTGATCAAATTGATTGCTTTCTCCGGAAAAGAGCAGACCTACCAAAGTTGGGCTGGACTTCCTGAATCAAAACTCACTACCGACCGAACCTTTAATTCCTACACCTACGACAACGAAACGGACAACTACCAGCAGGATCATTACCAGTTGATCTACACCGGTAAAGTTGGCTCCAACTGGAAAACTAACTTGGCATTGCATTACACCTACGGGCGAGGATACTACGAGCAGTTTAGACCTGACGACGACTTTGCAAATTATGCCTTAGCCCCGGCGAAAATCGGCAATCAAGTGATTGAAAGCACGGATTTTATCCGCCGTCGCTGGCTAGACAATGATTTCTATGGTTTTGTAGGGTCGGTCAACTATATCTCTACAGATGGCAAACTCGATTGGATCATCGGTGGAGGAGCCAACAGATACGATGGGGGACACTTTGGAGAGATCATCTGGGCAAAGATTGCGGAGACTACGAAAATGCGCTTCCGCTATTACGACAACAACGCCATCAAGGACGACCGCAACATCTACACCAAAGCCACGTACGAAATCAAGCCTGGCCTGAATCTCTTCGGAGACTTGCAGTTGCGCGGCATCAACTATTCCTTTTTCGGCTCGAATGACGACCTACGCATCGTCGATGGCCAGCAAGACTATACCTTCTTCAACCCGAAGTTTGGGTTCTCCTACGAAAAAGGAAAGCAAACCTGGTATGCGAGCTATGCAGTGGCCAACCGGGAACCGACCCGCTCGGACTTTACCGACAATCCCATTACCGAAGTGCCGAGACCTGAGCGTCTCAACAATGTGGAGGCAGGTGTGCGTGCCAAATCTGGTGGTTTCAGCTATGCCGCCAACTTCTACTACATGGGTTATAACGACCAACTGATCCTCACTGGACAAATCAACGATGTGGGGGCCTATATCCGAGAGAACGTAGCCTCGTCTTACCGGGCAGGCATTGAATTGGAGGGCGCGTATGCGATTTCTAAAACGTGGACCTTGGGAGGAAATCTGGCGCTCAGCCAAAACAAAATCCGGGAGTTCACCGAGTATATCGACGACTACAGCGTAGATGAGTTTCGACAAGAGACCAACACCTACACCAACACAGACATCGCCTTTTCTCCCAATGTGGTGGGCTCGGCGATCATCGAGTACAAGCCAGCTAAAAACCTGTCTATCAACTGGCTGAGCAAGTATGTGGGCCGACAGTTTTTGGATAATACGGCCAACGAAGCCCGATCCTTAGATGCTTTCTTCACGAATGACCTGCGGTTCAGCTATACAGCGACCCCACGGTTCTTCAAAGGATTGGAAGTGAATTTATTGATCAACAATCTCTTCAATGAACTGTACGAGCCCAACGGATACACCTTCAGCTACTTTGTGCCGGGAGGAACGGGCCGAGAACTGGTAACGGAGAACTTCTTCTATCCACAGGCAGGAACGAACTTCTTGTTGGGGGTGAAGATGAAGTTCTAGGTTGTACCAGGTACCAAGGACGAAGTACGAGCTACGAAATACGATAGAAATAGAGTAGAAATAAACCGAGCAAGCTCGGTGAAATAAGTTGAACTAGCAGCAGAATATACTATTTCACCGAGCTTGCACGCCGCGGCGGGCAGGCTCGGTTTATTTCCATCATATTTTAACTGTATTTCATCTAGTTCCACTGTTTTAATCCGGAAACAAAGTCTTATCCAATCCTGGCACTATCCGCAGCGCATTTTTGTAATAGACCTTTTTCAGCACGTCATCGGGTAACCCCAAACCATACATGCTCCAAAAGGCGTGGTACTTTTTGTAATAAGGGAAATACTCGTCCTCTGTCTCCAGCACACGGAAATAGGTATAAAACTCTTCCTTGTTGTACGCGTCTTTTCCAAATAGGATCCGGTCCTGGTACTTCGTAAAAAATTCATTTGCCCGACGAGGTTGACGGCCCAGCTCTGCAATGATGGCTCCAATCTCGTAGTTCACGTTGGGGTACTGGTCCAAGTGCGCCCCTGCAGCATCGAGGTCATTGGCCATCCAACCCATGTGCGCATTGATGAAGGTGGTCTTAGGATGCTTGGCAAACACGCGGTGCTGCTCGGCGATAATCTGTTCAAAAGGCGCCGGGTCGGTAGCGGATCGACGCCGATTGGGATGAAGCTTCAGTTCTAGCCAGCGCTCGTTGGTGGAGTCCATCGCCTGCCAAAATTGGGCTGGATCTGCAGCATGAATCAAAACCGGGATTCCCAATTCCCCCGCCTTGGCCCAAACGGCATCTAGCTCAGGATGATCCACGGGAATGCGTTTTCCGCCATTGTCCTTGGAAGTCAAACCCAAACTCTTGTAAATCTTCAAGCCCACTGCTCCAGCAGCCACGTCTTCTTCCAATTCCTTTACTGCCAATGCGGTCCATTCTGGGGTTCCAAAACCATTGAAATTCAAATTGGTAAACACCATGAATCGACCCGGTGCATGGGTTTTAAATTCCTGCATCATACTCTTGATGTACTGCTGCTGGGTATTGCTATTGCCCTGTCCATAGCCTCTACCGCTCAGGTTGATCATGATCCCCATGTTCAGCTCGTCCATCTCTCCCTTAAGCTGGTCTATCTTGGATTTGTTGACGCCTCCTTGGTGGCTGTGGATATCGATAAAGGGGAATTTTGCCCGCGTGACCGGATGCTGAGGCACCTTGAGCGTTGAAGGTGGATTGTAGGATTCAAAACTCATTTCTTGAGCGAATAGAGTAGTTCCGACCAACAGGAAAGCAAAAAGAACAAGCGTTACTTTTTTCATAAAATCAAAAACGTGTAGCAAAGGGAAGAAAAAACTCCCAGCCTTGGGCCGGGAGTAGAAGTTTATCGGGTAGTTCCTCCGTCGATCACCTGACCAAAGAAGATAGAATTCATAAACAGCTTGTTGGTTCCAAACCAGAAGGCGCGGAAGTTGGGATTGTCGGCAAAGCCAATAATTCTACCTCTGCCTTGGCCCGAAACACGAATCACTGCACTCTCCTGCACTCCCGGCAAGTTGCTTGGGTGCAAGTAGCCCGATGCCAACGGATTGGTGGTGTAAACCAGCGGGTTGGCGTAAGGGTTGGCAGAAGGCTCTAGGAAGAAATTATCATTTCTAAAGGTGAACAGCTCCTTGCTTACGTAGCCAAACCCGATCGGATGACTCGTATCTAAGGTAGATTTGAAGATCGCTCCGAAAGTTTGCTTTGCGCCGGTAGCATTCTCAAAATCTGAATAATTCTTTTGCAGCCCTTTTTCGGCGTTATCCACTTTTCTGAAAGTAAAGTCACCGATTTCACTCTGTGCCAGCCAACGAAGCGCGCCACCTTTGGCTACCAAGGTATTGCCTTTGCTCACCCAGGTTTTGAGGGCCGTTGCGCCAGACTGACCCAACTGTCCGTAGCTGCCGTCAGCCATCAGGATGACGGAATAGCGATCCAGGTTGGCACTTGAAACTGACCCAATAGGCAATAAGGTAACCGGCATCTGCATGCGCTGGTCTAGCAAGTGCCAGATCTCGCCAGCTTCTCCGCTATCCACCCCTCCATCAACTAGCAAGGCGATGCTTGGGGTCTTCAAGGGAAGCATAAAGGTGGAGCCGAGGTTGGCTCCCTGCGTGTAGCCAGTTGTCAAGGCATGGATATCCACATGTGCAAATCGGGAGACTTCTTCTAGCTTCTTGAAAAAGGCCTGAGCATCAAGTCCGCTTTCACCCTTATCAATTAGGAGGGTTCCCCTTCCGAACGTTTTCCCTTCTGCGGTGGAAAATTCGGTGGTGGCTACGCGCACCAAAAGTCCAGCCTTCAACAACTGATAGGCTGCCTTGGGCGCATAATAATCGTTCCACTCCATGGCATATTGGTAGGCGCCAGCGGCACCTATTACCTTACCCGGCGCTTGCGCAAAAGTTGACTTATCCACAGGGCTAACATTCGCTAGGTTGACAATGCGGCTGTTCAAAGCCATATAGTCTAGCCCAAAGGCCATCGGGTAGGTCCATGCCGAAATGTCGTAGAATAAGCTGTCTTGGAAAGTTGTCCGCGTTTCAAACATGGCTTTGATCAAGCGGTACTGCGGCTGGTCTGCAGGTACGATGTAGGAGTTTCCTTTTTTAAACTGCTTGCCATTGATGACCAAGTCTTCCTTCAAGGAAAAGAGTTTGATGTCGTGCTGAAGAATCAAGTCAGCGAGGTGGTAGCTCCGCGCATCTTCTTCCTTGGCTCCAAAGATGTAGGCCTTGTTGATGTCCGCATCGGTTTCTTTTTTGATGTCGCTGTAGAAATCCTTCATCCACTGGTTGAGTTCCACGCGCATCTCTTTGGTGGCCTGGTAGGAGGATAGGTTGGCGGTAAACTGGTTGCGAATCGTAAACGGAAAGCTGAGCATGCCATTGTCCGTTTCTTGGAGATGTCCCCGTGAGCTTGC
>CANGZP010000094.1 GCA_947458475.1 Cyclobacteriaceae bacterium | reverse complement strand
CTACGGGACTTTTTTTGTGCTCAGCGACCTTGAAAAGGCTTAGTACTTTTTCAAGAAATCTACCAAGCGCATAAATTCCACATCCGTGATCGCCGGAAAGTTAGCGATTCGAAAACTTGTGGATTTGAGTGGACCATAGCCACCCCCGAGCTGCATCCCTTCTTTTTCGGCTGCTTTTTTGACAGCCACAATGGCCTGCTCCTCCCCAGCTACCGCCGCTACTGTGGTACTTCGCGTGGCAGAATTATCTACTAAAAGTTGGAACACGGCCGATTGGCTAATAGTCTGTTCCAAGGTTTCCATTCGCTGCCGAAGGCGTGCATCTACTTGAGCGATGGGATCCATGTCTTTCAAAACCCGATTCAGGAGGTAAATCCCCAACACATTTGGGGTGTAATGGGTCTGGTAACTCGCCGCATTTTCGAGCATAAAGCTGAGGCTGTTGTAACGCCCTTTTTCCCCCTTACGGGCTACTTTTTCTTTGGCCTTGCCCGAAAGCAAGAGAATTCCCAAACCTGCAGGCAAGCCAAAGCATTTCTGAACAGACGCATACCATACGTCTGCCAATGTAAAATCTAGGGCTATCCCTCCCATGGAAGAGGTCGTATCCACAGCAATCATCTTGTCGGGATAGCGAGCTGCCAGTTCCTTAAGCACCGACATGGGCACCTGAGAGGCATTGGCCGTTTCGTTTTGCGTGACTGCAATTAGGTCGACCTCAGACCCCAATTGCAATTGATCCACCGGTAGGGATTCATTGGCAGCAATCTTGTGTCCTAGGGTAGAAGGAAGAATAACCTGGGCGTACTCAAACCATTTCTTACCGAAGGAACCCGAATACAAGTGGTAGCTGGACTGCTCTACGAGGGACTGGGAAATGATCTCCCAGCTTTCTGTCGCTGAAGAGGTAAAAAGCAAGGTATAATCAGCAGGAAGGTTCAGCTTCTCTCGAAAGAGCTGTTCCGTTTCCCGATACAAATTCATAAATACTGCACTGCGATGATTGGCACTGAGTATCCCCTCCGCACAGGCATCCTGCAAGTACTGGGGCAGCGCATCGTATACTTTGGAAGGTCCGGGAGCGAAGGTGATCATCGGGTAGCAGTAGTTAGAAAATAGTGGACAGCTAGCGCATACCCTTTCAATCCTAGGCCAGCAATCATGCCCACACAGGATTTGGAGAGAATGCTCTTATGGCGAAATTCTTCTCGCTTGTACAAATTGGAAATGTGCACCTCCACCGTGGGGGTGGTGACTGCAGCCACCGCATCCGAAAGGGCTACCGAGGTATGGGTATAACCTCCCGCATTCAAAATGATGCCGTCTACGGAAAAGCCTACCTCCTGAATTTTGTTGATCAGCTCACCCTCCACGTTGCTTTGGAAGTAGGAAAGCTCGACCTCAGGAAACTGCGCCTGAAGCTCGATGAAATAGCTTTCAAAGGATTCACTACCGTATACTTCTGGCTCTCGCTTGCCAAGCAAGTTGAGATTGGGGCCATTGATCACCTGGATTTTCATGCGCACATCGAAAAGAATTGACTATAAAGGTATTGACTCCCAGCAAGCTTGCCAAAGCTTCGCTTAAGGAGTTTTTTGTTTGCGCTCTTTCACCCGAAATAGGTAGGCCAGCGTAAATTCGAGGTTGGTCGAACTCATGTCGAAAATCCGATCCTGGGACTCTGGATTGGTAAAGTCGTAGGCAAAACGCGCCTCAGCAGACAGGGTAGACTTCCCAAAAAGTTTGGAAATCCCTGCTCCCCCCGTCAAGCCATACATTCGGGTATTTGGTGCGTCTGCAGGCTGCCCAAAGGTAGGAAGCTCCTTGGGCGTAGCCCCGGAATATTCCCGGGTAAGGTCCTCTGCCTGCCGCAGCACCCCGAAATGGGGGCCAAATTTGATTTGAAATCGCCCCGACCGCCCTGCAAAAATGCTGGCCAAGATGGGGAATTTGAGGTAGCTAAACTCAGTTTGATTGACCTTCCCTGCATCGTTGACCTGGGCAAAGCCAAGGGTGATCTGCTGGATATTGAGTTCGACGCCTGCATTTTTGGAGTCAAAATATTCTAGAACAACTGCGAAAGTTGGAGCGGCAATTCCATCCACTTTTTTGACCCGGGTACCTGCAGTAGCCTGGTAGCTGTAAGAACTGCTACTCAGCCCTCCTCGGACGCCAATGCTCAACTGCGCCGAAACCAATCCAGGCAAGAGGAGGAAAACCAGCACCAACAGCTTTTTTACCATATTGAGTCTATCCACTTTTTGTATTTACTCGGATGTGTATGTGCTTTAGCACCCGTAATCAAAGGTATTAAGATTTGATGGGTAAGAAAATTTACCGTGGACCGTGGTCTGCCTGTAGACCGTGGTCTATCAGCTGTCAACGAATTCTCTATTTTTTATTCAACCTAAACGTTCCCTGAATAGGCTCGCCCCCTACGGTTAACCCACGCACCTCCACAATCACGGGCCCCCCTAGGTCATTGGAGAAAAAGGAAAGAGACAGCTCCCCCTTTTCATTGGTCACCAAATACGGGTTCCAGTACAAGGTTTGCCGATCGTCCTTTTCAGACTGGTTACTGTCGGGGCCATAGGTACGGAAGATAAAGTCACTTGGAACTTGGAAGCCCTCTAGCGTATAGCTGATAATTCCCTTTCCTTCCAAGGGGTTCTCCTGCTCTTGGTCCATTTTGTCTTTTAGGTAGATTGCGATGACACCGTTTCGTCCCTGGTCTCCAAGCATCGGCACCATCCGAGAAACCACTTCCACCCGATCAATATCGAAGGGATTGATGGTACGGATATTATCTGCTGCGGTAGACATTCCACCGCCCACGAGGACTACCCCGTCTACCATGACAACCGGTTCCATCGACCCAAAAGCTGAAGCTGCTCCACCTCGAATTCGTATAGTTTGTTGCCCCGTACCTCCCACAAGTGTCACCTGAGCCCCGGGAATATTCCCTACTAGACTGTTGACCAGGTCTGTAGTGCTGCCTGTTTTGGTCAGTTTTTCTCCTTCAATGATAAAATCAGGATTACCATAGATGGCTTTTTGTTGCACTTTTTCCTTTTTCGCTTCTGGGTTAGCTACTTCAGGTTCTGCCACTTTTGCGGGAGTTGCCAGAGTCGTTACTCTAGGAAAGTAGGAAGCCAGCGGCAAGACCACAGGCGCCTTCAGCTGTTCTTGAAGTTGGACATTGAAGGGACGACCTTTTTTGTCGGCTGCCACGAGACCCAAGCGCAACGATCCATAAAATTCCATGTTTTCCATTGCAAAGTCACCCGTGGCATTGGAAGTCAAGCTGATCATTCCCTGGAAATCATTCACAAAGGCTGTTATTTCGGTGGCCTGACCCTTTCCTTTATCGTCTGTAACTTTTCCATTCACCGTAATTCGGGTTTCAATGGGGTATGAAAATCGTTCTGTACCCAATGTTTCGGGGATATCACTCAGCTTGAGGTTAGATCCCATGTCTGCTTCCCTTCGGATGGGGACGAGTTGCTCCGCATCCCATACACTTACCGAAAGCGTCGCTGCGGCGGGCCGACCTTTTGCGTCGCTTAGTTGCAGACGCAGACTTACTTCTTCTCTTGAGCCAAAATTTTCCTTGTCAGACTGCAATTGCACCCCTTGATTTTTCCATTGGTCAAAAGCCTCCGATGCTACAATGCGTTTGTAAGGATTCAACACCGGAAGTGGTTGCATAAAATACTGGCTGGGACCATAATTTCGCATCCAATTCGTGTAGGCCCTCAAGTAGTATTGCTCTCCATCTAGTGAGTCCGGCAGTTGGAGATCACCAACCACGATGCCATCGCGAATCGGGTATTTTTTGGCAAGGAGAATATCGCGTTCCTTGGAAATCACTTCCACATGGAGCACCTTGCTCAGCTCGTCTCTCAGATAGGGGTTGCCGTAGGCAAAATATCCTTTGAAGAAGAGGGAGTCTCCCGCATAGTAGTAGGGCTTATCGGTATGGAGGTACACCTTTTCTTGGTAGTTTTTGGCTGTTTTGGCCAAATCCTGCAGCAGCAGTGCTTTCACTGCATCGTAGTCTAGGGGAAGTAAATTGGAAATTCGCTTGCGGTCCATATCACCTGAGAAAACCAGATCCTCTGGGTTGAGCACCATGCCATTTTCCCGAACGCGCACTTGTCCATTTTTTACTTCGAGCCAGGAGATGGGATAGGGGGCATCTCGGTAGGTGTTGGCTTGTGCAAAGCCTTTCTGGTAGTGAATTTCGATACGCCCTTTGAGTTGGAGCGAATACTCCCCAGTCGTACTGCCTGGAATGACGAGGGGATCAGCCTTGTACGGCACCACGGACTTGCCCAGTTCATTGGCAAAGATATCCGTACGGAGATTCATGCTTGCAGAGCCCCCAGCCTTGTCTCCATAGAGGTAAAAGCCCTCCCGTTCGTAGGTGCCTTTGGTGATCGCTCGAAACAGATTCATTGGAGAGCGCTGGTAGATACTGGCTCGGTTTTTTTCCCAAAGGGCTTGCTGCGCTTCCGAATCGGCAGGTAATAGTTCAAAACGAGCCGCACCCACAATGCGGTAGGCTGTTGGGGCGTCCACAAATTCTTTGAGGTTAAAAGTGATTTTGTACCCCAAAAAGCGGTTTTCTATTTCGATCGGCTGCTCTGCACGGGCCAGAAAAGTTCCTTTTTCAGTGGGTGCAGGAAAATCAATCACCCAGGGGTTGAGAATGCTGGTTTGTGCTGCGGCCTCGTCGATGCCTAAAAATAGACTTTGAAATTTGCGGAGATCTCGCTCCCAACTTTTATCTCTAGAAGCCTTTACTTCCTGTTCGGTAAGTTCCTGTGCCAGCGGAACCATTGAAAGGTTGAGGGTAAAGGTACCGCCCGGCTTTAGGGTGATTTTACGTGTTTGAGCGGTGTATCCCATAAAGGAAAATCCAATTTCTACTGTGCCGGCTTCCAAACCAGAAAGGATATAGTTGCCCTGCATGTCGGTAGCGGTAGAAATGGTGGTGTTGTTGACAAATACCGAACAAAATGGGAGTAGCTCTCCTGTTTCCGCATCTTTAACCTGACCGGTAACCGTGGCTGTTTGTGCAAAGGCTAAAATTGGGAGCCAGAGTAGAGTAAGTACCAGAAAAAGGCGAATACGCATGGGCGATAGAATTAGGAAAAAGAGGGATGTGATCTCAGTCCTCGCGGTCTTTGAGTTTCTTGTCCTCGACGTTTTTATTCAGAAAAGCGTTGATCGCTTCGATGGGAAGGCTGGAGGAGATCTCCCCGAAGGAATTGATCTCCATTTTGAAGCCTTTCAGCTCCTCGTGTACACGAGGCTGCTCTTCTTTTTTCTTCTTTTTGGTCATCTCAGTCTATGATTGCTAGCGTATCTAACGCAAATCGAATTCTTTTGGCCACCTCTTGTGTACCCAAAATCGCAAAAACTTCCATCAGGTCAGGACCAGCACCCAGACCAGTAACTGCTAGGCGAACCGCCTGCATGACCTTGCCCAGTTTGATGCCTTGCGCTTCGGCCGTGCTTTCCAGCAGTGCTTTGGCGGCAGCCGCATCAAAAGGAGCCGCTACTCCAGTCTCGAGGGTCTGGGCATAGGCTTGCAAGAGGGTCGCTGCATCCGCATTCCACTTTTTGGTGGCTACTTCTGAGTCAAATTCGCTAGGGGCCTGGTGTAGAAACTGGCTATCTCTCCAGAAGTCCCCAGGGAAAGTTACGCGCTCGCAGAGCAGAGCCACGATGGCAGTAGCTTTTTCATTGGGAATCGCTACTCCTGAAGCTTTAGCGTCCTCTTGGAGGTAGCTGACGAGCTGCTCTTGGGAGCTACTACGGAGGTAATGCTCGTTGAACCACTTCGCTTTGGCGATGTCAAATTTGGTTCCAGACTTGCCTATTCGCTCGATGGAGAACGCTTCTATCAATTCCTCCAAAGAGAAAATTTCACGCTCGTCTCCTGGATTCCAACCGAGGAACGCAAGGAAGTTGAGCAGGGCTTCTGGAAGGTAGCCATTTTCGCGAAAGCCGCTGGACTTTTCGCCAGTAAACGGATCCACCCAATTGAGTGGGAATACAGGGAAGCCCAATTTGTCGCCATCACGCTTGGAGAGCTTGCCATTGCCATCCGGCTTGAGGAGCAGGGGCAGGTGGGCAAACTGCGGCATGGTGTCCTCCCAACCAAAGAAACGGTACAAAAGCACGTGTAAAGGTGCAGAAGGAAGCCATTCTTCGCCTCGGATCACGTGGGTGATGCCCATCAAGTGATCATCGACAATATTGGCCAGGTGGTAGGTCGGCATGCCATCCGACTTCATGAGGACCTTGTCGTCCAAGGTGCTGGAATGCACCATGACCCAACCTCGGATCAGGTCGTGGAGACGAACCTCCTCTTTGAGGGGAAGTTTGGCGCGAATGACGTAGGGATCTCCCGAAGCCAAGCGTTCCTTCACCTCTGCTGGAGAGAGGGTCAAGGAATTTTTCATTTGGCTGCGGGTAATGCTGTTGTACTGCGGCTGTAGCACGCGTGCGGCAGTAAGGCGCTCGCGCATGGCCTCGAGTTCTTCTGCCGTATCGAAGGCGTAGTAGGCATGTCCTTTTTCGATAAGTTCGAGGGCATACTGCATGTAGCTTGCCTTGCGCTCAGACTGTCGGTAAGGGGCTACCGATCCTGGTTTCCAGGGGCTTTCGTCGGGAGAGATACCCAACCAGTCTAGGGATTCTTGAATGTATTCTTCAGCGCCGGGTACAAAGCGCGTTTGGTCAGTATCTTCGATGCGGAGGAGAAACTTCCCTCCCATTTTTTTGGCAAACAGGTAGTTGTACAGGGCGGTGCGCAGTCCTCCGATATGGAGTGCACCAGTGGGTGAAGGGGCAAATCGTACGCGAACTTCTCTAGTCATGTTGGTTTTGGCTTCTAAGCCCACAAAGATAGGAATTTGTCAGTGACCTTTGAGGTCTTTCAGACCTCGAAGGTCTACATGAAAGGGATTAAAGTCAAAACCTTCGCTGTTTGAAAAAAACAGCAAAGGTTGAGCAACCTTTGAGGTCTTCAAGACCTCGAAGGTTTCCATGAAAGGGATTAAAGTCAAAACCTTCGCTGTTTGAAAAAAACAGCAAAGGTTGAGCAACCTTTGAGGTCTCCCAGACCTCGAAGGTTTAAATGCTTTAATAGGAATTGCAAAACCTTCGCTGTTTAAAAAAAACAGCAAAGGTTGAGCGACCTTTGAGGTCTCCAAGACCTCGAAGGTCTACATAAGTGGAATTTAGTTTAAAACCTTCGCTGTTTGAAGAAAACAGCAAAGGTTAAAAAAAAGCCCCGTAGGTACGGGGCTTTTTTTGGCTTGGGCTCGACTTAGTGTCTTGCTCTGATTTTTTCCTTGATACGAGCCGCCTTACCTTGACGTCCTCTCAAGTAGAATAGACGAGCTCTTCTCACTTTACCTTCTCTTACCAGGTCGATTTGCTCGATGGATGGGGAGATGATTGGGAAGATACGCTCTACGCCAATTCCATTGGAAATCTTACGCACGGTAAAGGTTTCTCCGTTGGAGTTTGGGTTTTTTCGTTGGATCACAGTTCCTTGGAACTGCTGGATTCTTTCCTTGTTACCTTCTTTGATACGTACGTGTACGTTGATGGTATCACCGGCTTTGAAAGAAGGGAACTTGGCTCTCGCCTCGCTGTATTCCGCTTCTACAATTTTCATTAGATCGCTCATAGCTCTATGTTTTAATGCTTTCGCAGTGCTCCGCCGCAGCGGTATAAATGAATTACTTTTTCAATACTCTTGTCTCGCCTACTCCCAACCTGAATCTTTGAGAAGATCGGGTCTTTTTTCTTGGGTTCGGCGAACCGACGCTTCAAATCTCCACTGACTTATCTTGGCTTCATGACCCGAGAGCAGCACCTCCGGAACTTCTCTTCCTTCGTACACTGCGGGCCGGGTATACACCGGCGGGGCAAGTAAATTATCTTGGAAGGAATCCGTCAAGGCCGAAGTCTCGTCGTTGAGTACGCCTGGGATCAGTCGAATCAGCGCATCTGCTACTACAGCAGCTGCCAATTCTCCTCCTGAAAGGACGTAATCTCCGATACTGATCTCCTTGGTGATGAAGGCATCCCGAACCCGCTGATCCACTCCTTTGTAATGACCGCAGAGGATCAGGAGGTTTTTCTTTTGGGAAAGGGTATTGGCCATCGGCTGATCGAAGGTTTCTCCATCGGGGGTCATGTAGATGATTTCATCGTACACGCGCTCCTTCTGAAGGGCTTCAATGCAGCGGGCGATCGGTTCGATCATCAAGACCATTCCTGCGCCCCCACCAAATGCATAATCGTCCACTTGCTTTTGTTTGCCGGTGGCATAGTCTCTGAGGTTGTGGATCCGAACTGTGGCGATGCCTTTTTCTTCCGCTCGCTTGAGGATCGAATGCGAAAAAGGGCCTTCCAATAATCCGGGCACTACCGTAATGAGATCGATATGCATGGTTTAATCTTCCAGATAAATTTCAAGTAAGCCTTCGGGCAACTGGCAGAAAACTTTTTTTGCTGCCTTGTCCACCTGGGTAATGATGCCATCCTGTATGGGGATCAGCACTTCTTTGCCCTTGTGGGTCACTCCGAGGAGGTCCTGTGTTTCCAGATCGTAGACGACCTGCACAGGTCCGATAGGTCCCATTGTCAAATCGATGACATCAAAACCAATCAGTTCGTGGAAGTAGTATTGGTCTTCATCCAGTTGTGGAAGCTCCGAGAGGGGAAGATATACTTCCGATCCTACGAGGTGTTCCACTTCTTCGATTCGATCCAGTTCCTCAAACTTGGCGAGTGCCTTGCCTCCGTGCTGGATCACAAAGTGTTCCAGAAAGAAGGGGACTAAGCGCCCTTTTTGATCGAGGAAGAGGTGCTCTAATCCTTCGTATTCCTCAGGATAATCTACGTCGAGCACCACATTTACTTCACCACGAAGTCCATGAACTTTGGCTATTCGGCCTATCAAAAAGCACTGTTCCTTGTTCATGGGGGGGGGGTATATTATTCTCCAGCAGCGCCAGCATCCGCTGCGCCAGCATCAGCTGCGTCAGCAGCAGGAGTTTCTTCTACTTCAACAGCAGCAGCTTCGACTTCAGGAGTTTCTTCTACTTCAGCAGCAGGAGCTTCAACTTCTTCAACAGCTGGAGCTGCTGCGGCTAGTGCTGCTGCTTCTCTTGCTTTGATTGCGTCGATACG
>CANGZP010000093.1 GCA_947458475.1 Cyclobacteriaceae bacterium | reverse complement strand
TTCAAAGGCCATTTCAAATTTTACCGTGGTATTCGGAAGGATGGGTTGATCCAAATCTACCTCCAATATCGTCCCCACCTCTGTGAAGCGTACTGGCTTGCCATTCATGGTCAGCTTCGTTGCATGGAGGTAGCCAATTTCTTCAGGCGCCAATTTAGAAATTCGATCTTTCACCCGCTGATCCGGATCTGCGATTGTTCTGGAGCGAACATCCATCATGCTCCCCGGCTGAAAGGCATTGTAATACAAATGGTAAAATACCCGCGTCAAAGTATCCGGGGAATTATTAGTATAGGAAAGGGACTGTACACCTGTATATTGGTTGGTCACCACATCCATGTCCACCTCCATCTTGTAAGCTACAGCTTGTTGAAAACGCCCATTCTGGGCATAGCCAAGGCTAAATGCCATAAAAAAGAAAAGTCCTAGCCAGGACCTGAATCTATAGTTTGCCATTTTTTATTTTTTCTTAAAGAAAATCAAAAAGCGAGCTTTCCCCAAACCATGTGTAAAAAAATATGATTATCCGCAATCATACCAGTAGCTCAGCTCTCCTGTTTAAAACTGCGGATAACTGTCAACGGCTGACAGTCCATGGTCGACAGCTCACCTAGTTGAACCTCTAACCTGTTTTTCTCTCATTAGTGGTGAAAAAGCGGATAATCATAAAAAAAAAGAAACTCTCCAACTTGAATGAACTCCATTAAAGTAATTTCGATCTGTAAATTCAGTAAAATTGGTTTAATTGGAAAAAATTGAAACACACCTTTAGTCACATGAAAAAAATAGTTCTTTTAATTTTCCTGGCGATGCTGCAGCTAAGCGTGCAAGCACAGCAGGTCAACATGGACGTTTTTAAATCCATGAAAGCTCGAAGCATCGGCCCTGGTGCCATGAGTGGTAGAATTACAGCCATCGATGCAGTGCACGATAATCCCACAATTATTTATGCCGGTTCAGCATCTGGTGGACTTTGGAAGTCTACTTCTGGAGGAATTACCTGGGAACCTATTTTTGATAATGAAAAAGTGCATTCGATAGGTGCCATTTCCATCTATCAGAAAAACCCGAACATCATTTGGGTAGGTACTGGTGAAGGCAACCCGAGAAACTCCCTGAATATGGGCTATGGGGTATACCGATCCATGGATGCAGGCAAAACCTGGCAACTGATGGGTCTTGAGAAAACCCGTGCCATCCACCGAATTATAGTTCATCCGGATGATCCGAACACTGTATTTGTAGGTGCTATTGGCTCACCATGGGGCACTCAAGAGGATCGTGGTGTCTACAAGACTACCGACGGGGGCAAAACCTGGAAAAAAATCCTGTATGTAGATACCAAGACTGGTGTTGGAGAAATGATCATGGATCCGAACAACCCCAACAAACTTTTTGTCAACATGTGGGAACACAGACGCTACCCTTGGTTTTTTGAATCTGGAGGAGCTAGTTCAGGACTTTATGTCACTCATGATGGTGGTGACAATTGGAAAAAACTTTCTGCTGAAGAAAATGGACTACCTAAAGGCAACTTGGGTAGAATGGGATTGGCCATCTCTAAAGCGAATAGCAGCAAAGTTTATGCGCTCATAGAATCTTCAAAGAACGCATTGTATGTATCCGAAGATGGAGGTGGAAAGTTCAGCATGATCAACGACAAAGCTGAAATTGGAGATCGACCTTTCTACTACTTCGAAATCCATGCGGATCCTAAAAACGAAAACAGACTTTACACCTTGTATTCTCGTGTAGGGATCACTGAAGATGGAGGAAAAAGCTTCAGAGAATTGCTCTCCTACTCTGGCGTACACCCTGATCACCATGCCTGGTACATCAACCCTAACGATCCCTCTTTGCTAATCAATGGCAACGACGGAGGATTGAATGTGTCTAGAGACATGGGTAAAACCTGGTTTTTCGCAGAGGGAATTACTGTAGGTCAGTTTTACCACATCAATGTAGACAACGAAGTACCTTACAATGTCTATGGTGGCATGCAAGACAATGGATCTTGGACTGGACCTGCCTACCTATGGAGAGGCGATGGGATCCGAAATACCTACTGGCAAGAAGTTTCCTTTGGAGATGGATTCGATGTAGTTTCCCACCCTGCCAATTCCAGATATGGCTACACCATGTCTCAAGGAGGAAATGTGAGCCGATTTGACAAGCTTACTGGCCACAACCGTACCATCCGTCCTACGCACCCAGACAAGAATGTATACTTAAGATACAACTGGAATGCAGCCATTGCACAGGATCCTCACGATGTCAACACTGTGTATTATGCTTCGCAATTTTTGCACAAATCCAAAGATTCGGGTGAAACCTGGGAAATCATTTCTCCAGATTTGACGACCAACGATTCGACTAAGCAGCGCCAACAAAAAACTGGTGGTTTGACTTTTGACATCACTGGTGCTGAAAACCATACGACCATCCTGGCGATTGCTCCTTCTCCGGTAGACAAGAATGTCATCTGGGTAGGTACAGATGATGGCAACCTACAAGTGACCCAAGACGGTGGCAAAACCTGGACGAATGTAGCCGCCAAACTTACTGGACTTCCAAAAGCATCTTGGATTCCACAGGTACAAGCATCTACGTTCAATGCAGGAGAAGTATGGGTAGTTGCGAACAACTACCGAAACAATGACTTTGCAGCCTATGCCTACCACAGTGCGGATTATGGAAAAACCTTCACCAGAATCGCTGATGATTCAAAGGTTTGGGGCTTTACCCTTTCCATCAAGCAAGATCCAACTGAGCCTAACTTGGTATTCTTGGGTACTGAGTTTGGACTCTATGTTTCTTTTGACAAAGCCAAAACTTGGAACAAATGGGAGCATGGCTATCCTAAGGCAGTGTCTACCTACGACATGACCATCCAAGAGCGTGAGGCAGATTTGGTAATTGGTACATTTGGACGTGCGATCTACGTACTAGACGACATCCGTCCACTTCGTGCATTTGCAAAAAATGCAGGTAAAGCTCCTGCAGGTAAAATCACTGCATTCCCTGCTCCAGACGCTTACCAAGCTGAAATCCAGCAGCCTCATGGCGAACGCTTCATGGCAAACGCAAAATATGCTGGTGAAAACCGCGTATTTGGTGGTCGATTGAGCTACTTGATCCAGGACGAAAAGGAAAAATTGGATTCCCTAACCGTCAAAATTTACACTGCTTCTGGAGAGCAAATCAGAACTTTGAAGACGCTACCTACTAAAGGAGTGAACCGAATCATTTGGAACCTAGACCGCAAATCTTCTGCTGAAATGACCGGCGGATGGGGCGGTGGCCAAGGTGGCGGAGGTAGAAGCCGTGGATTCTTTGAGCCAAGCGGTGGAGATGCCATCCCTGGAACCTACAAAGTGGTGATGGAATATGGAGGAGAGTCTTCTGAAACTTCCATCACGGTACATGCAGATCCACGAATCAAGCCTGTACTTACCGACCTTCAAGCCAAGGATAACTTCTTGAAAAAGGTGGAAGCACTTTCCTCTGAAGTGACTGCTACTACCAAGAAGTTGGACGAAGCACAGAAGGTAATCGATAAGGTGAATTCACTCATTAAAGATGTGAAGACCGATGATGCGAAAGCTCTTGAGACAGCCGCTAAAGAGATCAAGAAGAAGCTAGATACCGCGCGTGAAGCATTTACGGGACCTAAAGTTGAAGGACAAGGAATCGTTCGGAACCTATTCCCTACTACGATGAGTCGTTTGTTTGATCCAAGAAGCTATGCCAATTCAAGCTACACTGCTCCTGGAGCCACAGAGGAGCGCTTGCTCGCCCAAGCCAAGGAGGCTGCCGCTGAAGCGATTGCAAAAGTAGAGGCCTTCATTAATGGTGATTGGAAAACCTTCGAGGACAAGGTAAAAGCCACTCCTATCGACTTATTTCAGAACATCAAAAAGTAAGTGAAACTAATTCGCTAATCAAAAGCATCCTGAGCAATCAGGATGCTTTTTTTAACGCTTCTAATCATGTCAAACACGCAAATTCTACGGAATGCTTTGTTGGGTACTGGACTCCTTTTGGGCATTTTTCTTACCCTGGATTTTCTTTTGGATAGCAGTGTTTGGACAGGAATGAAGGTGAGTCAATCAGCCATCACTGTGGAATACTGTGAGTTTAACCACCCCGAACGGCTATTCCACCAACCGATCAATACCTATTCCAACCTGATTTACTTTTTCTATGGACTTGTAATTTTTCAATTGGCATGGAAAGACTTCAACTTTGTTGGGATAAAGGGAGTCAATTCGGTTCGTAATGCTCCTTACTTGTCCATCCTACTCGCAGCTAATTTCATCTACCTAAGCTTTGGCTCCGCATTTTTCCATTCTTCACTCACCTGGATCGGACAACGGGTAGACATGAATGCCACCTACGGCCTCACTCTCAGTTTAATCTGCATCGGGATGGTTCAGGTAGTAGTGAAAAAGGAGCTCTCCAAACAAATCCAAATTGGTTTAGTCCTTGGTATGCTTTTGCTCATTGTTGGATTCCTTCCCCTCGCCTTGCAAATTTCAAGTGCTGTTTTATTACCCATTTTGTTTTTGGTATTGCTCCTGCTCGGGATTGGCAATTACATTCAATACCGTTCCCAAAGAAGTCCACTTCTCCTTATCCTGAGCTTTGTGTTGTTGGCCATTGCAATACAAGTTCGCACCCTAGATGTAGCCAAGATCAATTGTGATCCCTTATCCATTTGGCAAGGACATGCGCTGTGGCATTTTCTAACTGCGACAAGCAGCTTGTGCATGTATTTCTACTTCAGAAGGGTCAAAAACCTGAAGCATTTCAAAAAGTGAAAAGCCTACCCTAAGTTTTGCGTTTTTGTTACCAATCATCTGTTCAACTATTGTGTAGGAAGTAGCGATAATTGAGGAACAGCGTGTAGATTTGAAAATCAATACTTGACTTTACTTGGTTTGAATTCTACAAGCAAAAAAATTTCCTGGAAAACTGCTGCCGGCATAGTCATCGCCAACATGATTGGTACGGGGGTATTTACAAGCCTCGGTTTCCAGCTTGCAGTGGTTCAAAATACCTGGACCATCTTATTGCTTTGGACCTTTGGAGGGATAATGGCCCTACTTGGGGCCTTGGTTTATGCTGAGTTGGGAACCCATTTTCGGCGAACCGGTGGAGACTATATTTTCCTTTCCGAAACGATTCATCCCTTGGTCGGCTATTTGTATGCTTGGGTGTCTTTGGTGGTAGGTTTTTCTGCCCCTATTGCCATTGCCGCTATGGCGATGAACAATTACCTAAGTCCAGTACTGGGAGAAACGCAGTTGCCAGGTCTCTTTTTTCTCGTGCTGATCCCTGCTGTACATATTTTTTCAGTAAGCAGCTCGGCCAAATTTCAGAATGGGATGACCATCCTTAAAATCGCATTTGTTCTTGCGCTAATTGGGATAGGATTAGTCTTCGGCAGCAACAGTACAAGTCCTGCCCTTAATTTTTCGGACTCTTGGCAGGAAGAAATTCTACTACCTGGATTTGCAGTATCCTTGATCTATGTCTTTTATGCGTATACGGGTTGGAATTCTGCGGCATACATCATTGAAGAAGTAGATCAACCCAAGAAAAACTTACCTAAGGCACTCATTGGAGCTACGTTACTCGTGATGGTGGTTTATATTTTGCTACAGCTGGTTCTTCTCAAGCATGCTTCCGTATCCCAACTGACAGGTCAGGTGCAGGTTGCTGACATTGCCTTTGGCAACCTTTTTGGTGCAGGAGGAGCTGTTTGGGTAAGTTTATTTATCGGGGTTCAACTGATCGCAACCATATCAGGCTACGCATGGGTAGGTCCTCGCGTCACCTATGCCATGGCAAAAGATTACAAACTTTGGAGACCCCTAGCACAGGTCAATGGACAAAATATTCCGGTACGAGCAATCGTCCTCAACACGGGAATAAGCTTGGTATTGTTTGTTTCCGGCTCCTTTGAGCAAATCATGCTCTATGCTGGATTTATCCTGCAGCTCATGAGTACGGTCACCGTTTACTCTTCATTAAAAATCAAAAACCAGGAAGGATTCAAAACTCCATTCAAACCACTTCCCCAACTGATCTATTTAGGATTTAGCATTGCCTTAATGGGCTACCTACTCGTGGATAGACCCAAAGAAAGTTTGGCGGGCATTGGAATCTTACTTCTTGGCTGGGCAATATATGCCTTCGACAAAAAAATGACGCAATAGCACTGAATTAGAGATCCAATAACCTGCGGTGGTAATTGATTTGACCGAGATGGTAGTTAAAATGACCATAGAGGTGAATTAAAAAGTAACCTACCGTCATGGAATAGCCTAAGAAAGAATGCTTGGATTGATCGCCTAATTTTTTGGGGTCCATGGATACCAGAGCTTGCTCAAAAAGCATTTTGAGCCCCTCCAACTCTTGGAGTAAATCTTCTCTAGTAAGCTTGCTCGGTACAAATTCACTGTCCCTATCTCGCTCAAACGCGATGCCAACCAAGTCCGATCCAAAAAACTGCTTCACGTTGCCAATCAAGTGAAGTGTCAAGTTGCCCGCAGAATTGTTAATTCCTTGTTCAATACGCCAGAGATTACGCTCATCTGAATAGGCTTTCAACTCCTCAATTAATTTGGATAAATCTCTCTGAAACAGTTGGTTAAGGTCTTTGCTATTCATATTGACTTAAAATAATACACTCGAAACGGAACTACACGTCATTCAAAAATAGATGGAGCTGATTTCAAAAACAGAGTCCTGTGCGTTAAAGAATTGTTTGCTGTGAAGCAATGCGCGATTTTAAGGCTCAATCACATTTTTTCGCTGCCCATACTTACTTGGTCCAGCTTCGGATTGAGGTTCTTTCACTGCCGATGGCTCGACTTTAGGCAAATCTGCAGTGTTGCTTCTTTCAGGAGTAGCACCCTGTGTTGGCTTCTTCTTTTTCTTTTTCTTCTTTTTAGCTGGCGAAGAAACCACCTGAGCTGTGGTGGTAGGTTTTGCTTTTTCGCCTACAAAGGAAGGTCCTTTTTCCATTTGTGCTGGGAGCGGATTCTGCGTCACTGACATCCCTATTAACTGCTCTATGCGTACAAACTTGGGCTGATCCTTCGGGTTCACAAAAGTAATCGCCTCCCCTTTGGCGTCTGCACGAGCCGTACGACCAACACGGTGCACGTAATCTTCCGGATCCCCTGGTGTATCGTAGTTGATGACTAACTCAATACCAACCACATCAATGCCTCGAGAGATGATATCTGTACCCACCAGGATTTTAACTTTCCTATTTTTGAAAGCCGACATGATTTTTTCACGCTCTACTTGCTCCAAGTCGGAGTGAAAAGCTTCGATATCAAAGCTCTTTCTCAATGCCTTGTGTAAGGCTTTCACCTTATCCTTGGTTGAACAAAAAATGATAACCGCCTCGTAATTTTTCTGAGAAAGAATATGACGAACCAGTTCCTCTTTTTGGGTATCGTACACCGAATACATGGATTGGGTCACCCCTGAAGCGGTTTTACCGATGGCAATGGAAATTTCCTCCGGCTTATTCAGGATTTTCATGCTGAACTGTCGGATTTTTGGCGGCATGGTTGCCGAAAAAAGGATAGTTTGACGGTTTTGAGGGAGGTAGTTGACAATCTTCAAAATGTCATCTGAAAAACCCATGTCCATCATGCGATCAGCTTCATCCAAAACCAAATGCTCTAAGGTGCTCAGATCAATTTTTCCACCTGCCAATAAGGCAATTAGGCGACCTGGGGTAGCAACTACGATTTCAGCCCCTGTTTCTAAGGCTCTCTTCTGTTGGTCCCAGACGATTCCATCTCCCCCACCATAGATGGGGACGGAACTTACGCCCAAGAAATAGGAAAAACCTTGAATTTGCTGGTCAATTTGTATGGCTAGCTCCCGTGTAGGGGCCAAAATCAAGGTGTTGAGTGTACTGGTTCCAGATTTTGTGATTTTATTCAAAATGGGAAGCACAAAAGCGGCAGTTTTACCGGTACCTGTTTGCGCACAGGCAATCAGGTCTTTCCCAGTTAAAATAACAGGAATCGCCATTTCCTGTATGGGAGTTGGGGTATCAAAACCCATGGCATCAAGTCCTTCTTGTAAAGAGGACTCAAAATTAAATGAATTGAAATTCAAGCTGAGGTGATTTTTTGAGAAAAAGCCATCGGAAAAAGGTCCGAATAGTCAAATATACGGGGATTTGGGACAAATACCCATCTATTAACCTGTATTGATGTAGGTTAGTTCAAATCTAGGGCCATGCGCTGGATGGAGGATATTTACCCAAATATCCTCAAGCAAGTCTATGAAATCGAAAAGTATCCTAAAATGTGAAGGGCTACATCAAAAAAATGCCATTGGTGCAAAGAAGTGTATGTAGCTGGATAAATTCCAATTATCTTGTTTCCACTAAGTCAAGGTCGAGGACAAAAACAGCCGTTTGAATCCAATGACCTACACTAAACGAAATTAATTTCACCCACTTCTTTCCATACCACAGATGAAAAAATTGGCGCTACTTCTTTGTATTTTCTACTCTGTTTCTGCTTACTCCCAAGGTTTACCTGGTTTAGGAGCAGGCACCACACCCAATAACCGCCCAATTCTACACGGCAAAAAATGGGTAGCCATTACAGGCAAGCCACTTGCCGCTACCGCTGGCGCCATGACCTTCCAAAAAGGTGGAAATGCCGTAGATGCTGCCTGTGCCATGATTGCCGCCACATCCACCATGTGGGATGTACTTTCCTGGGGAGGAGAAACGCAGGCCTTGATCTACAATCCAAACACTAAGAAAGTGATTGCCATCAATGCCATGGGGGTAGCCCCAACTGGTGCTACAGTAGATTTTTACAAGAGTCAAGGCATGGATTACCCTCCTCAATTTGGTCCGCTTGCCGCCACTACCCCAGGTACCCCTGGTGGAATTATGACCATGCTGGCAGAGTTTGGAACGCTTAGCCTGGAGCAAGTACTTCAGCCCGCCATGGACCTGGCCTTGGGCTATCCCATCGAAGCACAAACGGCCAATGCCATCGAGAACAACAAGTCCAAAATCAAGGAATGGCCCTATTCCAGGAAAGTATTTCTCCCACACCTGGGAGAGAAAAGAGAAGCTCCTGAGGCAGGAGAAATCTTCGTTCAGCAGGACTTGTACCAAATGCTACTCAAACTTGTGGAAGCAGAACGTGCTGCATTGAAGGCCAAAAAATCTAGAAAAGAAGCCA
Organism: Cyclobacteriaceae bacterium; assembly: GCA_947458475.1. Lineage (GTDB taxonomy): Bacteria > Bacteroidota > Bacteroidia > Cytophagales > Cyclobacteriaceae > Algoriphagus. The sequence goes on along the minus strand of CANGZP010000093.1, from coordinate 45 downwards.
TCTATGCGGCTTATGACCGTTTTTATAAAGGTGATATCGCCAAGG
>CANGZP010000092.1 GCA_947458475.1 Cyclobacteriaceae bacterium | reverse complement strand
TGTCCAGCAGTCACCTTCCCTTGATCGGGATCAAGTAAGCCGGTAATCATCTTTAGAAAAGTGGTTTTGCCAGCTCCATTGGGACCGATGATACCGATACGGTCCTTCTTTTTGAAGATGTAAGAGAAGTCCTTGACCAGCGTTTTGTCATCAAAGGACTTCCCAATTTTTTCGATTTCAAGAATTTTATTGCCAAGGCGCTGCGTGGAGACCGTGAGTTCAATGTCGCGTTCTTCCCGTTTGGTAAAGGCCTTCTCTTTGGTTTCCTCAAAGGCATCCACACGGTACTTGGCTTTGGTGCCTCGAGCTTTGGGTTGACGTCTGATCCAGTCCAATTCCTTTTTGTAGAGACTTTTGGCTTTTTCGATTTCGATATCCTCGATCTGCATGCGCTCCGCTTTTTTGTCGAGAAAATAGCCGTAGTTACCTTGGTAGCGGTGAATCTTTCCTTGGTCTAGTTCCAAGATCTCGTTGGTTACTTTTTCGAGGAAGTAGCGGTCGTGAGTAACCATGAATAGGGCCAGGTTGGCCTTGGAAAGGTAGTCCTCTAGCCACTCAATAGTCTCCAAATCCAGGTGGTTGGTAGGCTCATCCAGGAGCAAAAGGTCGGGCTTCTCCAAGATCGCTTTGGCGAGAGCTACCCGCTTGCGCTGTCCTCCGGAAAGATTGCCTACGGGCAATTCGGTATCATGAAGGCCGAGTTTTCCCAACACCTCTTTGACTTGGTATTCAAAGTCCCAGGCCTGGAGGGCATCCATTTTTTCAAAGAGCTTGGACATTTGATCCGAGTTGTCTATGCCGCGTTCGGCATCGAGCATGGCCTTGTGGTAGGACTCAATGACTTGGAGAATTTCGGAATTACTTTGGTCAAAAATCGTCTGGTAGATACTTAGGTTGGCCTCAAAAACCGGGTTTTGATGCACATAGGCAATTTTCACCGACTGGTTGAGGGCTACCTGACCTGTATCGGGGATTTCTAGTCCCATAATGATCTTCATCAAGGTAGACTTCCCAGCCCCATTGATTCCCACGAGGGCAATTTTTTGTCCTTGGGCAATGCCAAAAGAGATGTTGGAAAAAAGTTTGCGCTCCCCGAAGGCTTTGCTGAGGTTCTCAACGGATAAGTAATTCATGCCGCAAAAGTACGGGAAAAATGGGGCTTAGGGAAATACGGTGGAAATACTACAGAAATAGAGTGGAAATAGGGTAGAAATAAACCGAGCCTGAGGCTCGGTGAAATAGTAAATTCTGCTGCTAGTTCAACCTATTTCACGGAGCTAGCCCGCCACGGCGGGTATTTCTATCGTATTTCTATTATATTTCTATTTCATTCTCTAAATCATGAAAACCATCCACGACATCCTCAAATTAGGGGATCCTAGACTCTATGAAGTATGCGAGCCTGTCCTTCGGGAGGAACTTGACCAAGTTCCCGGCTGGATAAAGCAGCTCCACGAGGCCATGGAAGATGTACGTCGGGTGTATGGCTTTGGAAGAGGAATAGCGGCGCCTCAGCTCGGCATCATGAAGCGCCTATTCTACCTACAACTCGACCGTCCCTATGTGGTGATCAACCCCGAGTTGAAAGGTTTGAGCGAAGAGGAGTTTGAATTGTGGGACGACTGCATGAGCTTTCCCAACCTGCTTGTACGCGTGAAGCGCCACCAGTCCCTCAGTCTCCAGTACTTGGACGAGCATTGGCAACCGCAAGTGTGGAAGGTTGAAGGAGCCATTTCCGAACTTATCCAGCACGAATACGACCACCTGGACGGGGTGCTTTGCACGATGCGGGCTGTGGATGAGAAATCGTTTAAGTGGAAAGAGTGAGAAGTTGTACCAAGTACCAAGTACAAGGTACCAAGATTTTTCAGTATCAAGTAGCTAGTATCAAGTAGCAAGACGCTCGCAACAATATTTGAAGTTCAATTCAATGATTCCTCAATTCGACGTTCGAAAATCAGCGTTCAGCGTTCGACATTAGTTTTCACCCCGTATTTCGCCTGCCCGCCGCGGCGGGTACTTCCAATTTCCATCCTTCCCCTATCTTTACCCCATGAACTTTCCCAGCCTCTCCGATATTTCTGCGGCACATGCACGCATCCAGCCATTTATCCACCGTACGCCTATCCTAACCTCGGAAGCCATCGATGCGATCGCAGGATGCAGCATCTACTTTAAATGTGAAAACTTTCAAAAAGTAGGTGCCTTCAAAGCTCGAGGCGCTGCCAATGCGGTGATGAAACTATCCGACGCACAACGTGCCAAAGGCGTGGCAACCCACAGTTCGGGCAACCATGCCGCTGCACTTGCACGGGCCGCCACAGTAGCAGGAATCCCTTCCTACATCGTCATGCCCTCCAATGCCCCCGAAATCAAAAAGAAAGCAGTCAAAGGCTATGGGGGAGAAATCATCGAATGCGAACCCAACCTCAAAGCCCGTGAAACCAGTTTGGAGGCGGTAGTAGCCCGAACCGGAGCTGCATTTATTCCTCCCTACGATCACCTAGACGTCATCGAAGGGCAAGCTACCTGCGCGCTAGAGTTCATAGAAGATCAATCGGATCTGGACATCCTGATGGCGCCTGTTGGCGGAGGAGGACTGCTGGGCGGAACGGCACTGGTGGCCCATTACCTGAATCCCCAGATCGAGATCATCGCCGGAGAACCTGCAGGTGCAGACGATGCCTATCGTTCCTTTCATGCGGGCTACATCATCCCACAAACAGGCCCAACTACAATCGCCGATGGCTTACTGACCTCCCTCGGAGCACTCAACTTTGCCTTGATTCAAGCCCATGTCCGGGACATTTTACTTGCAACCGATCCACAAATCATCGAAGCGATGCGCCTCGTTTACGAACGGATGAAAATCATCATCGAGCCCTCCTGCGCAGTGCCGCTTGCGGCCTTACTGGCAAACAAGGAGCGCTTTGCTGGAAAAAAAGTAGGCATCATCCTCTCCGGTGGAAATGTGGATTTGGGAAAATTGCCTTTTTAATCGCCAAAAAATAAGGCACAAAAAAACCCGAATCTGTAGGGATTCGGGTTATTTATTTGCTCCTACTTTACTTTTTCTTGCTCTCCGCCACTGCATGGTGTGCCGCGCGGGCGGCAAAGGCCATGTAGGTCAAGGAAGGGTTTTGGGTAGAAGTAGAGGTCATGGATGATCCATCGGTCACGTACACATTTGGTACCGCGTGCAACTGGTGGTTGGCATTTAACATCGACGTCTTGGGATCCTTGCCCATACGCACCCCACCCATCTCATGGATATCCAAACCAGGAGCCTGCTTGCTGTCGGATGTCTGGATGTTGGTAAAGCCCGCCTTCGTAAACATCTCAGTCATCTGCTCGAGATAGTCTTTCACCATCTTCTCGTCGTTGTCGTCGTAATCCATACTGACCTTGAGCTGGGGAATGCCCCACTCGTCCTTCAGGCTCCCATCTAGCGCTACGTAATTGCTTTCCTTCGGCAAGGTCTCTCCCATCATGTGGGAACCTACATGCCAAGGTCCATACTTCGCTGGATTAAGCAAGTTGTTCTTCAAGTCCATTCCGATGCCATCCGTATTGGGTCCTACACCACGGCCCGCAGAAAATCCAGCCGCATAGCCGCGAAGGAAGTCGGTTTCTTGTTTGTACACATTTCGGAAGCGAGGGAAATACCCACTAGTAGGTCTTCCTCCAGAGGTGGTGTATTCAGCATGTCCTTCGTACTCCCCGGACACGCGAGCTCGATAGTTGTGGAAGGCTACATACTTGCCCAATACCCCACTGTCATTCCCCAATCCATTCGGGAAACGGCTGGAGGTGGAATTCAACAAAATTGCATTCGTATTGAGTGCTGCTGCATTGATAAAGAGTACGTCCGCGTAAAATTCTTCCACTTCCTTAGTCAAGCGGTCGATGATGCGTACGCCTGTAGCTTTGCCTTTGGCCTCGTCGTAGATCACCGAATGCACCACCGCATCCGGGCGGATGGTCAGGTTGCCCGTCTTGAGCGCCCAAGGAATGGTGGAAGAGTTGGAACTGAAGTAGCCGCCAAACGGACAGCCTCGCTGGCATAGGTTGCGGTTTTGGCAAGAGCCTCTTCCTTGAGCGGCAAAAGCCTCTGCACTGCCATGGATGTGCGCACAGCGTGCAGAAATCACATGTCGCTCTCCTCCATACTCCTTCTTCATCGTCTCGGCGAAGTACTTCTCCACCACATTGAGATCGTAGCCGGGAAGAAATTCTCCATCCGGCAGATGGGCGATGCCATCTTTGAATCCAGATACACCAGCAAATTTCTCGACATGGCTGTACCATTTTTCGATGTCCTTGTAGCGAATCGGCCAATCCACCGCAAAGCCATCGCGAGCAGGTCCTTCAAAATCGAAGTCGGACCAGCGCTGCACCTGTCGGGCCCACATCAAGGATTTTCCCCCTACCTGATAGCCTCGGATCCAATCAAAGGGCTTTTCTTGTACGTAAGGATGCTCTGCGTCCTTTACAAAGAAGTGCATGGCATCCTCTCGGAACGCATAGCACTTACTGATGACCGGATTTTCTTCCTTGATCTTCTCAGTCAATTGCCCCCGATGGGGAAATTCATGCGGAAGCATGGTGGTGGTGGGGTAGTCTTTAATGTGTTTGACATCGGGACCGCGCTCGATCATCAGGGTCTTGACCCCAAGGTCACAGAGTTCCTTCGCTGCCCAAGCACCGCTGATGCCGGAGCCAACCACGATGGCCTGATAGGTACGCTCCTGCGTACTGCGTAAGTTGAGATTAGCCATTGACTCTTGTTTTTTGAATATCGGCGATTAGGACTGCCCCATTGTATTCACCAGGAATCAAGGAGTAAGGTATGATTTCGGTTTGAATGTATTCAGAGACCATGTACCCCTGAATGGTAAAGCGCTTGACGCTGCTCAAGAAATAACCCACTTGGGCGAGCAACTTCCCTTCGGAGGTGTTTTCATCTCCAGTAACTGCGAGCCCTTGAAGCAAAAAGGTTTCTTTTTCTTTGCTGCTTAAGTCTGCAAATTTCTTTCCAGCAGTTTTTTCTGCATACTCAGGGAATGCTTCTAATCCAGCCGTGAACTTCTCTTGATTTTCTTTGGTAAAGCAATCGTTCACCATCACAAGGATAAAATCAGGTACGGCTAGGTCCAAGGCGCCTTTGATCTCTCCAGCCGGAATGATGCTGTCGGAAATGGCTGCGATGAGGGCTTTTTGGGTAGCTGTGATTTTGAGGTTTTCGTAGGCGGCAAGGATGTCTTCCTTGCTAAAATCGCAGGAGGGGATCAGTGCTAGCCCTCCAGAAATCAGGGCGATATGCCGCAACGCATGACGTCTGTTCATAGAAATAGGTTAAAATTTGGGTTGGGGTAATTTAAAAATTAAAGTAGGTATTTTTTTTCAAGAAATGCTACCTGAATATCAGGTAACTGAAACTTATTGGGTGATGGTGCCCAGTTCCCCGAAGGTAGCGGCATTGCCATCGACCGTACGAACTGCCCTCAAACGGACATACCGAAGTTGCTGAGGCGCAAATCGGATGAGCTGCTCCACCGGGCTATTTTGAATATTGGCAAACTCCCCTCTAGCAAGTTCTTGCCAACTCTTCCCCTCCAGGCTGCCTTCCAAAACATAGTCGGCAATAAATCCGCTCGGGTAGCGAGCCTGCATGGGCAGGTAGGTGATCCCTTTAAGGAGTACCTCGGTTCCCAAGTCCAATTCCAACATCCCAGCAGGCGAAGTCCAATAGGTATTGGCCTGCTCGTCAATGGCGGCCTGGGCTTTGGAGTCGCTGGAAAGCACTTTCCAGTTTCCTTTTACTAGGTCTAGTTCTCTTCGGCTGGTAGCCGAACTTTTCCCCGACTTCGCATCCACTACGATGGCTTGCACCGTGGCAGGCTGCTCCAGCACAAAGGATTTATCGTAGCGATTTTTCCCCGCTAGGGGTAAACTGCCATCTAAGGTGTAGTAGATTTCAAGTCCAGGGTCTGAGGAGGTGATCGATACAAGGCCCACGGTGGAGCGGGTGATCTTTGGGGGGAAAACTAGGGCTGGAGCAGCATAGACTCCCAATTCCGCAATCAGCGGTTCTCCCTTTGCTTCCAGAAAGTTGATCCGAATCTTCTGGGCCTGGGTATCCGGAACTCGCAAAATACGGGTATAACCAATAGTCGTACCCTGCACCAAAGGCAGCCATTTTCCCTCTACTTCTTTTTCCACAGAAAAGGCAGACACGCGCTGACCTAGATTGACGTATTCCTGAATTAAGATCCGATTGAAAGACCGCGGTTGCCCAAAATCGAGTTCGACCGATGCCCTCCGCTCTCCGGCAGCGCTGCTCCAAAAACTTGAATAGTTCCCATCCAATACCTGGCTTGCCGCGTAGCCTGCTCCTCGGCTGGAACTTGCCGACACCTTAGTGCCTGTAGCCAGGTTCACCGCAAAATCTTCCTTGACTTTGGCTGCCAACTCGAGAATCGCCTGCACATCCGAATCCGGAATCAGCCCTCGGGTATCGATGGGAAAGTTGATCAGCAAAGAGCTATTCTGCCCAATGCTTTGGTAGTAGATCTCGAGGAGTTCGGGCAGGGTTTTTACCTTATGATCTTCGTAGGCATGGTAGTACCATCCTGGACGAATGCTCACATCCGCTTCAGCTGGCACCCAGTGCGTACCATTTTCCTGACCCATGGCCCACTTGTCTGAATACTCGGGCATGCCGGCATAGACCGAATCCCGCATGAGATTGGACCAGGTGGTTGGATAGGCAAAGCCATGCTCGTTCCCCACCCAGCGCACATCTGGGCCTGCATCGGAAAAGAGCATGGCCCCAGGCTGCAGCTCACGCACCAGGGCGTGCATAGACGGCCAGTTGTAGTAGGTCAACTTATCCACTACCCGCTCCTCGTTGGCACCTCCGTACCAGCCGCTGCCTCCATTGGCTCCGTCAAACCAGACCTCAAAGAGCTCCCCATAATTGGTCAGTAGTTCGGTGAGCTGGTTCCGCATGTAAGTGATGTATTCTGGGGTACCGTAGTCGGGATGGTTGCGGTCCCAAGGGGAATAGTAAATTCCTACTTTTAACCCATATTCCCGACAGGCATCCACAAACTCTCGGATCAAGTCTCCTTTTCCATCTCGCCAAGGGCTGTTTTTGACCGAATGCTCCGTGTAGGCCGATGGCCAGAGCACAAAGCCATCGTGATGCTTGGCCGTGATGATGAGGCCTTTCATCCCTGCTTCTTTGGCGACGCGGGCCCACTGCCGTGCATCTAGGGCGCTAGGGGCAAACTGGGAAGGCTTCTCATCTCCAAAGCCCCATTCCCGGTCGGAGAAGGTGTTCATGTTGAAATGCACAAAGCCATAGTACTGCAGCTCCTGCCAGGCCAACTGTCGCGCCTCCGGAACGGGGTAGACTGGGGCAGGTGGAGTGGTCTGTGCAAAGGCAAACACCGGAAGAAAAAATAGAAGGAAAAAGGGTCTCATGGGTTTATTTTTTCGAAAACCTAGCCATTTTGCCCCACATCTAAAAACAAAAAAGGTGCGATCTTCCCCAATTCAAACCTTTACCCCAAAATTCTGCTTATATGCAGGTCAGTTCCCGTATGTTCGTGTCATGAAAACATTGCTTTCTTGTTTGCTTTTTCTTATTAGTATGGGCTTGCAGGCCCAGATCCAACTGAAAGTTAGCGATCAGCTCACTGGACTTCCCTTGGAAAATGTCCGTGTGAGTTCAGGCACCTCTGTGCAAACAAGCGGTGCAGCAGGCACGGTAACTTTTTCAGGAGAAAATCTACGTCTCGTCTTTTTATTGGAAGGGTATGAGCGATTGGAAAAAGTGTTCCCCAAGGGAGAGTTTTCCGTACAGCTTGTTCCAAGCGTAATGAACCTTTCTGGGGTCACGGTCAGTGCATTTGATACGGAGCGTCCCCTTCTGCAACAGGCGGCAAGCGTGTCTAGGGTGACGGAGCAAGACCTGTTGCGCTTCAATGAGAGTTCGCCCGTATTGGCCTTCAACCAAAAAGCAGGCATCCGCATCGAGGAGCGCGCTCCTGCGAGTTACCGCATTTCCATCCGAGGCAGTTCGCTCCGCTCTCCTTTTGGGGTTCGAAATGTGAAAGTATATTGGAACGAGGTTCCCTTCACCGCTCCCGATGGCACTACCGCGCTCAACCTCTTGGACTTGAGTAACATCCGAACTGCTGAGGTCATCAAAGGCCCTTCTGGAAGTGTCTATGGTGCAGGAAATGGCGGCGCCATCTCTTTGTTTAGCCAGGCCCAAGTCGATGAAAATCGAATTTCCTCTGAATACCTCCTAGGCGATTTTGGACTTTCGCGCTACCGCTTGGGCATTTCCCAGCAACTGGGAGACGGTGGAATCGAAGCATCCTATGTTCGTCAAGAATCAGATGGTTATCGGGATCACTCGGGAGTCAAGCGCCAAGTGCTGCAGATGAGTGGCTATTTTCCCGTTTCTGAAAAGCAGGAACTTCGTACCCAACTCCTAGTGTCCGACCTGCAGTACCAAATCCCGGGGGCACTGAACGCTGCACAGCTGGCAAGTAATCCCAAGCAGGCTCGACCCGGATCGGTGGGACAAAACAGTTCCATCGACCAACAAGCCCTCCTCCTTTCCTTGGGTCATACTTACCGGCATTCGGAAAAACTTAACAGCAGCACGACAGTATACTTAAATACGAATGCCTTTGAGAATCCCTTTATTCTGGACTACAAAAAAGAATTGGGCTTCGGATACGGAACCCGCTCCAAAATCAGCTACAATACCCAGTTGGGCGGCAAATCCCTCCGCCTGCTTGCGGGAGGAGAGTGGCAGCAGAGCCAAACCCAAGCGCAAAACTTTGGCAATCGGGCAGGCAAAGCGGATACCATCCGATTTGCAGACCAGCTGACAGCCTCCCAAGGCTTCCTATTTCAGCAAGCAGAACTACAGCTCAACTCCAAACTCCTGTTCACCTTGGGACTCAGCGAAAATTTCTCCGGATTTGAGATCGACCGACAAATCGATGCTGCAGGAGGAAAAACAGGGCTTCAAACCCGCCGCTTTGATCCCATCCTAGTTCCTCGGGTAGCGGCAAACTACCAACTAACCCCAAGCACTTCGGTGTATGGATCCATCAGCTCGGGATTTTCCCCACCGACCATCGACGAAGTTCGTACCAACGAAGGCAGCGTCAATCTGGACCTAGAAGCAGAGAAGGGTACCAATTACGAAGTTGGGTACCGATTGGGAAAGGAGCGCTTCACGATGGAAGTGATCGCCTACTACTTCAAGCTTCAAGAGACCATCACCACCTATGCCAATCCAAATGGGGTAGTGCTCTTTCAAAATGCCGGTGCTACCGATCAGAAAGGA
>CANGZP010000091.1 GCA_947458475.1 Cyclobacteriaceae bacterium | reverse complement strand
TTTAAAGGGCCAATTCAAGGGCTTCCTGACGTGGATTTTCTACCTTCTGTGCAAGCTCAACTTGCGGAGTTTGAAAACTTGATTTCCACGCGGACCCAATCGGTCACCCAGGTCAACTTGAAGGATAATTACGAGGCTCAGAAACTTCGAAACAGTTCCTTTGTTCCCAAATCTACCGTCAGTGGAGAGGTTCAAACTCGATTAATCGATCGGGGATTTTTGGATTTCCTCAGTGGCGAACAGTATTTTGTAGAAATGGAACCCGGGTCTGGATCTCAAAAAAATAGTGCCCTCCTGGTAAAGTTGGAAAATCCGGAACAAGCCTGGAAAATCCTCAAAGAATTCAGAGACACCACCGAATTTGATCCTTCAGAGCAATACTTACAAAAAGAGATTCTATTTTTTCCAGAAGAGAATTTTCCCGCTCACCTATTCAATGGACGATATGTAGGGTTTGAACAAACCTTTGTAAGCCAAGTGGGACAAATTCTACTGTTGAGCAATTCAGCCAATGGCATAAGAAGCATATTGGATGATCATTCGCAAGGAAATACCTGGGCAAAAAAGCCAGGCGAAACAAAAAATCGTTTATCACCCGCAACAGGATATAGCAAAACTTTCCTTCTTCCAAAAATCTGGACAAGCTGGGTTCAAACTACCAACCCTAGCTGGAGTACCTTTATCCAGAAATACGAAACAGCGTTGAAGGCATTCACCAGCTTGGGATTCCGTATCCACCAAAGTTCAAAAGGTCCCGAAGCAACACTCATCTTGGGCTATACCAGTGCGAGTGTCGCTCCAGTAACTGCAAACAGATCCTTTGAGCTGGCATCTGGCAAAGAAGTTTCACTTCCTGAAAATTTAATTTTTGGTCCCAAAGCAATTAAAAATTTCAATGACAACACCGAAGACCTGGTAGTACAGGACCAAAATCATGTCTTGTATGTGATCAACTCAGCGGGTGAGCAAGTATACAGCCAAGCGTTAACTGGCCCTATTCTATCCGAAGCCTTACAAATAGATTACTTTAAAAATGGCAAGCTACAATTACTTTTAGCTACAGCAGATCGAATTTATGGCATAGACCGACTTGGGGAGCCATTACCTGGATTTCCACTTGCTTTACCCGGAGAAAAAATCAGTCAATTAAGCCTTCTAGATTATGACAATTCCAAGGAGTACCGATTTTTCATGGCTTCTGAAAATGGCAACTTATGGCTTTTGGATAAACAAGGAAAAGCACTTGAAGGATGGAACCCATTGAAACTCGGAGAAACAACCCTTAGCGCACCCTTCCATGCCCGCATTCCTGGCAAAGGAGATTTTATGATAGCGCTTGGAAAGTCTGGAAAGTTGTATGCATTCAACCGAAGAGGAGAACCACAAGAAGGTTTTCCAGTAAGCCTACCTGAAGGAATTGCAGGGCCCCTCCTGCTCAACAAAACTCCAAGTCCTTCCCTCCAATTCGTGACTTTAGGAGGCGAAATCATTGATATTTCCTTTACCGGGAGAATCATCAAGAAAACCCAAGCACAAAAATCTAATCGAGACGATAAATTTCGAAGTGTCAGTGACCAAAAAGGCAACTCTTCGCTACTTGTCTTGGAGCAATTCAATAAAACACAGCTTTTTGATGGGCAACAGCGTTTGCTGATGACCCTTCCCTTGGCTGAAGGCAAGACCTGGTTAGGTTATTTTGATTTTGACTCCTCCCGAAAAATTGTCGCAGTCACTGACCTGGAGCAGGGCTTGGGGTATCTGTATGACCTAGAAGGAAATCTACTGATCAGCACCCCACTTCAAAGCAATGGCGAAATCCAATTGAGTCACCTCCCTAGTCAAGGGCAATACTTGATTCGTACACGCTACGGGAAAACGCTGATGGAATACCTAATTCCAGACTAAGTCCACTTCCATCACTTCGAGGCCATCACCCCGCTACCTGCAAGAGCCAATTAGTCTTTCACCTCAAAAAATGTGCGACGAACAGTTAGCTTCCCACCTTCATTCACCTGCTCCCAGTACACAAATGTTCCTGCTAATTGGGGTAGCTTGGTATTCACTTCTTGACTGCTAGTTTGCCAATACAGCACCGTTCGCCAATCGGGTATTCGCGAGGCAGTAGAGGGCTGTGCAAATTGATTTCGATCGAGGATCACCGAAGGTTGAATCCCTGGATAATCAAAAAACCGTGCAGCTGGTGCTAGGGGGTATAAACCAAAATTATTGGCATAACTCGAAAAACTAAGCACACCTGGATAAGTGCGATCGTTTAGGTAAAACTCACGGTTGAGCACTTCCAATCGTTGGAGAAATTTGGGATTGAAGGAGGCCAGTAAATCCGAATCAAATACAGGCATTGCATCGATTAGAATCAAGGGATTGGTTTCAAAAACACCCTTTTCCGCTTCATCCAGAAGTCGGAAAGTTTTCTTTTTGTCCTTTAGACGAACTGCCACACTAGGAACATATTCCTTCAATACCGTTTCCACGTTTTCAAACCGAGTGTAATCGTCCAGGTTGTAGCTGTAATCTTCCACAAAGCCCGTGACCACTTCCAAAGAGTCTTGGTCAGCTACTTCCAAATACTCCTGCTGCACCACTGCTGCTTTGAGAAGGGACTGAAGGTATTCAAGATCAGCCTCCGCCAAGGAAAGTTCAGGAAAACTGAAATTCGATTTAAAGCTCGTTTTGATCAGAGGGGAAATCATCTCCAAACCGGGCATCTCTTCCCCATTTTCAAGTTGCAAGATCAAACGATCCCAATGCCGCAAGCCACCAGCATCAAAGACAAGCATCCCCTTCTCATCCACATGATCTGTAAACAGGGCACTTTTTGCTCCATGAAGGGAAAGAAAATAGGTGAGCGCAGTATCCAAAGAAGCAACTTTTGCCTGAACCAGATGGCCAAAAAGTTCGGGTAGCAAGGGCTGCGAAACTAAATTTTCATACACTTCGGTAGCAGGCAACAGCTTTTGCTCTTCCACTAAAAAAGGATTGGCAATGGAAATTCCCGAAGCCACAACCCGGCCTCCGCCAGCGCTGGAAGAACCAAAATTGACAGCAGCTCCCTTTTGGTAGGATTTAGAAGATTGGGGAATTTGGCGATGGGAAGTTGTAACCTCCTTGGGTGGAATTTTCGGGTTGATAATCGTGACCAATTGCTGTGCGATCCCTTGGTTCAAATCCAAATACGGACTGATCCGAGTATACACACGCAACAGGTACTGGTCGGATGGGATTTGATCTGAAACTGGAATAAAATTCAAAGCAACACCTGCCTGAAGTGGCACTTTGACATGTGTGATTGAATTGGAATTGCGGTCCAGCAATTCGGCATACAAGACCTGCGAAGAAGTGGCTCGCTCTCCCAAACTGACCTTGGCTTCAAACCAGATTTTCTCACCCGAAAAATAAAGGGTCTTTGGTGTATGGAAATAAACTTGCTCCTTTTGGTTAGTTGCCGTTTGCCCTAGGCTAGTACCTACGAACCCAAGGAAGCAGAGCAACCCACAAATGAGACTATTTAGGCCACTTTTTTGGCTTTTAGAATTTAGATATGTCTTCAATGTTTGCATGACATTAGTCTATCCAAAATGTGGGCTTAAGTTTAGATGCATACAAGCTACAATCGGTACACCTCCTTGATGAAGGATAATAGCCAACTATGCTCGTCCCAACCATAAATGGCCTAGCGGGCACCACGGCGCCATTTCCGAAGATCGTCTGGTAATCCTTGGCCAAAACAACTTCCTCACCAATAACACAATCGTTAAACTTTGGATCCAGGTAATTCCAGGGACTTACCTGCACTTGATTAATATAGATTCGCTTCTGACGGATTACCCCTAGACTGACCTGACCGATAACGGGGCTTTTGGCCGCATCCAAGCTTTTGATATTTCCTCCGATCAATGAGGGAAGTGGGCTAAAAATCGAACCAATGTCTTCCGTGTTTTTCTTTAAAATCTCCCAGAATGGGACGTCTTTGGAAGCAAGCCCTTTTTGCGAAACAAGAATGCTGTAGCGTTCCATGATCCGCTCATCACCCGTAGGAATCTCCGTAATGGTCTTCTGGAAGACTAACTGATCTTTAAACCGAGAGCTGGTCTCCAAAAGGATTCCGGGATTAGGCTCGGTCTTGAAGCAAAGCGAAGTTTGTTCTGCCTCCTTTTGGTCACGAACGTTTTTAATTTCGGGCACATAGACATAGGAAGTTCGGATTCGAGGACGGAAAATCCAAGTTTCTTCAAAGGTCCACAGAAAATCATCTGCATTGGCATTGCCTTGGGTGGATACAAATACCTCTACTCCCTCCTCATCCCGCTTAAATCCTGCATCAATAATTTCAGGTGTTACAATGGGCTGAAGGCTTTCGGAAACATACCTTTCACCCGAGCTTAGCTCAATTTCAAGCAAATAACTTTGCTTCTCATCAATATTTCGTTCAAAAATATAGGTTCCTAGACCTGTCTCGGTAAGTGGAAAAACTTGCCCAGAGGCGCTTTTGAGGACTACTTTGGCGCGGAGCTCTGGGATAAAAGCAGAAGAAGCACCTAGCGGAGCAGTTCTACTGAGTTTAAGTTCACTCTTTAAACCCTCAGTGTCCAAATAGCCTTCCACCACTAGCACCCTCAATTCTGTAGCAGGCACTTCTGGTTCGTAGGGAGTCCTACACCCAAGAAGAGTTACGAAAATGATAAAAACTAAACCTATGGCTTTTCGCATCAAAATCTAAAGTTATAGGTGATAAATGGAATTGGCTCAGCAAAAATCGCAAGCTGATAGCCCCTTAATTTGCCCCCCTCCGGAACAAAATAGACCGAGTAAGCATTGTCCCTCCCCAGTAGGTTGTACACCCCAAAAGACCAAGAGGCATGCGCAAGTTTGGCAACTTTGTGGTTCCCCTCTAGATTTATAGAAAGGTCCATGCGGAAATAATCTGGGACTCTAAAGGAGTTGCGGTCAGAGAAATAGACGCGCTCCGAACCCCCATAATTAAACTTAGCAATAGGCAGCGTCACAGGTCTACCTGTACTGTACTTTCCTGCCAAGGTCACATTGACCCGCTTACTCAGTTCTAAATTCCCTACAAAATTGGCGTTATGGGGCTGATCAAAATTGCTAGGGTACCATTCAGAACGGTTGATCTGTTCCTTCTGCTCCGAAGGATCTGTCTTCATCAGTGAGCGGCTGTAGGTATACGCCAGGGTTCCATTGAGCTTTCCTGTTGATTTCTTAAGGTATAGCTCCATGCCGTAGGCTTTCCCTTGAGTGACCAACACCTCTTGTTCAATCCGGTCATTTAATACGATGCTTGCACCAGATCGATAGTCGAGCAAGTTTTGCATGGACCGGTAGTACAATTCAGCTGAAAACTCAAAAGCACCTTGATTCATGTTTTTAAAATATCCTAGGGCATATTGAATCCCCTGCTGTGGCTTCAGGAAGGAATCACTCAACTTCCAGGTATCAGTTGGGGTAATCACCGAGGAGTTGCTGAGCAAGTGAATGTTTTGCCGCATCGAATTGACACCCGCCTTCAAGGAAGATTGGTTGGAGAGGGCATAGCGAGCTGAAAACCGGAATTCAGGGCCATGATAGGTCTGTACTGGTTCGCCAGACTGAAAACGCGTTTCGCCTGTTATATTTTCGTTGAGAAAAGGCTCACCTTCCGCATAGACAGGAAGGGTTTGTGGCCCCAGGAAAGTGTAGAAATTGTACCGTAATCCACCACTCAGCGCCCATTGGTCATTTATTTCAAATTCGTCCCCCAGGTAGAGTGACCAATCCATGGCCGTTTCAGAAGCCACTTGATCAGAAATCACCCCGCTCTCCGGCCCAAAAGGAAGGATTTCTCCAGGGTTGAGCTGGTAGCGAATGCCATGCACCCCATAGCTCAGCAGATGCCGATCCCCTTTCTCCTGACGGAATTGCGCTTTTACAAATTGCTGACGGATATCAAATCGGTATTGGTAGGAATTTAATGGATTGTCTTGCCCTTCAACTTCAAAATTATAAGCATCCTGTCCTACAGAAAAAGTTGCCTCCAGGGCGTCGTTAAAGTAATGGGTCCAAGAGAGGGCATAATTCTGATTGGAATAGCTGTAGACGGTGTCTGGGTCAAATTGGAAGGAATCATTGCTAAAATAGCCCGATAGCCGAATCTTGTCCTTTGCTCCTAACTCATGCTCCACCGTACCGTTGAAATCCGAAAAGGCAGCTCTACTGGCACCCAAATCAGTTTTTTTAGATATAAAATCAAGAAGCCAATCCGAATAGGTAAGTCGTGAACCCAAAATAAAGGTGGTTTTTTCACCAATGGGTCCTTCCAAACTTAGCCTACTAGTCATTGGCCCAATTCCTCCAGAGCCCCCAATTTTATCTGAACGCCCTTTTTTGGGAGTCACCTGCAGCACCGAGGACAACCTGCCTCCGAGGCTGGCAGGGATTCCGGACTTGTACAGCTCCACCCCTTGCACCATATCCGAATTGATCGCCGAGAAAAACCCAAATAAGTGGGAAGGATTGAACAGCGTATTCTGGTCCATCAAAATCAAGTTCTGATCGGCAGCACCACCACGCACATTAAAACCAACACTTGCTTCTCCAGCGGTATTGACTCCAGGCATGGTCAAAAGCCCTTTAATAATGTCCACTTCACCCATGACCGCTGGAAGTCTTCTCATTTCTTGTACCGTAAGGGACTGCACTCCCATTTCTGGTCTTGATACCTGAGACAAGGCCCCAGAGCTTACCACCACCTCATTTAGTGCAAAAACTCCCTCCCCAATACTGAGTTCAAGGGTTGCATCTCCTTGAATATCCAAAAGTCGCTGCTCGGTGTAGCCACCAATATTCTGAATAAATAAGGTTTTATTCCCCTTGGGAACAAGCAGTTCAAACTCACCAGACTTGTTGGTCACGGCTTGGCGCATGGCCTCTTTTTCAAATACAATCGCTCCCTCAATCGGGAGATTATTTTCCAAACTAATCACCTTTCCCTGAAGCTTTGCCTCAGTTCCAGGACCCGGAACCCCAATGATGTAGCGTCGATTGCGAACAAACTCATCTTGAACAGAAGCAGCAGAAAGACTTGCTTTGGAAGGTGCTTTAAAATAGTTGGGGAGGAACTCCACCGCTTTCTTTTCTCCTGCAAAAATGAATACTTCGAAGTCTTTGGAAATAGAGAAGGTAAATCCAGTTTTTAGAAAAAGTACACCCAAGACATCCTCCAACTTGTCCCCATTCGCCTGTAGGCTCACTGTAAAATTCGCAAGCTCCTCTTTTTTGAAGAGAAAGCGGTAAGGCGTATCTTTTTCTACCAACTCAGCAAAGCGTTCAAAGCTCACTCCTGCAAACAAGCCGGTCACCTTTGTCTCTTGCTTTGGCGCCTGTTGCTGCGCAAATACCGAGCCGTTCGCCAAAACGAAAAACAAAAGGACGGGAACGATATAACTTAAGGTACGCATCAGTTTGAATCAGGATAGGCTACTAAATAGGTCAAAAAGGCCTCTGGAGCTTTGTTGAATTGCAGGCCTTTACTCTTCAGTTCTTTTTTCAGCACTTTGGCATTGAGCTGCAAGGCAGTAAAGGCTTGTGATGATTTTTTTATCGGGAAAAAGGCCCCTTCTTTCCAAATAAAGTAGTCTTTTTTGGCTACATACTCCGCGTTGTAGCGTGAAATATCACGTAAGGAGCGGGTTGTTTTGTAGCGTTTGGCCAGAGCTATCGCTTTTCCTTGACCCAAGACCTCATAAATCCCATTTCCATGGTGCAAAAACGATTCATTCCCTGAAAAAAACCGAAATAGCTTCCCATCACTCCACTCAAATCCATCGATTTTCTCAGGCTTAATCAATATTTTCTGATTAAAGATCGGATGAAAAGTAACGAGTTGATCTCGGTAAATATCGTAGATCAATGGTACCTGAGGATAAGAGATTCCATTAATGCGTAAGGTTCCAGCTTCGAATTGACGCGTCACAAAATAGGGATCACCTTTGATGAGTGAGGAGGGTGCCGCATATTGGCCTCCAGTAATCAATTCTTGAAAGTAAGGGATCTCTTCTCGGTAATCAGACAGAAAAGGCAAATCTTTCCCAGCAACCTGAGCAGATGCTTCCTGTTTAAAAAGTACCAAAGCCACTAGAAATAATATAGTACGCATCATGAAAAATACGATTGAAAATTGGGATAAAATTTATTTATTCAGAATATGTTTAAATGGCAGCCTATCCATTTGAACGGATAAGATACGCAATCCAATGACAAGCAGAAGATCCCTCCTCAAGACTTTAGCCCTAACCCCATTGGTAGGGGCATTTGTACCGGCTACAGAAGCAAAATCCAAAGTTGAACCTCAAGCCGAGTTTATTTTTTCATTAAACACAAGTACCGTACGGGGCCAAAAGCTAAGCTTACCACAATTGATCGAGCTGGCTGCTCGGACAGGATATCAAGGACTGGAGCCCTGGATGATGGAAATTGAAGGCTATCTCCAAGGTGGGAAAAGCATCGCTTCTTTGAAAAAACTAGTGAGCGATGCGGGCATCAGCCTAGTCGACTGTATCGGCTTTCCCACCTGGATGGCTCAAGATGAAGCAAAAAGCAAGGCAGGTTTTGTGCAGATGGAGAAAGAAATGGGCCTTCTTGCCGAGCTGGGATGTACGCGAGTGGCTGCTCCAGCGATCGGAGCAGATGCACCTCTAGACTTGCTACGCGCAGGTGAGCGCTACAAGCAATTGTTGGATCTGGGTAGGAAAACAGGTGTGATGCCTCAACTGGAGTTTTGGGGAGCCTTTCCTGCCTTTTTTCACCTCAGCCAAGCTTTAGCCGTAGCGGCAGCTGCGGATGATCCTGATGCCAAGATTCTAGCTGATGTCTACCACCTTTTTAGAGGAGGGTCAGGGTTTGAAGGATTAAAATTGGTCGATGGAAATGCCATCTCCATTTTTCACCTCAATGACTTTTCTGGGAGCATCCCAAGAACCGAACAACAGGATAAGGATCGGGTATTTCCTGGGGATGGTGCCGCGCCATTACAAGATCTTGCCAACACCTTACGCGCCAAAGGAGGGCAAATCATTCTTTCCCTGGAGCTATTCAACCCAGAATATTATGCAATGGACGCAGATTATGTAGCGAAAACAGGCTTGGAAAAAATGAAATGGTTTTTTTAGATTTTACTGAAGTGAAACCACAAGAACTTTGTAACAGGCAACCCTCCAACATAATTTGCAAGGGTGATTTAACTTGCGCTAGAGCACAAACCCAACCCGAATCTGATAGGGCTCATTGTAATAAGCCTGCCGATTGGAATGACGGAGGTTGTATAGAAAAGTGAAATTAGCTCCACCACGAGCCCCAAACGGAGCAAAGTAGCCCGCTCCAA
>CANGZP010000090.1 GCA_947458475.1 Cyclobacteriaceae bacterium | reverse complement strand
GGTAACGAGCTTTGGAAGGTCTTCTTTTTTTGTTCACGCAAAGACGCAAAGTAGGAAAGGCGCAAAGGGATTTCTTTCTTCCTTGGCGACTCCCCTTCTTTGCGAGATATTTTTTTTTGTTCACGCAAAGGCGCAGAGCCGCAAAGCCGCAAAGGGATTTCTTTCTTTGCGTCCCCCCTTCTTTGCGCGACATTATTTTTCTCGCGAAGGCGCTAAGCCCGCCTACGGCAAGGTAACGAGCTTTGGAAGGTCTTCTTTTTTTGTTCACGCAAAGACGCAAAGTAGGAAAGGCGCAAAGGGATTTCTTTCTTCCTTGGCGACTCCCCTTCTTTGCGAGATATTTTTTTTTGTTCACGCAAAGGCGCAGAGTCGCATAACAGCAAAGGATAATTTCTTTCTTTGCGTCTTTCCTGCTTGGCGAGACCTATTTTTTTCTTCTCGCGAAGGCGCTAAGCCCGCCTACGGCAGGGTAACGAGCTTTGGAAGGCCTTCTTTTTTTGTTCACGCAAAGGCGCAGAGTAGCAAAGCCGCAAAGGGATAAGTTCTTTCTTTACGTCTTCTTTACTTTGCGAGAGATTCCTTTTTTAGAGATACCTTATAAATCATTCACTATGCGAGCAATTCCGTTTTTGATCAGCGCTTCGTTGAAATTAATGAGAAGACCTAATTTGAATCCAGTCAGCTTCAAATAGGTCAGCACCTGTTTTTTATGAACAGGATCAAGAGCCCTCACTGACTTAAGCTCAATTAATACAAGGTCTTCCACGATCAAATCTGCTCGGAAGCCTAGATCCATTTCAGTATCGTCCCAAATGACAGGAACTGGATGTTGACGCTTTACCAGAAATCCTTGCTTACACAATTCATAATGCAGAACTTCTTCATATAGGGATTCAAATAACCCAGGACCAAGTTTAACATGAATGTGAAAACAGGCATCTACAATAGCCTTAGCGAGGTAATTTTCCATAGTTTAAAAAAATAAATGATTAAAAAAATGTAACAACTCTTGAATTTAGGCCTTTTGCTCTAGGCTAAATAGTATCTGTTCACAAAAAGTACTCATTCTGTGAAGCTGGCCAATGCAGTCTCAATAGCTCTGTCGACTGTTTTTTCGCCCGCAGCATCGAATTTTTTGAGCGGTCTGTTGGCCAAGATAGCGTTGAGACTGAGCACTTCGTGGCCCAGGAGCTCTCCCAGGGCATAGTAGCCTGCGGTCTCCATCTCAAAGTTGGTCAAGTAACGGCTCTGCACGCGTAGCGCGGCAAGGCGTTCGATCATGTGTTCAAAACGAGGCTTCAGTCGAACTTCTCGCCCTTGAGGCGCATAAAATCCCGGGCAGGTGAGCGTCACCCCACGCAGGATTTCAGGGCCTAGTTGGTCCAACAAAAGCCTAGAAGCGGCTGCTTGGTACGGCCGGAATGTAAGTCCAAGTTCGGCTTGAATTGCTTGAGCAAGGTCTTGCGTTCCGGAAAGTGGAGGGTAGTAGGCCATCAGTGTATCCATGCCAATTGCCAGTTCGGAAGCCAGTAAGGTGCCCGTCGGGATGTCTTCTTGTAGGCTTCCCGAGGTGCCGATACGAATGATGTGTAAACTAGTTTTTTGTGATTTGACTTCGCGTGTCTGCAGGTCTACATTGACCAGTGCATCCAGCTCAGTCATCAGGATTTCAATATTATCCGTGCCCATGCCGGTGCTGATCACGGAAACTCGCTTTCCATTCTTCCAACCCGTATGCGTGATGAACTCTCGGTTTTGGAGTTTGAAGTCAATCTGGTCCAAGTGCTGAGATACTGTAGGCACGCGGTCTGGATCACCTACCGTAAACACCAGGTTGCCCAGCTGCTCGGGCCGAAGGCGCAGATGGTAGACGCTACCATCTGGGTGGAGGATGAGTTCAGTTTCAGGAATTTGACGCATCTCCAGAAACTTTTTGCATCAGTTCTTTGGAAGGACTGCGGTGTAGCCCTTTGTAGGGGTTGTAGCCGTTTGTATTTTTTTGGTAGTAGCCCGTGCCGTCGTAGTGTCGCTTTTCAGGATGTTCTTTGCACTCGGCAGAGCAAGCGCCTTGAAGTTCCCAACCACAGGCTTCACAGATGGCGAGGTGTTCATTGCAACTTGGATTGGCACAGTTGACCATGCGGTCCGAAGCGGTTCCACAGACATGGCAGGAAGATACGATCGTGGGATTGACCGTGTTTACCTCCACGGCGATGCGGTTGTCAAAGACGTAGCATTTGCCCTCAAAATCTTCTCCACCCGCTTCCATGCCGTACTTGATGATGCCCCCATGAAGCTGGTAGACATCTTCAAATCCCTGTTCTAGTAGGAAGGCAGAAGCCTTTTCACACTTGATTCCTCCGGTGCAGTAGGTGAGTACTTTTTTGTTTTTGAGGTGCTCTAGTTCCTTGACCTTTTCTGGAAAATCGCGGAAGTTATCGATATCCAGGGTAATCGCATTTTTGAATCGTCCCAGTTCGTGCTCGTAGTTGGAGCGCACATCAAGGATGACCACATCTTCTTGGTCCTTGAGTTGCTTAAACTCTTCCGGCTCAAGGTGTTTCCCTGTTTTCACGTTAGGATCGAGGTGGCGGAGGGAGGAATGCACGATTTCCGGTTTGTAACGCACATGAATTTTTGCGAAGGCATGGCTCTCATGGGTATCGATTTTGAATTCTGTCTTGGCAAATCGCGGGTCCGCTTGAATGTAGGCCATGTATTTCTCGCAGTCTGCGGCTAGGCCAGAAACTGTTCCGTTGAGCCCTTCATCGGAAATGATGATTCGGCCTCGGATATTGTTTGCTACACAGAAGAGGTGGTGTTCTTCCCGGTATTCTTCAGGATTGCAAATTTCCGCGTAGCAGTAGTACAGCAGAATGCGGTAGGGTTTGTTTGTGTTTTCCATAACTAGAGCCCTGTTTCGGCAGGGTGTTTGGGTGTTTACGTATACTCTTTTGACTTATAAATAAAAGGTACAAAGTACGAAGTACCAGGTACCAAGATTCTTTAGAAGCCTGTCTGCGGTAAAAAGGCAGCATTTTGCTCTAACTATTAATCCCTACTTTGTACTTCGTACTTGGTACTTTGTACTTTTCCCCACTTCAACATTCTGCACTCGGCGTTCGATGTTCGACATTAAATAAGTATCAAGTAGTTAGTATCAAGTATCTAGACGCATCGAGAAACAAGATGCAAGAACCAAGAGATTAGATTAAGGAAGTCTCAAGTAGCAAGTATCAAGACGTCTCGAGAGGCATTGCGGTCCGTCTCCATTTTTCCTACTTCTTCATTCAACACTCAGCGTTCGATATTCGACATTACTAATAATTCCGTACTTCGTCTCTCGTCCTTCGTATTTCTATTTTACTTTCCCCGCCGGATTACCAAACACCGTCTCGTTTTTTCCAACGGAGGAGATGACTACAGAGCCGGCTCCTACGCGGGCACCTTTCCCGATGCGGACACCGGAGACGATGGTGACGCCCGAACCGATAAATGCGCCTTCTTCCAAGACCACATCGGTATTGATGATGGATCCTGCGCCTACTTGGACGTAGTCTTCCACGGTCACTTTGTGGTCGATGATGGCTCCCGTATGGAAAATGCAGTGACTTCCTACTTTCGCCCCAGCACCCACAGTCACCTGTGCATTGATAAAGTTCCCATGTCCTAGTGCGGCATCTGTGGAGATGTAGGCGCGCTCATGAATGGCATTGATGGGTTGCATCTTCCGGTCTTCCAGCAGAAGTTCCACCAGGAATTTGCGGTATTTGGTATCATCCACCGCGACAAAGGCCTCGGTTTTTTTACCGATCAACTTTAAGAATCCCTCGTCTTCGGTACCGCCGAGTACAGGGACGTTATTGATTTCGGTACCATGAAGGCTGCTGTCCTCATCTAGCAATCCATACACAATCACTTGATTGCTATTGAAAATTTCTAGCGCGGGATGGGCGATGCCTTTGGCGCCGAGGATGATGACGGGTTTGTCCATGGGTCAGGAAGTGGTAATTCGTACAAAAATACAGGAATTGTGGCGTTTGTCCAACGGTTCATTTGGAAGGGCTACGGAGCAGGCTTTGACCGATTTTGCAGGAAAGGCATTTTTGAGCACTGCAATACCTTCGGTACAGTTCGAGCATGCCTTGGGAATCAAAGGCCGTTTTCGGAATCCATGCATGACGCACAAACTTTCGGAGCACATAATTTTGCTCTGCGGGAAGGCTTTGCAGCAGAGAAAAGCAGCGGTCTTTCCATTCCTCTTGGTCGTGGAATTCTCCATAGGCAAACCAGATGGGCAACACAAAATTGATGGCTAAAAGCTGCACACTTTGCTCAGAAAGGCCGTTGGAGGTGACTTTGCTACTGGGCTTCCCAAAGTTGTAATGCTGTCGCCAATAGGGGGAAGGCGGTGTTTGGAATATTTTTTTGAAGGAAGTGAGGTCTCCAGATTCCTCCAATATGCTGGAAAGCAAATGCGGGGCTTTTACCAGGACGGTTGCCAGCTGCGCGAGTCGTAGGGTTGGAAAGTTGGCTGGGCGCGCACCCAAAAAAGTCCAATGCTGTCGGGTAAGCCCTTTTGGCCAACCGTATTTTTTCTGATAAAAATCATGGTCTTTTTTGAGTTGCAGGACATAGGAATCATCCGAATCCTCCGGGAGCAATCCAGCTTGTCCCAAAAGCATGGCCTCGAGGTGCTGCAGCTGCTCTCGGTGTCGTTTGAGCAAGGTGTAGGGAAGAAGTTGCCCCAACTCCTCCATCGGCAGGCGGTTGGTATGGTAGCCAAAGCATCGAAAAAGCCAGCGGTAAGCCGTTTCCTCCCAATCCCCCTGTGTGGCCTGAAGGATAGCAAGCACCCCCTGGGACTTTTCGTGGAGGCGCTCGACCAGCGCTTTTTCTGAAGCGGAAAAGCGAAGAATTTCCGGGACGGTAGCCAGCGCATGGGCACAGGGTAGGTCCAGTTGAAAATTGAGTAGCTGTTCGTAGTTGCGCCAAATGTCCAAGTAGATTTTGCCGTTTAGGGCTACAGTGGGCATGGGAGTACCGTCCTGCCGGTAGACTTGCCGATCGTTTTCCCAGACCAAATGCAAAATGACGGTATTGTAGCCCAGGTCTGTATCGTGCGCATGCTGTATCCATTCGGAGGATCTCCGGTGTACTTCCACATGGCCATGAAGTGTGACTCCTCCGATGATGAGGGCGGCGTTTTGAAAGTCAGGACCTTCAAGGGAATTGTGATGGCCTACCTGCAAGATTTGGAGCTCTTCGCCAGCTGTGGTGAGGAGGTTTTTGCGGTCGAAGTACTGGTATTTCCATACCAACTGTAAAAAGTCTTCTTTAAAATCCATAAAAAATAAGTCAAAAAAGTAAGAGAAATATAGCCAAAAACTAATCCCTATGCAAGGGGTCAGGAGCTATTTAAATCTGAAAACTAATCCTGGTTCGGACTTACTACAGGTACTGATCCAAGAGTTGTTTCATCTCCAGTTGTAGCTTTTGGGCTTCTTGCCGAGCAACTTTTGCAAAATCCTTTTCCTTAGAGGCATAGATGATCCCTCGGCTGGAGTTGACGAGCAGGCCACAACTGCTATTCATGCCAAAGCGGGCCACATCTGCCAAACTTCCTCCTTGAGCGCCTACGCCAGGCACGAGCAAGAAGTGCTCGGGCACTGTTTTCCGCACTTCTCCGATAAGTTCCCCGCGCGTAGCACCCACCACATACATGAGATTTTCTGTGCTTCCCCAGGTTTGGCTTTTTTCCAACACGGACTGGTAGAGTGGCTTGCCAGAAGCGTCTTGAAGGAGTTGAAAATCCAATGACCCGGGGTTGGAAGTCAGGGCAAGAAGGATCGCCCATTTGCCCTCAAATTCTAAAAAGGGAGCCACGGAATCTTTGCCCATATAGGGGGCAACGGTAATGGAATCGAAGTTCATGTGCTTAAAAAATGCTTCTGCATAGCGGGTAGCCGTATTGCCAATGTCGCCTCGCTTGGCATCTGCGATGGAGAAGATGTGCTTCGGGATCAGTGCCTCTACCTTGGCGAGTGTTTCCCAGCCTTTGGCTCCATGGGCTTCAAAAAAGGCCGTATTGGGCTTGTAGGCTACCGCAAAGTCTGCCGTCTCTTCAATGATTTGCTGGCAGAAAGAAAAAATCGGATCGGGCTCATTTTTTAGGTGGGCAGGAATTTTGTCAAAGTCTGGATCCAGTCCTACACAGAGAAAGGAGGATTTTTGTTGGATCTGGGCAAAAAGTTCAGCTCTAGTCATGGGCGGGAAGAATCTGCGTAAAGGTAGAAATTTATTCTCTTTTCCACTTGACCCATGCCCCTGAGAGGGATACCGCGGCCGAAATCAGGAAAAAAAGCAAACTAAAGGCAACTGCCTCTGTCTCTTGGATCCCTGCATAGGAATGGGCATAGACCACCACGAGTTCCCGAGCTCCTACCCCTCCGATTGTCAGCGGCAATACCGCCACGATTGAGGAAAGTAAAAATACGGCCTGGTAGGCTAGAAATTTATCCTGCACTCCCAAGGCGAGTAACAAGCAGACTACTGCAGCCATCTGGGCAAGCTGGCCTACTAGCGACCAGAAGATCCCCTGCCAAAAGGAAGGTAGAAAATTCGAAAAGAGAAATTTTTGAAGCAGCCAAAATCCAGGTAAAATCCCAATTAGACCAACGATAAATACTGCATCGCTTACCCAAGGCTCGCCAAATGGCAATGGGAGTTCAATCAGGAGTAGGATTCCAAAAAGTAAGGCAAGGATGGCAATCAGTCCTCCTAACCGGTCTAGTAGGCTCGCTTTAAGCAGCTCCTTGACAGGTGTTTTAAATTGGTTATTTAAGAGATAGACCTTGTACCCGTCACCCCCTATTCCCCCGGGAAGAAATAGGTTGTAGAACATGCCGATCAGGTAAAGGCGCCAGTTTTCCCAGAAACTGAGAGAAATGTGGATGTTGGCAAAGTAGGCATTGAGGCGAATGGCAGTGGCTACCTTACTCCCTACAAATAGTGCAAGGGCAGGAACCAACCAGCCCCAAGAAAGGGTTTTAGAGAGTTGGAGGAGTTGGTCCGTATCGATTTTCTGAAAAACCAGGTACAGAGCCCCTCCTGTGAGGAGAATTTTAAGGGCAGTTTTTAGCTGGTTTTTGAGTTGGGACATGGAATCCTTAGTTGGACGTTTGCACTTCCTGCTCTCCGGTATAGAGGGCCTTTACACGGTAAGTTTTCTTGTCCTGAGATTCGAAATAGGTGCGTACAATGATCTCTGAAATGATGCCTGTGGTGATCAGCTGTATGCCTCCGAGAATTAGAATAAACCCAAGGATCAAGATAGGTCGTCCCCAGATATCTTCCCCTAGAATTTTTAGAACCAAGAGGTACACATTGATTATTCCTCCCAAGAGGAAGGCAACCAGCCCAAGCCCACCAAACAGGTGGATGGGGCGCTGGAAATATTTTTGAAAAAACAGCATCAGAATCAAGTCGGCCATCACCTTGAAGGTGCGACTGAGTCCGTACTTGGAGGTCCCGTGAATTCGAGGGTGGTGCTTGACATCCACTTCGGTCATCTTTGCTCCCTCTTGCTTGGCAAGTACCGGGATAAAGCGGTGGAGTTCCCCATAGAGCCCCATGTTTTGGGCAATTTCGGCCTTATACACCCGAAGCGTGCAGCCATAGTCCTTGAGGTGGACGTTTGTGGAATTTCGAATGATCCAGTTGGCGATTTTGGAAGGGATTTTACGGAGTACAAATCCATCTTTCCGGTTGGCTCTGCGCCCTGCCACTACATCCCATTCCTCGTCGATTGCTTTTTGGAGCATACCAGGCAGATCCGTGGGGTCATTTTGCAAATCCCCATCCATGGTAGCAATGTATTCCCCTGTGGCCTGATCAATACCTGCCGCCAGCGCGGTGGTTTGCCCGTAGTTGCGGTTAAAAATCACCAGCTTGGTACGGGTATTCGCGTATTTTTTCACCTCAGCTACCGTGCGATCGGTGCTTCCATCCTCTACCAGAATTACTTCGTAATCCATTCCCGAGAGTGCGGCATAGGTCGCTTTTAGGAGGGGCTGAATGTTATCTTCTTCGTTGTAGACAGTGATGACGACGGATAAAAGTGGCTTATTCATGGCTGGCAAAGATTACTCAAAAGTACCTTTTTAACCGCATTTGGTCAAAACGCTTCTAGTTTTTGCATCAAATCCCTCCAAAAATTCCGCCTACCTGCTGTATCTTTGGGGATGCGCACTGCTCAATCTTCTGCTGTGATTGCCAATCCCTGGGTGCTGCTTCTCCTTTTTTGTGGGTTGGTGGGGCCTTTTGCCCTAGACTTTCACCTGCATTACCCTGACGAAATCTACTACCGGGATGCGGCGGTCAAGATGCTGCAGACAGGGGATTACCTGACAACTTACTTGGGTTCGGGGGAGTTGCGCTTCAAGAAACCGATCTTGACCTACTGGGCGGTGCTTGCAGGATTCAAACTCTTTGGCATGCATGCCTTCGGTTCACGCATCTTTTTTTTGCTGGCAGGGGCCGCTACAGTTGGCCTAACCTACCTCCTTGGAAAAACAGTATTTGGGGATCGGAGGATTGCAGGAACTGCAGCCTTGATCGCTGCCTCTAATCCTATTCTAATTTTTGCTTCTACGCGCTCCATTCCAGATGTGCTGTTGGTGCTGACGATTACGGTCGCTGCGCTAGGCTTTGCCGGGCTTCTGCGAGATGGGGAGCAGGCGAAGAATAAGTTTCTGTGGCTGCTGTACTTGGGCCTGGCCCTAGCCTTCGAAGTGAAGGGGCTTCCAGCCGTGGCTCTGGGAGGCATAGGCCTCTTGTACTTGCGATTCAATCCCTGGCAGCGGGTTTCTTGGAAAAAATTGCTGTATCTCCCTGCCCTGTTTGTGGCTTTAGGAATTGCCGTATTCTGGTTTGTGGCCATGTGGCAGCTGCACGGCCCAGCGTTTTTGGATAGTTTTTTGGAGGATCAGGTGGGCACGCGGGTGACCTCCCGCCTGTTGATGGTGCTTCAAAATGGAACAGTGGCATCGCTGCTAGTGGTAGGCATGTTTCTCCCTTGGGTAGCTTTGGCGACTCCCAAGTTAAAAGACACCTTAGTGACTGCCTGGAAGGAAAATCCTCAATTTTTCGCCTTTGCGCTCCTCTGGGGACTGGCCATCCTGGGCATGGGTGCGCTCACCAGCAAATTTTACGAGCGATACCTGCTACCTGTAGCACCAGTTTTAGCACTTTGGCTTGCTTGGATAGTCGTTCGTGGAGGGGGCTTGGAACGTGCCAAAGGACTAAAGGTGGCCGCTGTGCTCCTCCTTTCTTTGGTGGCTCTTGTGGTCGGGGTGAATGCCTGGATCTTGGTTACTGGGTCAAGTGGAGGGGTATCGGTGGTCTATGTTGGTTTGGGAGTCCTATTTCTAGGGTATGGCGTATGGACATTGCTTCGTTCTTCTGTCCTGCC
>CANGZP010000089.1 GCA_947458475.1 Cyclobacteriaceae bacterium | reverse complement strand
GTCCCCGACACCTCCATGGCATCAATCTGCTCGGTTACTTTCATGGAAGCGATTTCGGCTCCGATGCCCGAACCCACCTTACCGGCAGCGATCAAGGCGGTGACCAAAGGCCCCATCGCTCGAACAATCGCAATTGCAATCAAGGAGGGTAGCCAGGATGTAGCTCCAAACTCAGACAAGGAAGGGCGAGATTGGTTGGTAAATACAATCCCAACAATAAATCCAGTCAAGGAAATCAAAGGCAAGGACTCTACCCCAATACGGTAACACTGATGAATGACTTCTTTAAACTCATAGGGTGGAACAAATACTTCTTGAAAAAATCGTTTCACAAAGTTCCACGCATCCGCCAAGCCCTTGAAAAAGGCATCTATTTTTTTTGAAAAGACATGCTTTCGCGTACCGGACTGTCCTGCCATAGTTGTGTTCAGAGTTTCAAAAATAAGGAATAAAATCCAAAGGATGACCCAAAAACCTTCTTTTGATCCCTTACAAAAAAGGATCAAAAAATAGAAGCCCGAACGCCCCGCTTGATGAAGTCAAGCAGCCTGATTTTCTCCTCCATAAGTTCCTTAAAATCTGAATCGTTTACGAACGATTTACAGGACGTATCCAGCCAACTTGTAGTCTAAATTCGAGGAGAAAAAATCAGCAATATGATTATCCGCAACCATGCCAGTAGCTCAACATAGCTATTTAAAACTGCGGATAATCGTTGACAGATCACAGTCAACGGTCCACAGCTCACCTATTTGAACATCAAACCTTTTTTTCTCTGGTTATGGTGAAAAAGCGGATAATCAGAATCAGCAAATAGCCCTTTCAAAAAGGGACCTCAATTCCAGATTTCTTTTCTAAAAAATCGAATTAGAAGCAGTTCAAAATTCAGCAGCCAGCCAACGAGTATTGCGGCATAAAGTCAATCTCGCGTTGAAGAAATAAGGAGGAAGAAAATCAAAAATCAACTGAGCGGATAGGAATTAGAAAAGCGCGATAGGAATTTAAAGAATTAAGGAAAAAAATTATTTTAGTTTAATCTAAATAATTTAGAATAATCTAATTTAGTCTAGATTAAATAACTTATAAAAATCTATAAATCAATTATTTAAGTATATCATATAAATTCTAGTATTTAATAAAAAAATCAAAGTAAGTCAGACGAGGTTTCGGGCGGTCTATCGGTATCTCTTTCTTAAAAGTAAGCCAATTCAGCGGTAGAATTCGGCCTTAAACCAACCAAACTCTCTCTCCAATTCCCCCATTTTCTCCTTTTAACCAACCAACAATTGAGCCAAAAATTTGAACTGCGGTCTTCCAATTTCTACTGAAATGAGGTCAGCTCCCCCCTCTCCTCTCCTACTGAAATTACTAGGGAAGACAGAAAAATAACAGCCCTATTGAACCCCCTGCACTCCTACCTTCCACAGAGTTCTTGGTAGGCGCAATAGCTGCATTTTTTCTTGTCCTCGGTTTGATCAAAGGGCACCAAAGGATCCATAATTTCTTCGAGCAATCCTCGAAGTCCTTCCTTAAATCCGGTAGCAAAATCTCGGTAATCCGTCACCTCAGCATCCCCCAATTGCAGGAATGGATTGAAGTCTTCCGAGTAGATTTCTTTGATGTTCATTATCCCTGGCTTCAGCGGAAACTGGTTGTCCGGATGTTGATACTGGTAGAAAAATGCATACAGAAAAGTTTGCATTCCTGCCTTGTTTCTTTTCTTATCATCCCGATCAAAAAGTGAAACTAGGGAGGATATCTTTTTGGTGTCCTTCCCTGTTTTGTAATCCAGCAGACGAACGACTCCATCCTTGATATCCACCCGATCAATCACTCCCCCCAACTCTACTTCTTTCGTGCCTTCCTGCGTTTCGATCGACAAGTGAGCGATTTGTTCTTTCTCCAAACCGATTACCCGGAAATCACCATTCTTTTTGTCATAGCTCAGAATTGCTTCGATATATTTGGTCAACACCTCCCGCGCAATTTGGAGTTGCCCAGTCAATAACAACTCCTCTCCCTCCTGCTTCTTGTACAGCTCTCGAAATGCTCGATCAACTGCTGCAGGTACCTGAGGCAGCAATCGATCAATTGAGTGCCCATCGATGTCACGAAATGTCTCTTCCTCCGGAATTTCATACAAAAGTTCAATCCCTTTGTGAAGTAAGGTCCCAAATGTCATGGGATCAATCGTGGTAACAACCTCTTCAGGTTCTTTCAATTCCGCCACATACCGGAGGTAAAACCGCAGTCGACAGTCCAGATACATGTTTAGCGCAGATGCTGAAAATCGCTTTTCAGCAGTTTCCTCACCTGCAGGCTTGAAATAGCGAGCCAAGCTGGTGAGCATGGCAGGAGTCTTTTCTAGCGTAATAGGCTGATTGGGAGTAAGATTGACAGGCACCAGCACAGACTGTGGCTTTGCAATTGGAAGTTCTACCCGCATCTGCTGAATAAATCGGCTCATTTCACTGGATTTGCCTTGCTCCCCAGAAGTGGCATAGATCAAGTGCACCTCCTCTGCTCGATGGAGCAATCGGTAAAAGGTGTAGGCATAGATGGCGTCATTTTGCTCCTGAACAGGCAAACGAAACGCTTTTCGAAGGTTAAAAGGAATCATAGATTGAATTCCCCCACCCGGAGGAAAACTTCCTTCATTCACATCACAGATGATGACACGCTTGAAATCCAGGTTTCTAGACTCCAATACCCCCATGACTTGCAAGCCTTGAAGGGGCTCGCCTTCAAAAGGCAATTTGAGATCTCGAAACAACTTTCGAAACAAGCTAAGCAAAAACTCTACTTTAAGTTCTTTGGTACCCCTAGCCTGGAAGATTTCCTTCACCCGATTCAATTGCTTGAAGGCTTGAAACAAATAACTTTTTTGGGTAGGGTCTTCCTGAAGTTCTTTGGCCAAAAACTGAATGATTGCAAGCAAATAATCCAAAAGTGAATCCGAACCCACTTTCTGAAACACCAAGGCAAAGAGCGTATTTTCTTTACTAACAAGATCCAGGGGTACATCTACCCAGTTTTCATTTTGAATCTTTTGAGTGGCACCAGAGGCCCAAGTTGCATCTGCAGACTGCAGGTAGGAATAGGCCAGCAGATCCAAAACAGGTTTGTGGTAAAACGTCACCAGGCCCTCTTTACTTTTGGCATAGCGCTGCAAATCCAACACTGCATCCAAAAACGCATATATAGGAGCATTTCGCATGGGATAGCCCATTGTCACGTTGAGCTTGGCAATCACTTCCGGAAGCTGATGCAACACGGGAAAAAGCAACTGCTCGTCGGGGAGAATAATCACGGTCTCCTCCAAGGGCTCATCAGCGCCCACCTGCTCCAAAAGTTTCCCTACCAAATTGGCTTGATTGGTTTTTAAAGGAATGGAATGGGTATGAATTTGCGCGCCTTTGTCTTTAATTTCCGCTGGAATCTTTTCTGGGAAGGTTTTTCCCAAAATTGGGTCTTTGAGATAGTCCCTAAAAAACAATCCTGCTTCTTGCAAGGGATCGTCCAAGTAATAGCGGTCGACATCCCAAAAAATAGAAGCACCATGCACCTCCAGGTAATGGGTAATGATCTTTTCTTCCGCGAGCGTAAAGGCATTGAATCCTACAAATACGAGCTGCTTATCGGGTGGAGCAATTGCGCCAGTGTTTTCAGCCACCTGTCTGTACAATTGCCCCGAATAGGCCAATCCATTGGCTTGGAGCCTTGCTTGAAATCCTTGATACAGCAAGCCCAAAATTTGCCAAAACTTCAGAAAGCGTTCTTTCTCCGTTTCATTTTGCCGCTCAAAGGCCTTCCAAAACTGTGCAATCAGCGCACGTTGCTCCTCGGTGAGGAAACTTAAATCGGTTTCAAATTCCTTGATTTCCGCCAAATAGGCATATACCTGATTTACTGGAGCAAGAAATTGATCCAAGTCATTGAAATCCTTTAAAATCAACTCTCCCCAATGGAAAAAGCGGTCAAAAGGCTCAGGATCCTTTTGCAACTGTCGGTACTCTTCATAGAGTTCAAATACCAAGGTGAGCTCATCTGTGGGTGTATTGCCTGCCAACTGGTACACCAGCTGCTCAATGGTGAGCACTTCTGGCATCCAAACGGGCTGGTCAATGAGTTCCCCCAAGTACTTGGTAAAAAATAAACCTGCACGGCGGTTGGGCAATACCAGCCGAATGTCTTTTAAATCCCTACCAGAATCCAAAAGTGCTTTAGCAGTTTCTTTCAAAAAAGGGGTCATAGCGCTATGATTTCAGTGGGTTCAAGGTAACAGAGGTACCCTTTTACAGGTAGCTTGGTCAAGGTTCGTACTAAAGCCATGTATTCCTTGACCTGAACTACATGGGAATCACGCTTTACTCCAGTTTTAAAATCAATGACCAATGCAGCTTCTTTGGTGATGAGAATTCGATCTGGGCGTTTCTGAATACCCCCTGGCACCAAAATACCCTGCTCGGTCAGTGTAGGGAAGTCGGGATCAAACCAGGACTTCACCTGAGGCAGCGCAAATAACTGCTCCAACTTGAGGGTAATTTGTGCAGCAATATCCGCTTCCCACCGTCCATCAAAGGTGTATTCCTTTACAAGTCGAAGGGCATCCTCCAAACCTTGGGCAGCAGCTAATATATCGTGTATGACTACGCCAAAGTCCCGTTGTTCCCGAGCACGGATCCCCTCTGAAGAGAAATCCCAAGGATAGGTCTTGGTTTGCAACTTGGATTTCCAATCCATGCATTCCCAGCGTAGCGCAGGAGCATGAGCTGGCTCATCCCCATCCCTTGGGACCACCGCAGGCCATTGCCCCCAATCAAAGGTTAGGGACTCCGCATTCCAGGAAGAGGAACCTTCCTCTCCAAACTGAAAGCCTCCTGAAAACAAGCTGTACAACAGGTTTCCTGTTCGGGTCGGCGAGGCTTCTTTTTTAGATTTAGAAAACGAATAGGTACTGAAGCCGTAGAAAGCCTCTTCCGCTCGGGTAAATGCGACATAAAGCATGTTGAGGGAATCCAAATAGGACAGACGAACCTCTTCGTTATAGGCTCCAGCAAAATGACTGTCTTTCAAAAGGCTTTGGTGCGTCAAAGGAACCACGGTCTGCATTCCATTTTCCGCTTCAAACGGAGCCCAAAGGATAGGCGCTTGAAGACCTGAGGATACAATCCCCCAATCCATAAAGGGCATCACCACCACCTTAAATTGAAGCCCCTTGGCTTTGTGAATGGTGAGGATACGCATGGCATCGTGATCCTCCGGAATTTTGACCGTATGCTTCTTTTTGTTGAGCTCCCACCAATCCAAAAAGCCAAGAAGATCTGCACGGTTCTTTTTTACATAATCGAAGACCGCCTCTTTGAACCCAGACACATAGCTCAGGTCCTGTTGCTTTTGTGTAAGTCCGAGAAAAGTAAGTCCCTGCTCCACCAATTCAAGCAAGGGCATCTGCTGGAAGCTCGCTTGCCGCTGCAACAATTCGGCTTCTTTCGCTTGCAGCTCGACAGGAAGGCCTCTCACAAAAAACAGTTCATGGCTCAGGGGAATGCCGTGAACCAAAGCATAGTATTGCCAAAGGGTTTTTAGCGCAACGCGATCCGATGGTGCACTCAAATAGGTTAAAAATCCAAGTACGCACTTGACTGCACTCGATTTATCGATAAACAAGGACTCTTCTGAAAGCACAGCAAATCGGTAATCAGTTCCAATTTGGGTACGCTGCACCTCCATAAATGCATCTGCTAAGACCGCCCCCTGCCCATTGGTCCGAACCAGAAAGGCAATGTCCCGCAAGGCATAGCCCTGATCCTGCAGCTGCATCACTAGCATAGGAAGCTTATCCAATGCACCCAATTCGACTTCCTCCTCTTCACCCTCATCTTCGGCTGATTTATCCGAACTAGTCTTTTCAGCAAATTCGAGATGAATTTTCCCTTTGAAGGTTTCGCCTTTTTTAAACTCAGGAACCTCCTGGCTTACTCCAGTAAAGGCTTGAGAAAGCTTATTTTCAGGATCTAAGCCGTAATGCCGTTCCATTCCCAGTTCCATCAGCCTTGGCAATTGTTCGAATACCGAATTGTTAAATGCGATGATGCCTGGCAAACTGCGGTAATTGACGCTTAGATTTTTGACTTCTACAAAGTCTGGATGAATCTGCTCTTGAACTTCTGAAAGCAACAGCTCCAATTTACCTCCACGCCAGCGGTAAATGGACTGCTTTACATCGCCAACCAGAAGATTCGTGTGCCCTGAGGCAAGGGAATTTTCAAGCAAAGGCTTGAAACTCGACCATTGGAATTCGGAGGTATCCTGAAACTCATCGATCAAAAAGTGTTGGTATTGGTTCCCAATTTTTTCATACAGAAACGGGGCTTCATTTTCACGGGTGATCTCTGCGAGAAAATCATTCACGTCCGAGATTAAAAGGATCCCTTCTTCATCTTTGAGGTCTCGCAACTCTACAATCAAATTCCGAAATACCCCAAAGGCGTTCAGGTTCTTCTGGAGCGAAGTGTAGGTATTCCAAACCTTTACCTTTTCAGGCCAAGAATACACTAGTTCGCCCAAACCCGCTGCATGTGCATTGCGAATAGCGTTCTCTAGAGGGGATTTTTTGGTAAACCAATTCGCAATATCTGGCAAATCCCGATGCATAGTTACTGTATGGTCAGGAAAAGGAGATTTAGGATTACCAAGTAGTCCAAATTTTTTAGCAAAACTGGTGCTACTTCCTTTAAAATCAGTCCATTCCAATCCAAATCGAATCCGAATATCCTCTGCTTCCTGCCACTGCCTTTTGCCCTCCACAATGAGTGCCTGACGAACACTAGAAATCTGTCCTTTGAGTTCAGGTAAAAATCCAGCTTTTCCCACGCTTTCTTGAAACACTGCTCGGAACGCCTTAAATCGCTCCTGAAAAATCTCTTTTCCAAGACCCTTAATCCCTACGCGAATGTCCCAGGATTTCCCATCCAACAGTTGCTCCTCTGCGTAGTCTATCAACCAACTACGTAAAGCAGGATCCTCGGCTACTTTTTCTACGATTCGGTCAACCAGCTTTTCTAAAACTGCATCGGTATCCATCTCCACATCAAACTTGGCCTGCAAGTCCATCTCTCGAGCAAAGGAGCGGATGACCTTCTGAAAAAAGGAATCGATAGTGCTGACTGCAAAATGTCCATAGCCGTGAAGGATATGTAAAAGTGTCATGCGCGAACGACCCATCAATTGCTCCTCATCCAAGTCCAGATGCCTCATCAGTTCGGCATCCAAGGATTCTCCCGGCTTTACCACCCTGCTGAGACGCTCCAAAACCTCCACGATACGCTCCTTCATCTCCTGAGTGGCCTTATTGGTGAAGGTCACTGCCAAAATCTGTCGGTACCCTGACTTGGGATTTTTCAACGCTAACTTTAGGTATTCTAAGGTTAGCGTATAGGTCTTGCCCGAACCAGCCGAGGACCTGTAGAGTAGAAAGGGTTTGGTCATAGAAAAAAAAATTGAACTCGAATATAGCCAAGTCGAGACGCAATCCCTTTCAGAAAATTCTAATTTGACAAGAATTGTCGTTTTTCAGAAGAGAAGAAAGGTAGACGCTGCTTTCCTTTGCTTAGCGCTTTAAGGCGTTCCACAAAATCTCAATGGGATGCAAAGCCCTCCTACCAGTCCCATCACTGATTTGGTGACGACAGGAGGTGCCCGGAGCTGCAATCAAGGTATCTACCTCTGCCTTTCGAACTGCTGGAAACAAGACCAATTCCCCAATTTGCTGGGATACTGCAAAATGCTCCGCCTCATAGCCAAAGGAGCCTGCCATACCACAGCATCCACTCGGGATGGTTTCTACCACATAGTTGACTGGTAGCGTGAGAATTTTTTGTGTCCAAGAAAGCGAAGAAAGCGCCTTTTGATGGCAATGCCCGTGCAACTTGATTTTTTGCGCCCGCGTAGTGAATTCCTCTGGCTTGATATTGCCTGCGGCTACTTCCTTACCCAAAAACTCATCAATAAGCTGCACGTGGAATTTGAGCTTTTTAGCACCCTCCACCCATTCTGGGCCCACAATGCGGGGGTATTCGTCCCTGAAACTTAAAATTGCCGAAGGCTCCAACCCAATCAAGGGTGTATTGCCATCGATCAAGTTTTCAAAAATGCGCACATTGGCTTCCGCATGCTTCTTCGCCTTGAGCAGCAATCCTTTGGAGAGTGCGGAGCGCCCACTTTCCTCGTGATCGACTACTTTGACCTCGTAACCCAACTTTTTCAATAGCGAGATGGCCTTGATCCCAATTTGGGTGTCATTGTAGTTAGTAAACTCATCCACAAAAAAGTACACCGTCTTGATCATCTTAGGCGGTGCCGGAAGAATGTGGTAATTATTTTTATACCAAGCTCTCAAGCTTACCGAACTGATTTCAGGCAAATTTCGATTGGGAGCCACTCCAAGAATGGCCTTCAGGATTCCTCCAGTAAGAAAATTGGTCAATAAAAAGTTGGAAACCACCGGAAGCAAAGAACCCAGCTGGTTTAGTTCATTAATGTAGGCAAAAGCCCTAGATCGAAGCGGCACCCCATGGTTTTTTTGGTATTGGTACAAGAATTCCGCCTTCATGCTAGACATGTCGACATTGGATGGACACTCTGCGGTACATCCTTTGCAACTCAAACACAGGTCCAATGCCTCCTTGATCTCTGGATGGTCAAAGGCGTTTTCTTTTTTGTCAAGTGTCAGAAACTCGCGTAGCGTATTGGCACGGCCACGAACAGAATCCCGCTCGTTACGAGTAGCCATAAAGGATGGGCACATCGTGCCTCCTGATCCAGGCAGCTTACGGCAATCCCCCGAACCGTTACACTTCTCGGCAAGCCTCAGAATGCCTCCAGCCGCTGAAAAATCAAATACCGTCTCCGGATCTGGGGTATGCATCCCGATCTCGTAGCGAAGAAACTGGTTCATCGGAGCTGCATCTACAATTTTACCTGGATTGAAAATGTTTTTGGGATCCCAGGTGTATTTAATGCGTCGAAAAAGCTGGTAGTTTTTATCCCCTACCATCATCGGAATAAAGGCCGCACGCACGCGCCCATCCCCATGTTCACCTGATAGCGAGCCCTGGTACTTCTTTACTAGTTTGGCGGAAGCCAGAGAAATCTGGTAAAACTCCTCCACATCTTCGGCCTTTTTCAAGTCCAAAATGGGGCGCATGTGAATTTCTCCAGCGCCGGCATGTGCATAGTGAACTGGGTTTTGGTTAAACCCTGCCAGTATCCCATCCAACTCATCGATGTAGTCTGCCAAATCCGTGATGTCCACAGCCGTGTCCTCAATACAGGCCACCGCCTTGGGATCTCCAGGGATATTTCCCAGAAGACCTAGTCCCGCTGCTCGAAGTGCCCAGGCAGAAGCGACTTTTTCGGGTTCAATGATGGGATAGGCATAGCCATAGCCTGCAGCTGTCAAGTCCGCAACCAAGGCCTC
>CANGZP010000088.1 GCA_947458475.1 Cyclobacteriaceae bacterium | reverse complement strand
GCGCCGTATAGTTTGGAGTTTGGAGGGAAACAGACTTTTGCGGGGGTGTTTGAACTCGATACGCTCAAGAAAGAGAATTATGCTTGGGAGGTGACCGATGCAAATGGTTGTAAAATACCTGTGACCTTTGAAATCACCTCCCCACCGCCTTTGGTAGTAGATGTGTCTTTGGCAAAGACTGCCTGTCCTGGTGAAGCCAATGGTGAATTGCTGGTGGTTCCTTCTGGACCTGAGGGGCCATTTCAGTTTCTTTGGAATCCTTCCGCCCAAACTACGGATTTGGCAACATCCTTGGCTAAGGGTAGCTACACGGTACAAGTCACCGATGCTGCGGGTTGCATCTCATTTGGAACGGGCATCGTCATAGAAGAAGCTCCCAAAATCCGAATGCCCAATGCATTTAACCCGACAGAAGCTCCTGGCAAGTTTACAGGGGTATCCAATTGTGTGGTTGATTTTTCCATGATCATTTACAACCGTTGGGGACAGCTTGTCTACACCGGCACCGAAGGTTGGGATGGGACTTTTGCAGGGGATATAGCCCCAGCAGGAACCTATTCTTATGCCACAACTTACAGCTACTTGATGGAAGGCAATACGGTTCAGGTGACTTTCCGAGGTTCCGTTTTATTGGTTCGCTAAGTGATTGGAGTGGAGAGCTTATAGCTTTCATGTGCTCCATTTCGGATAAAATCCCTAGTTTTGTCTTCTCAACTTTTTTGAAATGAAAAAAATATTGATCACCGGTGGAGCGGGATACATTGGTTCCCATACCGCCGTAGAACTTTGGAATGCTGGCCTTGAGCCAATCATTTTAGATGATTTTTCAAATTCCCATGAGACCGTTTTGGATCGTCTAGCCGAGATTACTGGGAAGCGATTTGCTTTTTACAAAGGAGATTGCAACCAGCGGGAGATTTTAGATCAAATCGCTCAAGACCATCAGCTTGCTGGAGTCATTCATTTTGCGGCCTTTAAAGCGGTAGGAGAGAGCACCCGGCAGCCCTTGTCTTATTACAAAAACAATCTAGGTTCCTTGCTCGTCCTGCTTGAATTTATGCATGACAAGAGAATTCAAAATATCGTATTCTCTTCCTCCTGTACGGTCTACGGGCAGCCCGATGTGTTGCCGGTGACTGAAGCTACCCCTCGTAAAGATGCCGAAAGTCCTTATGGCAATACCAAAAAGATTGGGGAAGACATATTGGTGGATTATGTGAAGAGCAAGCCGGGTATCCGTGTGGTTGCATTGCGCTACTTCAATCCAGTAGGCGCTCATCCAAGTGCAAAGATTGGGGAGTTGCCGATGGGTACCCCACAGAATTTAGTTCCTTTCCTCACCCAAACAGCAGCAGGCATTCGAGAGAAGCTGACCGTTTTTGGCAACGATTACGATACCCCAGATGGCAGCTGCATCCGGGATTACATCCATGTGGTGGATTTGGCAGATGCCCATGTGAAAGCACTTGGATTTCTTTTTGAAAAGCCCCTTGATTTTTATGAGGTATTCAATGTGGGCACTGGCAGAGGCAATACTGTCCTAGAGGTGATTCATGCCTTTGAATCAGTCAATGGTATCAACTTACCCTATCAAATTGGCCCGAGAAGGGCAGGGGATGTGGTCAAAACTTGGGCGGACACGACCAAGATCAATCAGGTTTTGGGTTGGTATCCCAAATTTTCCTTGGAGGACTGCATGCGCGATAGCTGGCGCTGGCAGTTGACGCTTCCTAGTTAGGATTCAGGAATTAGCTAGATTAGTGAGTAGTAGCTTTCGTGTGTACACGAACTAATAGTCGTTCGCAAATGGTCCCACTTAGGGCTTCGCTTGGGTGATCCGTATAACTCAAAACCATACTTCCGTCAAACCGCTCGCTTGAGATAACTGTTAATGTGAGCCCTAGCGATAGTCCGCGGCTATTTAAAAATTCAAGGAATTCGGCGGAAGAATTGCTTAGTGCAAGTAGTTCAACTTTTTGACCGGGTAGGGCACTGCTGAGAGGTACATAGCTTTGTTGCTGAAGTTTTCCATCTAGACCAGGTATGGGTGAACCATGAGGATCTGATGCTGGGTAGCCAAGCATTTCATCCATCCGTTCAAAAAATTTAGGTGCATGAATGTGTTCGATTTGCTCTGCAACTTCATGTACTTCCTCCCAGCCAAACTTCATTATATCCACCAAAAACATTTCCGTTAGCCGGTGCTTCCTGATGATGGAAGCAGCAAGAAGACGTCCTTCAGGGGTTAGGGTGAGCGGTTTGTATTTTTCATAATTCACCCACTGGCTTTTTTGCAAGGACTTGACCATGCTGTTTGCGGTAGGCAAACTTACCTGTAGCCTTGAAGCTAGCTCTGAAAGTGTAATTTCTCCCTGACTGTTTGCCAAGTTAAAAAGTGCTTTGAGGTAATTTTCTTCAGTAGGAGAAGCCATGGATAAAATTATGCTATCAAAATTAGAAAAGACTTTATGGAAAACAAATTTGTTAGATTGTTCTAACTTTATAATTTTGTTGTACTAACTTTAGTTTCTATGTGGCTTACTTCTCGGTTAAAATTTGGTTCGGATCTCATTCAAGCAAAACTTGTGAGCGAGCTATTTTCCCAGGGGAAATGGAAGTTTGCGCTTCGTTGCTTATTTCTACTAATTTTTGCTTGCAATTCCTTTTCCCTAGTGGCGCAAGAAAGAACCATTAAAGGAAGTGTTCGATCTTCTACCGGTGAGGTCTTGGAATTTGCTTCTATCCTGGCTAAAGATCTTGGCAAAGGTACTCAGTCTGATAGTCTGGGTCAGTTCACAATGGGCATTCCTTCTTCCAAAAAGGTACAACTGATTGTTTCAAGGCTTGGCTATACAAGTTCCCAGAAGTGGATCGACTTAGCGGAATCTACGGTTAGTTTCGTGCTTGATCCACTAGAAACTGGCTTAGATGAGGTAGTGGTTTCTGGTACTTTGCAGGAGATGTCCCGTACGGACAGCCCTGTACCCGTTGAAGTTTTCAAGAATTCTTTTTTTCGTTCCAACCCTTCGCCCTCCTTATTTGAGTCGTTTCAACAGGTAAATGGCGTACGCACGCAAGTAAATTGCTCCATTTGCAATACAGGAGATATCCAAATCAATGGACTTCCTGGACCCTACACCATGGTATTAATTGATGGGATGCCCATCGTGAGTGGATTGGCTACAGTTTATGGCCTATCTGGAATTCCACAAGCCTTGATTGATAGAATTGAAGTGGTTAAAGGTCCTGCCTCTACCTTGTATGGTTCGGAGGCTGTGGGTGGACTGATCAACGTGATTACCAAGAGACCTGAAAAAGCACCGCTCTTTTCTCTAGATCTGATGGCGAGCTCTTGGGAGGAAATCTCTCTTGATGCCTCGGTTAAATCTTCCTTTGGCAAACAAAATCAGGCCCTGACGGGAGTCAATGCTTTTCTTTACGATCGACCTATTGACAAAAACCAAGATGGGCTAACCGACCTAGCTTTACAACAGCGGGTTTCGCTTTTTCAAAAAGTAGATTTTCATCAAAAAAACCGGAAGTTATTGGCTTTAGCAGGCCGACTTCTCTTTGAAGATCGCTGGGGAGGGGAGATGAATTGGACCCCCCAAGAGCGTGGAGGTGATCGAATCTATGGGGAAAGTATTCAAACTCGTCGTTGGGAATTGTTTGGCACCTATGACTTGCCCTTTTTAGATAATCTCAAACTTCAAGTATCTGCAAATGGGCATCGTCAAGATTCCTACTATGGGACCACCTCCTACGATGCCAATCAGAAAATAGGATTTAGTCAACTTACTTGGAGTAAAAAACGTGGAATACATCATTTTCTACTTGGTACTGCCTACCGATACACGAGTTACGATGATTCCACTCCGGCGACAACCGATCCAGTTGGACAAACAAATGCACCTGCGATTACGCATTTACCAGGCGCATTTGTCCAAAATGAACTCAAGCTAAGTCCCAAGCACCAAATACAGCTGGGTGTACGACATGATTTCAGTACGATTCACGGTTCCATCTGGTCTCCTCGGCTCAATTTCAAGTTAAACTCTGAAGATAAATCGATCATTTGGAGAACTTCCATCGGAAATGGATTTCGTGTTGCCAATGTATTTACAGAAGACCATGCCGCACTTACAGGTGCGCGAAGGGTAATATTTACCGAAGCACTCCGTCCGGAAAAAAGTTGGAATGTAAATAGCAATTTGGTGAAGAAGTTCTTTACCTCGAAAGGGAACTACTTTGGACTTGACGCAACGTTGTTTTGCACGCATTTTTCAAACCAAATTATTCCAGATTACGAATCCAATCCAAATGAAATCCGCTATGCAAATTTGAATGGAACCTCCTTGAGCCAGGGGATGAGCTTGAATTTTGATGGCTTCTGGGCCAACGGATTCAAGTTATTGACAGGAATTACTTGGATGGATGTGACAGTCACTGAAGAAGGGAATAGCGTGAGACAACTGTTTACTGAACGCTTTTCGGGTGTTTGGACCCTAGGTTACCACTTCCATCCCCTCGAATTAACACTGGATTATACAGGAAATGTGTTTGGACCCATGAGACTTCCACTTTTAGGGCCACTCGATGACAGGCCCGAGTATTCTTCGTGGTGGAGCCTTCAAAATATTCAAGTAACCAAGAAGTTTGGCTCCCAATGGGAAGTATATGGAGGTATTAAAAACATCCTAAACTACACCCCTCCAAGTTCGAGTATAGCAAGAGCTTTTGATCCTTTTGACCGTGGTGTGGTCTTTGATGCTTCTGGTTCTGTCGTTCCTACTCCTGAAAATCCCAATGCCTTGACTTTTGATCCTAGCGGATTAGTGGCTCCAAATCAAGGAATTCGGGGCTTTTTGGGGCTTCGATTTTCCTTTTAACTAGAAAAGCCTTCTAAATCGCAATCTAGAAGGCTTTTTCTGTGTTTTTGAGAGGGGTCTTATTCTTCCTCTTTTTTCGCGTCTTCAGGCTTCACAGCGCTCATCTTCTTCACTTTGTCGCCTTCCTTGAGTTCCTTGCTTACCACAAAATAAGGTCCAGAGATCACTTCATCTCCTTCTTTCAGGCCAGATAAAATTTCAATGTTTTCGTAGTCTGAAATTCCGGTCTTTACCTCGCGAATTTTAGCTACGCCATTCTCACTGACAAACACGATTTCTTTGGCTTTCACAGGGGCTCCTGCCAAACTATCCTTCTTGTCCTCACGAGTAGTGACCGCAGAAAGAGGAATCGCAAGTGCATTGTTTTTGGAGTTGGTCAAGATCTCTACCGAAGCAGTCATGCCCGGACGGAAGGGATATTTGTTGCCCGCCTTCACCAAGTCCTGATAGGATTCATTCAAGATTCTGATTTTAACTTTAAACTCAGTTACGGCATCTGGAGAAGCTTTGGTATTCGCAGTATTCGCAATGCTGGTTACAATTCCTTTAAACTTCTTTCCTGTGGAAGAGTAGGCATCTACGTCAATGATCGTGGTGTCTCCCAAGGAAAGGCGTACGATGTCATTTTCGTTCACATCGACACGAACTTCCATCTTGGAAAGGTCTGCGATGGTCATCATTTCTGTACCTGCCATTTGCTGGGTACCTACTACGCGTTCGCCTTGCTCTACCTTCAAGCTGGATACAATACCTGATACAGGGGAGATTACATTGGTTAAACGGAGGTTTTCAGAAGCTTCGTTGACAGAAGCCTGCGAACTTTTAATGATAAACTCAGACGCTACTACGCTTTGCTTCGCTGCCTCTAGATCTTTCTGAGAAGAGGTATAATTTGCCTGAGCTTGCTCGAAGTCTGCATCAGAGATCGCTTTTTGCTGGTGTAGCGTGCGCTGACGCTTGTATTCCAGTTCAGATCGGGTAAACTGTGCTTCTGCGCGCTGCAAATTGGCACGTGTTTGCGCCAAATTTGCCATTTGCTGATTGAGGTTGGCACGAGTACGATCCAAAGCAGAAATAAAGTTGTCAGGACGAATCTTGACAAGCAGTCTTCCCATTTCCACGGAATCACCTTCTTGTACATTCAACTCGATTATTTCACCTGCTACATCGGGAGAAAGTTTCACTTC
Organism: Cyclobacteriaceae bacterium; assembly: GCA_947458475.1. Taxonomy (GTDB): domain Bacteria; phylum Bacteroidota; class Bacteroidia; order Cytophagales; family Cyclobacteriaceae; genus Algoriphagus. Next base: position 3,439 of record CANGZP010000088.1, on the reverse strand, counting down.
CACTTCAGGTTGAATCTCGCCTGAGCTGCTCACTTTTTCAACGATGGCCACACGCTTGGCTGTAGCAAATTCCACTTCGGTTTCCTTAGCGCCACCAATCCAGCCAGCAGATTTTCCGATAATGGCAAAAATGATAATTACACCTACTGCTCCGAGTAGGTAATAAAGCAATTTGTTGGACTTTTTAGTAGCCATGGTTTAGTTTAGATTAATGGGGTTACCAAGATAAAAATCAAGGACTTTAATTCTGAAAATGTAGGTGTACTTCGCATTCAATAGGTCTGCCTGAGCATTAAACAAATTGTTTTGAGCAACTTGAAAATCCACCGAATTGATGGCTCCTAAATTAAAGCGTTGTTGTGCGATTCGGAAGGTTTCTTCCAAGCTCTTCACACGTACTAGTGAGGCTTGGTAGGAGAGTTCAGAGGATAGCGCCGAATTGTAAGCAGTTTCAATGTCCTGTCTCAACCTGTTCTTGGCCTCAGACACCGATACCTCCGCCAATTGCTGCTGTACGCGAGCGCGCTGCAAATTGGACTTGTTGCTGAATCGAGTGAATAAAGGAATACTGAAATTGAGTGTTCCAGACTGAGAAAAGTTATTGTCCACCTGGGTTTTGAAAGGAATGATTTCAGTTGTTCCACGAACAAACGCCTGGTCTACGTAGTTAGAGAAGGCAGAAACTCCGGCGTCCAAGGTGGGTAAAAATCCACCTTTTGCAATTTTAACACCATATTCAGCACTTTTCACATTTGCTTCGGCTGCCTTGATTTGCGGCATTAGCGCTACGGAAACTTCAAAAATTTCAGCAGGAGTTCCCGCCGCTAGCGCTTCTTTAGAAACCTCATACACTGGTTCGATTACGTCGAAATTTTCTGTAAATGGAATTTGGAGTGCTTGAGCCAAAGCTAGTTTCGCAAGTCGAAGCCCGTTTTTTGCATTGATGACATTCAATTGATTGGTTGCATTTTGAGATTGCAGATCCAACAGGTCTGAATAGGGGAGGGAACCGGCATCCACTAATTGCTGGGTGCGTCCCAACTGTTCTTTGGTGGTGTTGAGTTGGTTCTCCGCAATTTTTACTTGCTCTCGGTTGAAAACCACATCAATGAATAGGTTAATTACATTCAGGGTGATGTCGTTACGGGTAGCTTCCAAGGTGTATTCACCTGATTTCAAGTCAGACTTTGCTTGGCCAATGCTGTTGTTGATGCGCATGCCTTGGAAAATAGGTGCTCCTGTATTTCCAAAAAGGTTGACGTTTCCGATTCTTCTTGTTTCAAACAAGTTGGTCACCGGGTTGATTGATCTACCCCAGCGGAAGCCTGAACTTGCTCCGGTAGTTAAACTCGGGAGTCTTCTACCTTGACTTTCCAATAGGTTGGCTTCCGTGACGAGCTGGTTGAGCTCTGATCGCTTCAAGGTCAGGTTATTTTCTATCGCAATGGACACGCAGGTGGCTAAGTCCAAAGGCCCTGAGGGAACTTCCGTTTGGGCTTGAACCTGTTGCCAGGTGATCGTCCCGAAAAGAAGCAGGATAAAAAGTTTTTTCATGTGTAGTAGCTGTTGGTTTGTGAATTCGTTAAAGGTCAATGTCTGGGATATAAATTAATTCTTTTACCCAAGGTAATGAAAGCAGGTACTGACGCGTAATCTCTTTTATGCCAGAGTCCATTTCAATTACATGGCAGGCCATATCGTGCTTTCCTTTTCGTGATACGGACATGGTGGCAATGTTTACTTTTTCCTGTGCGATGATGCTTGAAATAAAGGCGATCGCACCCGAAACATCCTCAGCTTTGATTATGAGCGTATGATTTTGAGCTGAAAAGTTGGCTACAAATCCATCTATTTCTGAAATGTTGATGACTCCACCTCCCAAACTTTCTCCAAAAATCTCCACTTGTCGATCTCCTTTTTTTAGCAAAAGTTTGATCGTGTTGGGATGGTGTACCGAAGAGTTGCCTATGGATTTGAAGGTATACTGTAACGGTTTTTCCTTGGCTAACTCCAGTGCGTCTTTGATGCGCGCATCGTCGGTTTTGAAATCCATCAATCCTCCCAAAATTGCGCGGTCACTTCCATGCCCCTCGTAGGTTCTGGCAAAGGAATTGAAGAATGTAATGACTGCCTCATCTGGAATACCTCCGAGCACCCGTATAGCCGCTCGTGCGATTCTGACTACTCCAGCTGTGTGAGAGGAAGAAGGACCAATCATGATAGGGCCGATCATATCAAACACACTGCTTTTATTTGTCATAAGCGGAGTAGCTCCAAAAATGATGCTAGTTCAAAAACTATCCCAAATTTACTTTTTTGTTTCAATAAATCCTTATTTCCCACTCAATTTAAGGGGTTAATCGCGGCTTATTTAGCAAGATTTAAGACACAATTGGTAATAATGATCGAATTTGAACAGTCCAATGCACGGAACTGATACAGTCTGGCAAAAATTTCAATTTTAAAGAATAGAGTAGCACCCAATTTGCGTAGTATTTTACACTATCGGAGTGGAATTTTAGTTCCGACTACTTTTATTTACACCTAGACTAATTCAAAGAAAATTTTACAACAATTGATCTCTTTGAATATGTACACCTTTAATTCAATCGCTTATATTTAGCCAGTAGAATTATTCATTTGGTATTAAGATCTGCTTAAAAACCCAATTCAACCTGTTTTCCCTATTTCCTATGCTTTTACAACCTCTTGATTTACTTGTTTTTCTCGGCTATGCTTTTCTAATTATGGGCATGGGATTCTTTGTGTCCCGCGAAAAAAAAGGCCACGTAAAAGATTCCAATGACTATTTTCTTGCAAGTAAGGCCCTTCCTTGGTGGGCAGTAGGTGCTTCCCTCATTGCCTCCAACATCTCTGCCGAACAGTTTATTGGCATGTCTGGATCGGGATTTGCACTTGGCCTGGCTATTGCCACCTACGAATGGATGGCTGCGGCTACGCTCTTGGTTGTAGCCATTTTCTTTTTGCCCGTTTATTTGAAAAAAGGCATTTATACCATGCCGGGCTTTCTTTTTGATCGCTATGACGCAAGGGTACGTACCACGATGGCGGTATTCTGGCTGCTTTTGTATGTGTTTGTCAATCTAACTTCAGTCTTGTACTTAGGGGCTTTGAGTTTGAATACCATTCTCGGAATTCCCATGACCTACAGCATCATTGGCTTAGCGCTATTTGCAATGCTTTATTCCATTTACGGAGGATTGAAGGCGGTTGCCTGGACGGATGTCGTACAGGTCGTGTTCTTGATTGCAGGTGGTTTGGCGACTACCTACATCGCTCTCGGCATGGTGGGAGATGGCGATGCTTGGCAGGGACTGACCATCCTACGAAATGAAGTTCCAGGACACTTTTCGATGATCTTATCTAAAGGAGAAATGATGGTTGCAGATGGAAAAGGAGGAACTCGCGATGCCTATTT
>CANGZP010000087.1 GCA_947458475.1 Cyclobacteriaceae bacterium | reverse complement strand
GTCCATCCCCCTCGTACCACTAGGTCTCTGGTTTGCTCTTCGCCTTCGTAATAAAAGATTCGTTCTGCGGATCTACGCAGCTGGTAATTGGAAGGATCCCAAATACCATTGCCGTTCTTATCTTCAATTACCCGCAAACTATAGGTTCCTGGATCCAATAGGCTCATCGAAAACCTGTTTCCTTTGTCCAATATTTGCTCGTAGGCAATTTCTTTTTTCCCATTGATTAATTGGACAATAAGTGGAGCGGTTGCGCCTCTGATCTCTCCACTGATGCCATCTGCTAAGTCCTTTCGCTTTAATTTTCGATAGTTTGCCAGGATGGCTTTTTCGTTGACTTCTCCTTCGAAATCTTGAAAAGTAGAGTCAGCTGCCATTAGGGAGATGAGTTCGCTGTCAATTGAATCTGGGAGGAATACCTTGATTTTCAAAAGATTTCGTGTGCTTGAGTCTGCGAAGCTCAGCATTTCTTTTCGGATGGGTATGAAGATACTGTCTGCCTTGATACGCAGAGAATCGATTCTGATTTGGCTAATAGGCTTGTTAAAGGTCAGTTCCATGTTGAGGTTCTGATAAAAGTTTTTACCAGAATTGACTTGAACACTTAACTTTTCGGGCTTACGGTCTGAGGCTGGAAACTTTGCCCATAAGATGGAATCTTTGCTGAAACCTACAGAATCTCGTACCGTTAACTTTAGCTGGAGACTATCTGTACGTGCATTTTTAGGATAAAAACGAAGCCGTTTATCGCCTTGAACATAGAATAACTCTTTACCCAATCCTTCAATTTCTAGCGTACTTTCAACAGGGTTGCGGTTCAAAATAACGTCGAAGTTTTTGCCAAAGTAGGCAGTACGCAGAATTTTGATGGGTGTTAGGTCTGCTTTGGATAGGTTGAAAAAAGCAGAGTCCAGAGTACTTGGATCCAACTGAATGGTGTCTGGTAAAAAGTCATAGTCTTCGCTTTTGGACTCTGCTTTGAGATTGCCATTGTTGTCTCTCCAAGCGTAGGCTCTGTAAGCACCCGCCTTGAGGTTACTCAGATTAAAATTGCCTAGCGTATCCACTTGTCCAATGTAGTAGGGAGGAGCTGTAAATACATCCGTGCTATCGTTTAAGGGATAAATCCCTACCAATACGTTTTTATAGTCCTCATTAGCCTCTCCATAGGGAAACCGAATGGAGCCAGACAAGTTCAAGCTGTCGATTTGACCTCCAGTGGATAGTACTAACTTTAGTTTTTCTGCTGGGTTCTTCTCTGAGATATCCACCACAGACTTCTGAAAGTCGAATACGTAGGTTGTGCTATCTTCCAATTCTTGTTTGAGTAGCACGGTGATCGTGTTTTTCAAAGCGGTGAATTCCACCAAATCCTTGTTGATCTTTGGAGTGATTACCACCCCTTTTGCAGGGTTGTCCAAGCCCACAAATTCATCAAAGGTCAACACAATCTTTTCTGGCTTGATGGAGGTGCTTTGATCTGCTGGTATACTGCTCAGTAGTTTTGGAGGGGTTTCATCCCGAGGCCCTCCCATGGGGGAACTCTGTTTGGCGCAGGAAATGCAGACCAAGCAGGCAAAAAAGAGGAGGGCTATGGAAAAGCAGTTTTTCACTTCTTTTTGAAGATAAAGATGTTGCTGGAGTAGTTACCGGGCTTTGCTGCCTTTTTGTTGGATCGGTAACCTACAAGGAATGCGTTTAAGTATCGACTAATCATCCCTGAGTTTGGTTTTTTGTAGCCCTCCGAAAGTAGGCTGACGTAATAGGAATCATAGACTAGTGGCTCTGTGCGCACGAGCTCCATTCCAAATTCGGATTGGAAGATCGTCATGGACTTCTCAGAGAAATGATACAAGTGTCTTGGTACATCGTAGCCAGCCCAATCTTTTCCGTAGTGTTTGGCGTCTGCAGATTCGGGGTTTGGCACCGCTATTACTAAGTAACCATCTGATTTTAAATGACTTGTGATCTTTTTAACTGTTTTCCTGAGGCTGTGAACGTGTTCCAGTACATGGAATAGCGTCACCACATCGTATACTTCCTGTTCAGGCACTTCAGCTAAGTTACCAAGTATTTCTGCTGGTAATTTGCCGATCGCTTGAGCTCGCGCTTTTTCACTTGGCTCGATGCCTCGTACGGTCCAGCGCTGTCTTTTTGCTTCTTGCAGAAATTCAGCTGTACCACAGCCATAGTCCAACAGGGAACCACTTTTCACCAAGCCATTAATTAAGCCCACTTTCCGTTGGATGCTGGACTTTCTTATTTTTTGGTAGAGCCACTGTGTAAAACTCCGTACTTGATCTTCGTGTGAGTAGTATTCTTTGAAATCGTAGTAGGGTCCGATCTCCTCCTCTTTGGGTCTTGGGTTGGTAAACAAGAGTTCACAGTCTCCGCAGCGGCAAAGGGTAAAGCCTTTTTTGCTGACCGCATGATCGGTTACTACCACATGGTTGAGGATATCTCCGCTTTTGCAGAGGGGACATTTGAGGAGGCGTTCGGACATTATCTTCCTAGGTAAACGGTCAAGATGGAAAGATCGGCTGGTGACACCCCGCTGATACGGGAGGCTTGGCCGAGCGTTTCAGGACGGATTTTGTGAAGCTTCTGTCTGCCCTCATTGGACAGCGCAGTGATACTTAAGTAATCAAAGGTGGGCGTGATTTTGAAATCTTCCATATTGGCAAGCTTCTCCACCATCAATTGCTCTTTCTCCAAATAGCTTTCGTATTTGATTTGAATTTCTGCCTGCTCAATGACTTCATTTGGATATTTTGCGAGGTATTCCGCCAAATCGTCGGATAGCGTCGCCAGTTCTTTGATCCCCAATTGGGGTCGCTTCAGTAGTTTTTCTGCGCTGATTTTTTCAGTAATGGTAGCCGTTTCTAGGCGTTCGAGGCCTGCATTGATTGCATCTGGGCTAAATTTCTTTTGCTTCAAGTCGTTGACGAGTTTGGCTGTTTCTGACTTTTTGGAGTTCATCTTCTCGAATCGTTCTTCACTTGCTAAGCCAAGCGCATGACCCAAGGCAGTCAATCTCAGATCTGCATTGTCCTGTCTCAGCGAGAGTCGAAACTCAGCTCTTGAGGTAAACATTCGATAGGGCTCTTCGGTCCCCTTGGTGATCAAATCATCGATTAACACGCCGATGTAAGCCTCCGAACGCTTGAGAATCAAGGGTTCTTTTTCCTGGACGCGAAGGCTTGCGTTGATGCCTGCCATTAATCCTTGGCAGGCAGCTTCTTCGTAACCGGTGGTTCCGTTGATTTGTCCAGCGAAGTACAGGTTTGGAATGGCTTGGGTTTCGAGGGTTAATTTAAGCTGTGTGGGCGGAAAGAAATCGTACTCGATGGCATAGCCTGGACGGAACATCTTAGCTTGTTCAAATCCTGGAATTTTGCGCATTGCTGCATACTGTACATCTTCTGGAAGAGAGGTTGAAAACCCATTGACATAGATTTCTACTGTATTCCATCCTTCTGGTTCTACGAAGATTTGGTGGCGATCTCGCTCTGCAAAACGGTTGATTTTATCTTCAATACTTGGGCAATAACGTGGTCCTAGGCCCTGTATTCGCCCATTAAACATGGGGGAACGGTCAAAACCGGTCTCCAAAGTTTGGTGTACTTCTTTGTTGGTGTAGGTAATCCAGCAGCTCCGTTGGGTTTGTAAGGGGCTGGTGCTATCCAGGTAGGAGAACTTTTCTGGATGTTCGTCCCCGAGTTGCTCCTCCATTTTGGAGTAGTCCAAGCTTCGGCCATCTACACGTGGCGGAGTACCTGTTTTCATGCGGCCAGCCTCAAGCCCTAAGGACACGAGTTGTTCTGTAATTCCTTTGGCAGCCCCCTCTCCTGTTCGTCCTCCTCCAAACTGCTTTTCACCGATGTGGATGATGCCATTCAGGAAGGTGCCGTTTGTGAGCACGACCGTTTTGGACTCGATTTCAATGCCAATACCGGTCCGTACGCCACATACCGCCCCATTTTTGATCAAGAGACCTGTAATCATTTCCTGCCAGAAATCGACATTCGGGGTGTATTCTAAGGCCAAACGCCACTCTTCCGCAAATCGCATGCGGTCATTTTGAGTTCGTGGAGACCACATCGCTGGCCCTTTGGATCGGTTGAGCATGCGGAATTGAATCATGGACTTGTCCGAAATGATTCCCGAAAGTCCACCTAGCGCATCAATCTCACGCACGATTTGTCCCTTGGCTACTCCACCCATGGCTGGGTTGCAAGACATTTGGGCAATGGTATTCATGTTCATGGTACACAATAGTACCGATGAACCCATCTTGGCAGCAGCATGTGCTGCTTCACAACCCGCGTGTCCCGCGCCGACTACGATGACATCGTATTTTGGAAACATCTATTTTAAGTTATGTTTCACGTGGAACAGTTCTGCAGCGATGTCAAACTTCTCGCGCACGTTCCACGTGGAACTTCAGTTTAGTAGATACAATTCAATGGCCTCTTCTTCTTTTTTCCGCATCAAAGAAGCCTCTTCTTTGCTTTTGTCTTTATATCCCATCAAATGGAGCAAACCATGGGCCAGTACTCTAATCAGCTCAGAATCTTCATCTGTGGCATGAGTTTTTGCGTTTTCCCGCACACGATCGATGCTGATAAAGATATCTCCTTCGAGGTTATGCTCTTTTTCGGAGTTATCAAAGGTGATGATATCTGTATAGGTGTCGTGATTCAGGTAATCCACGTTCATTTGGAATAAGTATTCATCTGAACAAAACACGTAATTCAATTCCTGTATTCGGTATCCAGCAGTGGTAGCAAGGCTTTTCAGCCAACGCTTCCTTCGGAGCTTCTCAGGAAGTTCAAAGGGCACATCTTCTGAAAAAAAATGAATTGCCATGGATTAGTCTAGGTAAAAGGACAGAACTGTCTTTTTCCCGCCTTCCTCAAACTTAACTTCATCGCTGAGGTGACGCATCAAAAAGATCCCTCGCCCGCCAATTTTTTCAATGTGCTCTGGTTCGGTAGGATCAGGAAGATTGGTGTAGTCAAACCCGCTTCCCTCGTCTTCAATACTACAACTCAGTAATCCGGGTTCCATCTGCAACTCTAAATGCACCATTTTTGAAGCATCGCTTTGATTGCCGTGCACAATGGCATTGCTGATGCATTCTGTCACCGATATCATGATGTTTCCATACAAATCGTCGTTGATTTCAAAGGTATCTTTGGCGTTATCGATAAAACTCTCAATAACTTGAATGTTTTCAATCAAAGACGGAATAGAAATTTTTATGGATTTCATCAGAATAATACGGCGCTAAGTGAATCTAATTTTCTTTTTCTTAGTGAAGTTCAAGGACTACAGGACAATGATCTGAATGGACCACATCAGGCAAAATTACTGCACTTTTTAGTTTGTTTTGCAATTCTTTACTGGCCATTTGGTAATCGATACGCCAGCCCAAGTTTTTTTGTCGAGAACCCGCTCGGTAACTCCACCAAGAATACTGTCCTGGGCTCTGGTTAAAGGCCCTAAAAGTATCAATAAAGCCCAAATCCACGAAGGAATCCATCCATGCTCGCTCTTCGGGAAGAAAGCCAGAGGTGTTTTTATTGGATATCGGATTGTGAATGTCGATGGCCTTGTGGCAAATGTTGTAGTCCCCGCTTAGAATCAATCCGGTATGCTCCTTTTTGAGGTCTTGCATGAAGCCATAGACGTCATCCAAGAATTTGTATTTGAAGTCCTGACGGATGTCCCCAGTAGTACCAGAGGGAAAATAAGCCGATATAAATGAAAACCCGTCAAAGTCGGCGCGAATCATCCTCCCCTCATCGTCGTAAGCAGAGACCCCCATTCCGTAATGCACGGCTTTGGGCGCTACCTTACTCAAGATGGCTACTCCGCTGTATCCTTTTTTTACTGCAGGATACCAGTAGACTTGGTAGCCTAGGTCATGAAAAATGCGGAAATCTACATCGGACTCTAAAGCCTTAATCTCCTGTAAACCAATTACATCTGGAGATTCCTTGGCCAGCCAGTCCACAAAACCCTTGTTCATTGCGGCCCGAATTCCGTTGACGTTGTAGGATATTAATTTCATCAAATTTCCAATTGATATTCCTTTTCAAAATATTCCAAAACTTGCAGCTTCAGTAACTTTTCCTGTTCTAGGATGTCGAAATGTGGGAGCTCTTTGGCCAACTTCCAATGCGGCCAACCGTCTTGATCGACAAAATCTAAGGTATAAAATCCAGCATAACTGAGCACTTTGCAAATCGCAATGTGCATCAGGTCCTGCTTTTGTTCCTTGGTAAAGGGTCGCGTGCCCTGACCCAACTCCTGTACTCCAATGAGAAACAAGACCCCATTCAAGTCATTGGGTTTTTTGCCGATAGTCTCTTGAAGGCCATCTAACAAGCGGCTCCAGCGCTTCTCAAGGTCTAAATCCCGTTTAAACATGGGCAGGCGCCTGTTTTTCAAGTTCCTCCCAATACTCCACCGCACGGCGAAGGTGTGGAATGACAATGGATCCGCCAATAACCATGGCAATGGAAAAGACCTCAAATACCTCTTTGCGACCAACGCCGGCCTCAAACGATTTGCCCAAGTGATACTTGATGCAGTCGTCACAGCGGAGCACCATGGAACAGGCTAGGCCGATCATTTCCTTGGATTTTACATTCAATTCCCCTTCTGCATAGGTATTCGTGTCCAAATTGAAAAAGCGCTTGATGACCTTGTTGTCTTCTGCCAAGATCCGCTCGTTCATCTTGCTGCGGTAATCGTTGAATTCCTCTATTAAATTCATTATCTTATTCTTTTTGCGCGTCCAAAAGGTAAATATACAGCATATCAACCCATTGGAGGCTAACCTGATTTCCTGCCATGCGATTATTTTTTTGGAAAGACTTTATCGATCTTATTTTTCCCCGCAATTGTGCCCTTTGCAAACGGGCGCTTTTTGATTTCGAACCCTGTTTGTGCACCATCTGCCAAGGAATGTTGCCGAGAGCCAATTTTCATCTTCGCCCATTTGACAATGAGTTGACTTCCAAGCTCCAAGGGCTAATGCCGGTGTATCGAGTGATGGCTTTTTTGCGGTTTACCAAAAAAGGAAAAAGCCAAACACTCCTTCACCTGCTCAAATACAAGAACAAACCCGAATTAGGAGAGGAATTGGGGCGATTGTATGGGCTTAGCTTGTTGGATAATGGATTTGGAGGGGCTTGGGATGTGCTCGTGGCCGTGCCCCTGCATCCGCTTAAAAAACAGCGTAGAGGCTACAATCAGAGTGAATGCTTCGCTCGAGGCCTATCCAAAGTTATGGGAATCCCTTACCGAGAGCTTTTGCTGCGAAAGAAGTTTACGACTACCCAAACCAATAAGACCCGACTCGAGCGGCTTGAAAATGTGGAAGATGTGTTTGCCTTGAAAGATGGCCAAATCATGCAGGGCCAACGAATTTTGCTAGTAGATGATATCCTCACTACCGGAGCCACGCTCTGCGGCTGTGCACAAACTCTTTTGCGAGGCGGCGCAAAACATGTAGATTTGGCTACCATCGCTGCTGGTGGCAATTAGGACCTTTTCGCTATGACTCACGACTTGGAAGCGCTCAAATACCCCATTGGAAAATTTACGGTACCACAAACTGTGGAACAGGAAGCGGTCAAGGCTGCGATTGAAAGGATTACCGCCTTTCCCAAGGCTCTCTTTCAGGTGGCCAGCCCGCTTACTCCCGCCCAATTGGAGTGCTCGTATCGTCCAGGTGGATGGACTGTCCGGCAATTGCTCCACCACTGTTCAGATAGCCATGGACAGGCTTTGTTTCGGTTTAAACATGCCCTTACCGAAGAAAACCCCAGCATCAAAGCCTATGATGAGGGTGCATGGGCCCAGCTTCCAGACTATCAACTGCCTGCAGCTGATGCACTCGAGACCCTTCGGCTTGTGCACACCCGATGGGTTCATTTGCTTCAGAGGATGACTCCCGCGGATTTTAACCGAACCTATTACCATCCAGAAAAGCAACGAACGCAGACGCTTGGAGAGGTAACCCTCATGTATGCCTGGCATGGAAACCATCATTTGGCCCATATTTCTGGGTTAATTGACCGAAATTTTGATCGTTAACCGGAAAGCCATGCAGATTTCCCTTGCCAACCAACGCATCCTAGTAACCGGCGCTTCACGTGGAATCGGCCGTGCCATCGCGAAGCAGCTTTCAGCCTCAGGCGCCGAAGTTATCCTGCATTACAATACCAAGGAAGAGGAAGCCAAGTCCTTGTTGGTCGAGTGTTCCACAACAGCCTATCTCGCTCCCTGTGACCTTTCAAATGCGGCTGAGGTCAAAGGATTTATTCCGCGCTTGGTGGAGAAATATGGGCCGATAAGCGCTTTGGTTAACAATGCGGGCATTTCTCCAGCAGCCCCAGATACCCTTCCTACTGCCGAATGGCTGGATGTTTGGGAAAAAGTCTTTGCGGTGAACACCACCGCTGTAGGAATTCTCTGCAAGGAATTTGTGGATCATGCACGAATCCAGGGCAATGGCCGTATTGTGATGATTTCCTCCCGAGCTGCCTTTCGAGGCGATACCCCTGATTACCTGGCATACGCAGCATCCAAGGGGGCTTTGGTGAGTCTAATGCGCTCGATAGCAAGGCATTATGGCAAAGAAGGCATCAAAGCTTTTTTGATAGCACCGGGATTTACCCGCACGGATATGGCTGCTGAGATTTTGGCGCAGTATGGAGAAGATTTTGCCTTGCGCGACATTGCGCTCTCCGAGCTTACTCGTCCTGAGGATTTGGCACCGATGGTAACCTTGCTTTGTTCAGGCCTTGCGGACCACGCCACAGGCACTTCCATCGACATGAATGCTGGTTCCTACGTGCGCTAGGCAAACAATGCCCTGCTCTTTGCGTTTTTAAAGCCAAAGCCCCGTTTCATGTCTTCCAAAGCCCCTGTATTTACGCCCGATTTGATCAAGGTCTTGAAGATTTTCCTGGGTTCCGCCCTGGGGATTGTGCTGCTGCTGTCCTTTTTTGATGGGTACCGAGCTGATAATACCGGAAAAGACCGAAGCTTTCAGGTAGCAGCTGCAGACAAACTCTTCTTTCTAAACCTACGTAGCATTCATTACGACCGAGAGCTGCGTCAAGAAGCGGAAATGGAGCTCTTTCGGCATGGGAAAAGACAAATTGACCCCCAGAATCCGAGCTTCTTTCCTGCCATCCTATTTCCTTCCAAAAAAGAGGAGGCCTACTTGTTTTTTGAATTGGAAGGAGGAGATTATCCCATCCAAATTCAGGTGATGGATCAAGGAAAGGAAACCTTGATTTCCTTCGATTTGGCTGGAAATGTTGCCCACAAGTCCTTGGCCGAACAACTTTGGCCTTTCTTGCAGCGAGAAGCCTCCTTTACATGGGAGGTCAACGGCAGGAAATCTTCACTATGGGCCAATGAATCTGAGCAGGAAGTTTTAAAAACCGTCTTGACCGACTATTTTCGAGTACTCAACCAAGCCCAACCCTAGTGGAAAATACCCCCAACTCCCCGATTGATTATTTTCGC
>CANGZP010000086.1 GCA_947458475.1 Cyclobacteriaceae bacterium | reverse complement strand
AGGGCTTCGTCTACGATTTCTTTGATGCTAATTTGTTTGTTGCCCCGGAAGTTTCCATCTGCAGTGAGGACGGCTTTGGCTTTGCAATCCAGGATGCGATCTGCAAGGGAGGTGCTGGAGAAACCAGCAAACACCACCGAGTGAATGGCGCCGATACGTGCACAGGCAAGCATGGCGATGGCTGCTTCAGGCACCATCGGCATGTAGATGATCACGCGATCCCCTTTGCCGATGCCCTTGGACAGTAGCGTGTTGGCAAATCGGCAAACTTCCTCAAAAAGTTGACGGTAGGTGAGCGTACGTCCTGCTTCTCCAGGTTCGTTGGGTTCCCAGATGATGGCGGGTCGATCGCCTAGGGTGTAGAGGTTTTTCTCAAAAATATTCTCGGTGAGGTTGAGTTTGCCCTCCACAAACCACTGTACCTCGGGAGTTTCAAAGTTCCACTCCAAGACCTTGGACCAGCGTTTTTTCCAATGAAAGGAGTCGGCAATTCTAGCCCAGAATTCTTCAGGCTGGGCCACACTTTTTTGGTACTCGTGAAAATAGCCGCTGAGGGTATGCAATCGATCACTCATGAGTGGGATAGTCTAGGTTGTAAATCAATGGTTGGACGCCTTTCCTGCTCCTTTTGGAATTCGAATATCCTGAATTAGTTGTTGGACATGGCTGGGAGGAGCTGGAGTCAACCAAGATACGCCAAAGCAAACCAAGAAGTTAAGCGCCATTCCTAGGGAGCCAATTCCCTCTGGGGAGATTCCCCACCACCAGTGTTCGGCGGTGTTGAGTTCGGGATACACAAACTTGAAGTAGCTAATGTAGCTAATGGTGAACACAAGTCCTGTTAGCATGCCGGCAATGGCCCCTTCCTTGTTGATCCGGGTAGAAAATATTCCGAGCAAGATAACCGGGAAGAAGGAGGAAGCGGCAAGGCCAAATGCAAAAGCAACTACTTCGGCGACAAAGCCGGGAGGGTTGATGCCAAAATACCCCGCCAAAATCACGGCGCCAGCGGCTGAGAGCCTGGCAATTCGGAGTTCTTTTTTATCTGAAATATCGGGGCGGAAGGTCTTGAATAAATCGCGCGATATGGAAGTGGAAATTACAAGCAAGAGGCCTGCAGCTGTGGACAATGCCGCTGCCATGGCTCCAGCAGCCACCAAGCCAACTACCCAATCGGGGAGCTGTGCGATTTCTGGGCCTGCTAAAACCATGATGTCCTTGTCAATGCGTAGCTCGTTGGTAGCAGGATCTGGGAGGTATTGGACCAGCCCGTCCCCATTTTTATCTTCTATCTGAATCAACTTGGTTTGCTGCCAGTTTTGAACCCATTCTGGGAGCTGATCAATTGGTTTTTCGGAAGTGGACTCGATGATGTTATACATCCCAAATGCTGCGATAGCAGGAGCAGTGGTGTATAGAATTGCGATAAATGCCAAGGCATAGCCAGCAGAAAGTCGGGCGTCTTTTACCTTGGGAACGGTAAAAAAGCGAACAATCACATGGGGAAGGCCGGCTGTTCCTACCATCAGGGCCAAAGTGATCATGAATAAATCGGGAATGCTTTTGGTGCCAGAGGTGTAGTCTGCAAAGCCGAGGTCACCCAGCACTCCATCTAGCTTATCCAAAAGTGGGACTCCCCCTGCTACATCACCTCCAAGTCCGAGCTGAGGAATGGGATTGCCGGTGAGTTGCATAGAGATAAATATGGCCGGAACCATGTAGGCAAAAATCAACACACAGTATTGGGCGACTTGGGTGTAAGTAATGCCTTTCATTCCCCCTAGCACGGCATAGAAAAACACGATGGCCATGCCAATCACCACTCCCCATTCGATGGGAAGCTCCAGGTAGCGGGAGAATACAATTCCTACGCCACGCATTTGCCCTGCCACATAGGTAAAGGAAATGAATAGAGCACAGATGACGGCTACGACTCGGGCCTTGTTGGAGTAATAGCGATCGCCTACAAAGTCAGGGACCGTGAATTTTCCAAATTTCCGGAGGTAAGGAGCGAGCAAAAGCGCAAGTAACACATATCCTCCAGTCCAGCCCATCAGGTAAACCGAGCCATCGTAGCCGGAAAAGGAAATGATGCCTGCCATAGACATGAATGAAGCGGCAGACATCCAGTCTGCAGCAGTAGCTAAACCGTTGGCGAGGGGAGAAACTCCTCCGCCAGCAACATAAAATTCTTGTGTAGAGCCTGCGCGACTCCAAATGGCAATGCCAAGGTAAAGCGTAAAGCTAAGTCCAACGAGTAAGTAGGTCCAGGAGAGTAAATCCATATCAGTCTTCGTTGACGTTAAATTTCTTGTCCAGCTTATTCATCCGGACCACGTAAACAAATATCAGGACTAGGAAAGCGTAAATGGCTCCTTGCTGGGCAAACCAAAATCCTAATTTGAAGCCTCCTATTCGGATGGTGTTGAGCTCTTCTACCCATAGAATTCCACAGCCAAAAGAGACGATAAACCAAATAAAAAGTAGGATTGCGAGCGTTTGGAGGTTTTTTTTCCAATACTGCTCCATTTTTGAGGGAGAGGATGACATGTCGGTGACGGTTAGTCTGGGTTTAATTTGGCATTCATCAAAAAAAGCAAGGTGATTTTTGATGGAAGAAATATAACCTAAAAAATAGAAGGAAAAGACCTTTTTTCCAAAGGTGGAACCGCTTGGAGAAGTTAAGCCTCAATGCGTTTGACAAAAGCTTTTCCATCTAGAATCGCCCAAGTCCTTGAAAATAAGTACAGTTAAATTGGAAGGGTAAACAGCGGGTTGGAGCCGTCCGTAGATCAAAAAGGAAAATCAAATTAGGTATTCTGATGCGAAAGCTAAGGCTGCAGCCAAAAAAGTAATGGCGAGCTTGTTGAGCTGAAATTTGTGATGCGGGCTACTTTCAAAAAAGATGGTCGTAGAAATGTGTAAAAATCCGCCCGTAACTAGTCCATAAAGTATCCCGATTCCTTCGGTAGAAAGAAGTCCCTGATGGATAAAGAAGGAGCTAGAAAGCATGCCCAATGGAGATGCAAGGGCAAAAATAGTAAGCAAGACAAGTGTCCATTTTTTAGAAAGGGAGGCGCCTAGAACTGCTGCTAACGCAAATGCTGCTGGACCTTTGTGCATCAGAATACCAAGAAGGACTGTTTTGTCGCTGTGTTCATGAGCCAAGGCAAGGCCTTGTTGCGTGGACGAATCTCCATGTGACAATAGGGTGCCTTCCAAAAAGGCATGGATAAACAAGCCGATCATCAAAGTAAATACACCCTTGTAGGTGGAAGACTCGTGCTTGTGAATGTGCCCATGCTCGATTCCTGCAGACCAAAATTCCAAAAGCTGCTGCAAGAGAAAGCCGATCAAGATGTACATCCCCATGCGACTAGGATTGTAGGATCCTGAAAATAATTCGGGCAAAATATGCAAGATGGTGATGGAGAACAGGTAAGATCCAGCAAATACCAACACCAGTTTGAAGTATTTTTCTTTGAGTACTGGGGTGACAAAGACCAAGAGTCCAGCGAGCAGCGCGGTGAAAAATAGAAGAATAAAATTTAGCGCCATTGGATTAACCTTGCTGTGAACTCAGAGAAGGGTTTTTTTGCAAAGGTATAAAAATTCAACAATGTTGCACTAAAAATGCAATATTATTGCATAAATCAATTTACTCGATTGGAAAAGAAAGCATAGCTTTAAGTTCTGGACTAGCGTATAGGGTAAGTCCCTTGCCTTTTTCATTGTAGATCAAAATCATCTCTACATCCTTCCGTTCCGAATCAATTCGAATCGCATCTTCCCATCCCCGCACAAGCAAGGACTGCGCAAGAATTGCTGCTGCTTTTGAAGTTTTGGCGAGTACAGTAGTTTGGAGAAGTCCATGGTTGACAGGATAGCCAGTCCGGGGATCCAAGACCCATGCTTTTCGCAGGGAGTCTTGTCTGTAGAACTGCGTAAAATCACCTGCAGTGGCTACTGCTCGATTTTCCAAAGCAATCCAGCCATCCTGTATCTTTCCGAGACTATCCGGGCGTTGGGTTTTGAATTTCCAAAGTTCTTGTCGCTCGTTCACACCCTTGGCTAGGGTATGCTTGCCAATCTGCAAAAAGTAGTTTCGAATTCCTTGCTTTTCCAAGAACAGGGCCACTTGGGCCAAGGTTAGCGTTTGGCCATAATCCAACAGGTTGATCTTAAGTCCCGTTTTTTCTTTTCGTATTAGGGTGTCGTTCAAGATAAACTTAGGCATTCCCACATTATCGAGTAAGGCAACAATGTTTGCACTATCCTTAATCCCTGCTCTTGAGGTTGAAAAACTCCATCCTTCGTAGAGAATTCCAGCTGTAGGATCCCAGGAGCTTTCCGAATTTTTGGAGTCTTGGCTTACCATTCGTAGTAGGGCCAGGAGATCTTTGGAAGGCCTTGGGAGTGAGTCCTGTCGATTGAGTTGGTACAGCTCCGAACGTGGTGAATCCATCAAGTACAACTGGGCTTGATGATGCAGTAGGGAGTCAAGTTTGACTTTTACATTTGCCCGCTCTGGATGGTATAAAAAAAGATAGGGCTGATCCATAAACTCACCTTTCCAGGTGATCAATCCATTTTTTCGAGCTACCTCATCCACTGAAGATTCTCCGCTTGTGCTTGACCTGTACAAATAAACAATCAGGACCATGCCAAGTAGTACAAAGGAATAAATTAAATTTTTTCTTGCGTTCGGACTCATCAGGGAGGATTATTTCAAACAAAATTAGTACCTTTTTTTTAACCTTTTGCGAAAGATTCACATCCCAAGCGCTCCAGTTTTTTCTATTGTGGATATCTGTTTTATTGCCATTAACCTGAGAAAATAAGGTTAGAGGTTCACTTAAGTGAGCTGTGGACCGTGGACGGTCAGCTGTGGACGATTATCCATATTTATAAATAGGAGAACTGAGCTACTGGTAGGATTGCGGATAATCATATTAGTTATATTTGTAGCTAGCGAAACGCACATGAGAGAAGATTACTTGTCAGGAGACGAAGAACAGTTAGGGCCCAAGGACCGGGAGTTTGAACGTGCTTTACGCCCGCTAAGCTTTGAAGACTTTACGGGTCAAGCTAAAATCATCGAAAATCTTCGTGTGTTTGTTCATGCTGCCAAAAAAAGAAACGAACCCCTGGACCATGTGCTCCTGCATGGACCTCCTGGTTTGGGAAAGACCACCCTCAGTCACATCATTGCCAACGAGCTACAGGCAGGGATCAAAATCACTTCGGGTCCTGTGCTCGACAAGCCCTCTGACTTGGCAGGTCTCCTGACCAACTTGGAAGAAGGTGACGTTTTATTCATTGACGAAATCCACCGCCTCAATCCGATTGTGGAGGAATACCTCTACTCTGCGATGGAGGATTACCGCATTGACATCATGCTGGACAGTGGGCCCAATGCCCGATCTGTCCAAATTTCCCTCAGCCCCTTCACCCTAATTGGCGCTACTACCCGTTCGGGATTGCTGACCTCCCCACTTCGGGCGCGTTTCGGCATCAACTCCCGTTTGGAGTACTACGATGCCAAGTTGCTCACCGATATTGTGTTGCGCTCAGGTGGCATCTTGCAAACTCCCATTGATGAAGTGGCCGCGTATGAGCTGGCCCGCCGAAGCCGAGGCACACCACGAATTGCAAACATGCTTCTTCGACGTACCCGTGACTTTGCGGAGATCAAAGGCAATGGAACCATTACCCTGGAAATTGCCAAAATGGCTTTGAATGCCTTGGATGTGGATGAAAATGGCTTGGATGAAATGGATAACCGCATCCTATTGACCATCATTGAGAAATTTAAAGGAGGACCTGTAGGTCTGGGAACCATCGCCACGGCTTGCGGGGAAGAGGCCGAAACGATAGAGGAAGTGTACGAACCTTTCTTGATTCAGGAAGGCTACCTCAAGCGCACTTCTCGTGGGCGAATGGCCACCGAGCTGGCTTACAAGCACCTAAAGATTAAGCCGACAGGGGCCAGTGGAACCCTGTTTGATATTTAATTTGATTATCCGCAATCATGCCAGTAGCTCAGCATAGCTATTTAAAAACTGCGGATAATCGTTGACAGACCATAGGCCACGACCTACAGGCTTTCAACGGTCCACAGCTCACTTAATTGAACCTCAAACCTTTTTTTCTCATGTTAGTGGTGAAAAAGCGGATAATCAGAAAATTTAAAATACCAAAAAGCCCTACTCCAAATCCATGAAGTAGGGCTTTTTGCTTATTGTGGATAGTTTGGGTACTTGATTTTTAGGCAAATTTTTTGAGCGATTGCTCCAGCACGCGAGCAAAGCGATACACATCCTGAAAACTGGTGTAGAGAGGTGCTGGAGCCAAGCGGATCACGTTTGGATTTCTCCAATCTCCCACCACTCCTTGACCATACCATTCGTCAAAGACTGCTTTGCCTCCCTTGTGAATCAACAAAGACAATTGGCATCCTCGCTCGGCTGGATTTTTTGGAGTGATGATTTCCAATACCCCAGAATCCCCGCTGATCTCCTCGATGAGGTATTCCAAGTAGCCGGTCAATTGGATGCTCTTTTCCCGAATGGCAGGCATGCCTGCTTCTTGAAATAGGTCTAAAGAAGCTTGGTGTACCGCCAAGGAAAGAACGTTGGAACAAGCAAGTTGCCAGCCATCGGCTCCATGCATGGGTTGAAATCCTTTTTCCATTTTGAAGCGCTCCGCTTCACTATGGCCCCACCAGCCTGCAAATCGAGGAAGGTCTGGTCGATCGGCATATCGCTCGTGAACAAATATCCCAGACACATTGCCAGGACCTGAATTCAGATATTTATAGCTGCACCAAGTTGCAAAATCTACCTCCCAGTCGTGAAGTTGTAGGGGAGCATTTCCAGCGGCATGTGCCAAATCAAATCCAGCTACCGCGCCGACCTCATGAGCCGCTTGGGTGATGGCTTGGATGTCAAAAAGTTGCCCCGTGTAATATTGGATTCCAGCCATATTGACCATGGCAAGAGAGGAACCCTGCTTGCGAATCTCTTCGACAATGTCTTCGGTACGCAAGGTATATTCTCCAATTCTCGGCAGCAATTCGACCAACACGTCTTTGGGATCGAGACCATGAAACTTGATTTGAGTTTCCAGCATGTATTGGTCCGAAGGAAAGGCTCCGCCTTCTACGATGATTTTAAACCGAGTAGGGGTGGGCTGGTAAAAGGACACCATCAAGAGGTGCAAATTGACCGAAAGGTAATTCATGGCGACCACTTCCTCGGGCAAGGCACCTAGGATTTGAGCCAAGATGGGTTTTGATTTCTTCCGTACCGAATACCAAGGATCCTCCCCATGAAAATACCCGTCAACGCCCATGTTTGCCCAAGCGGCCAACTCCTTCTCTAGGTAGGCTGCTGCGGTTTTTGGCTGTAAGCCTAGGGAATTGCCGCAGAAGTACAGGGCATCTTTTCCATTGATTTTGGGGAAGTGAAAGCGGGATCGAAAATCCGCCAAGGGATCCAATGCATCTCGCTCTTTGGCAAAAGATTCGGTGTATTGGTAGTGAGGAAAGGGGGTCATTGTGAAAGGGGATATTGGGTGTCTATTCTTAAAATAAATGTGCACAGCTTTTGTTTGTGCAGCTTTAGTTTTTTTGGTCTGACTAATTCGTTGGACGGAAAATTTAACTCCTTTTTTTTCGAAAGATACCTACAAAATAGGTTCAAAGTCTTCGACGGGTCGCTCATGCTTTCCTTTTTTTGGCTTAATTTGTGTCAAGACTCCCAACTCCATGACCTACCCCATTGCGGACTTGCATTGTGATCTTCTTTCTTTTTTAGCGAAAGTTCCGAATGCAAATCCTTTTAATCCCGATCAAATCGCCTGTGCTTTTCCATGGCTCAAAGCAGGGGGAGTGCGGGCGCAGGTGATGGCCATCTACACCGATGTACATTCGGGGAGCATGGAATTGGCAAGCCAACAGGCAGCGATTTTTGTTCAGCTTCTTGAAGTCCATTCGGAAACGGTTTGTAGATGGGATACAGCCTTTCAGCAGCAGTTGGAGACCACCGAGCAACTAGGAATTATTGCTTCCATTGAAAATGCTGCCGGCATAGGAACTGCCACTGCGACTTGGAAGGAAATCTATGCACAGTTTGATGCCTTGCTGGAAAAGGTAGGTTCACTCGCCTACATCAGCCTTACGCACCATACCGAAAATCGCTTTGGTGGAGGAAACTACACCGAAGGAATTGGCTTGAAAGAAGATGGCAAACGCTTGCTCGACTATATGGCAGGCAAACAGATCCCCATAGATCTTTCTCATACCTCAGATCTGCTTGCGGAGGGAATTTTACATCACATCGACCGGCACCATTTGCCGATTCCAGTGATGGCTAGTCACTCCAATTTCCGAAGCATTTGGGATCATAAGCGAAATTTGAGCAATGAATTTGCACAGGAGATCATCCATCGTGGAGGCATCATTGGGGTCAACTTTCTGCGCGCTTTTTTGGATAATGAGCGGCCAGAAAGATTGTTTGAACACCTGATCTATGGCTCCAAGCTCAATGAGCAGGCGATTGCCTTTGGAGCAGACTTTTTTTATACCCAGGATTTTCCAGACCCAAGCCGTCACCCATTTTATTTTCCTCTGGCCGAAAATGCAAGCAAATACCCAAGCATTCTAGAGCACCTCAGTCAGGAATTATCGGATGGGCAGCTTGGAAAACTGGCATATCAAAACACCTTTCATTTTTACCAAAAACTCTGGAACTGATGTCAAGCCACCACTTTGTTAAGGAGCAGCAGGAACCGGCAGTTTTTATTTTGAATTCTAGTGGAATCAATTTTGAAAGCGTCGCTCCACTTTTGGAATGGTCGCCTACCATCCTTGTGGATCAAGAAAGTGTGGATGTGGTACTGAGTTGGGGCATTAAAATCGATGTGGTTTTGGCCACTTCTTGCTTTCAAGAGCAAAACAAGCAGCTGCTGGAAGAGCAGTATCCGCTCCGTTTTTTGACTGTTTCAGCTTTAAGTGGGTTGGATGAAGGATTACATTACCTCCTAGCGTCCCAACACAAGGGCGTGCATTTGGTGGGGGTAAATCATCAAAATCACAGGGAATTGGAAGAAAAGACCAGCCACCTAGATTTGACCCTGGTGGATGGGGATTGGAAATACTATCCGGTCAAAGGAGGGAAGTTTTCGAAGTGGTTTGCAGCATCGGAAATACAGATTTTGGCGGCAGAAAATCAGCCCTTGGAAATTTCCAATGCCAACGGTCAACTCCTTTTTCCAATCCAATACTTAACTCAAATCGAAGTTCCAGAAGGCACATCTACTTTCTCCAGTACCGGAATTTTTTGGATAGGAGAGCGAGTAAGGGCTTAGCATTTTTCGGCTATTTTTTTAAACAGCCTAGAATAGACCACAATAGAATAAAACCACATAGACACATAGGTTTTTTTTCTATGTGTCTCCTATGTTAGCTCCCAGTTAAAAAAATCCTTTCCAGTAATTAAATTTAATAAAAAGTGGTGAGGGATGAGAGCCAAAATGTGTCTAAATAATCAAAAGATATATTCTCACATAGAAACCGCCTCATCCCTTTCTT
>CANGZP010000085.1 GCA_947458475.1 Cyclobacteriaceae bacterium | reverse complement strand
CTTGGTGGGAGATTATTGCAAATCCATTGGGCTAGAAGTGACGGCAGTAACGGTGATGGGAGCCGCTGAAAATCCAATTTCTTCAGATCCAGCCGTTCGGGAAAAAGCCAAAGAAAAACTCAATTGGGTGCTGGACCGTGCAGCGGACTTACAAGCGCAAGTATTATGCGGGCCCTTTCATTCCGCCTTCGCCACCTTTGCTTCACGTGCCCCCATCGAGGAGGAGTATGTTTGGTCGGCAGAGGTGCTTCGTTCGGCGGGAGACTACGGGCAGCAATTGGGGATTGCGCTTACGCCAGAGGCCTTGAATCGATTTGAATGTTACCTCGCCAATACGATGGAGCAGTTGGATTACTTGCTCTCCAAGGTGCAGCATACCAACGTGCATGCCATGTTTGATACCCATCATGCGAATATGGAGGAGAAAAAACTGGGACTTGCCATTGAACGCATCGCTCCACGCTTGCGGCATGTGCATATTTCAGAAAACGACCGCGGCACCCCCGGTTCGGGGCATGTCAACTTTGATGAAACCTTTGCAGCTCTTAAGAAAGTAGGCTATTCAGGCTGGTTGACAATTGAAGGTTTCACCCGCAACGATCCAGCTTTTGCAAATGCGATTGGCGTATGGCGTGAATTTTCAGCCCCTTGGGAGATGGCCGAGCAGGGCTACCAACTCATCAAAGGGATGTGTGAAAAGCACGGGATGTAAGTAATGGACGCTTCGAACGAAAGGTTATTTTTTGGGAATGTACCAGCTATTGCTGCTTAGGTCTACCCCGCCCTTGAGTTCTTCCTGTACCACGCGATCGATGATCCAAAGTCCTTTTTGAGTCATGGACTCAATGGTGTCTATTCCCTCGTTGGGAAAGCCTTGACGTGTGCGGTGGATGTGGAATTTATTTGAAAATTTTCGTCCAAAGGCTTTTTCTACGCCATCCTTGCCCAGCATCAATCCGATCAAACCGCCCCAAGTTGCAGTTGGGTTGTCGGAATCCCAGCCTGCCAGTGCACCGATCTTGATCGTCTCGAGCAAGTCACCCTCTCCATAAAATAGGCTAACCAGGCTAGCGGCAAAGTTGATGCCAGCGGCATAGCAGGCGTTGCAGTACAGATTTCTGCTGCTCAAGTCATAGCCATCGAGTTGCTCCACCTGGTAGCGCTGGTATACCGAGTCCCGTGCCTGTTCCCAAGGAATCCCTGACGCGTACAAGCCCTTCACATAGCGGTACATCGCTGCAGGGTAGGAGGCTGGTGGGAGTTCAGATTTGGCTTGCTCGGCCAGTTGAAAGAGTTGCTCCTTGATCGGTAAGGCGGGATTGGCCGTAGCGGCAAGTGAAAATAGGTGCACGTAAAACTTAGAGATCCACTCACTTTCTTGGCTTGCGGTAGTTTGAATGGGAAGGCTCGCCATG
This sequence comes from Cyclobacteriaceae bacterium, assembly GCA_947458475.1. Classification (GTDB taxonomy): domain Bacteria; phylum Bacteroidota; class Bacteroidia; order Cytophagales; family Cyclobacteriaceae; genus Algoriphagus. The sequence goes on along the minus strand of CANGZP010000085.1, from coordinate 8,565 downwards.
CGTACGGCCACATCAGGTCTTCCTGGGGCATATAGTCCAAAAATCTCTGTGGTCAGCTGTGCATCGATCATTTCGTATTCCGGATTGTGAAGGGAATCACCTGTAGCGGGAGGCACCAACCCTGTTTTCATCAAATCAAAAGCTTTTTGGTTGGAAACCCAAAGGTAGTTCTCCTCCTCACTTCTAATGTGTTTCAACCATCCGTTGCGGATCTGTTCCCCGCTGAGGAAGGAAGTTTGGTTTTGGAGAAGCAGTTCCTGGTAGATGTATTCGATGTCGGTGTCGTCATCCGATCCCCAAAGCGTGTCCTCATTTGCAAAAACAAAGTCGATAGTTGGAGAGATGCTGCTGGGTTCTTTTCCAGACCATATATTGGGTTGGTCCCGCTTACCCCAATCCGCTCGGGTGTAGAAAGGCCCCGTTTTGATTTCCCCAATATTCCCGATTTTATCCATTTCTGTCACCAAACCGGTCCAGTTGGCGATGCAAGTCGCCAACCAAAAGCCATAGATTTTAGAGGCATAGGCTTCCCGGTCGATGACTTGATCGCTGGATTTTGGACTGTAGGAAGTGTAGGGTAGGCTTGGATTTTTATCCGTTAACTGTTGAGCCTGAGTTAGGGAAAAACTAAGGCAAAAAATAAGGGGGAAAAGAAGGAATCGGGTTGCGGTCATGGGCAAGGCATTTGCTCCAATTTACTTCTTTTTACTAAAAAAACCAGATGGAGTGACTGGGGAGGGAATTAGGGATTGCAAACTTGGCAATACTGGGGGTCCTCCGTTTTTTTACCATTTGGGAAGGAGACTTTTTCTTTGTGCTGGCAGTGACTGCAAACGAGAAGGTGTGCCAAAGCAGCGCTGCTGGGTGTGCCGCAGAGGCTACAAGGGAGGCCTTGTTCTGCCGAGGTCACCGAGAACCCCGGGAATTGGCAGGAGGGGCAGTGGGAATTTAGTTTTTGGAGGAGGAGCTGGGCGGTTTCTCCAATGACTTGCATTCTACTGGGGTTGAACATTGCCCGCATGTCCGTTTCGACATACCCAGATCCTTCAGTTTCTAGGAGATGCACCGCGGATGTCCGCAGTTGCTGTGGGTCTGTAATTCCTTTCAGCATCCCGTCCAACTCTTCCTTGCTTTTTCGTAGGATCAATCCATGACTTGGAAAGCCCACTTTGCTCGCAAAGGCTTCCAGTTCCTCCAAGTTGTGAAATTCTTGCCCCGAAAAATTTGTTTCTAGGCTGAGGTGGCGGGCATGAATTTCAAGCTTGTTTTTTCGGTCTACCAAGAGTAGCCACTCCTCGTTGGCAGGTAGAAAGAAGGCTGCTGGATGCGGACCAAAAGAGCCTTCACTGGCAAGGGCCAGGTCGCAGCCGCTGAGATCTAGGGCCAATTCACATTTTTTGCGTGCAGTGGTCAGAGGATCGGATAGACGGGCTACCTCTCCAGAAAAGGTGCCTAGCAGGTCAGTATTGAGCCCATCGGCCACCTGCATGTTGATTCCCAGTCCTTGCTCCAGAAGTGGCTTCAGGACTTCTTCCTTGCGGTGCATGCTGGCGATGACTAGGGTTCTCCCTTCAAAAAATCCAGACATGGGTGATTAGTTCGTTGCTACTTCCAGCGCTTTGCCTTTGACTTCCTCGTGGAATGTGCCTTGGTCGTAGGCCAGGTGCCCGTTGACCCAGGTCTTGGTAACCTGGCTGTGGAAGGTCGTGCCTTCCAATGGGGACCAGCCGCACTTGTACAGGATGTTTTCCTTGCTCACGGTCCACTCGCTGTTGAGATCCACCAGGGTCAAGTCCGCAAAATAGCCTTCTCGAATGTATCCTCGTTCCTTGATGCGGTAGAGGATCGCTGGGTTGTGGCACATTTTTTCCACGATCTTTTCCAGGCTGATTTTGCCTTGGTGGTAAAACTCCAAGAGGCAATTCAGGGAATGCTGCACCAGGGGGGCGCCAGACATGGATTGGAAGTAAGGCTTTTGCTTTTCCTCCAAGGTATGCGGCGCGTGGTCGGTGGTGATGAGGTCAATGCGGTCGTCAAGGAGAGCTGCAAGCAAGCCATCCTTATCCTGCTGTCTCTTGATGGCAGGATTCCACTTGATGAGTACACCTAGTCGCTCGTAGTCTTGGTCGGTAAACCAGAGGTGGTGTACCGACACTTCGGTGGTGATGTTTTTATCGGCTAAAGGAATGTCGTTTCGGAACAGAGAAGTTTCCTTGGCGGTGCTGAGGTGGAGGATATGTAGTCTGGCGCCATGCTTTTCGGCAAGGCCAATGGCCCGTTCGGTAGCCTCGTAGCAGGCTTGTTCGCTGCGGATCAGTGGGTGGCAGGCGATGGGCACATTTTCACCGTATTTTTCGCGGTAGAGCTCCTCATTTTTCTCAATGATCTCTTCCTTCTCGGAATGGATGGCGATGAGTCCTTTGTGCGCAGCAAAAAGTTTCTCCAACATGGCAGGCTGATCGGCAAGGATATTTCCTTTTCCCGTAAAATAAAGTCCATCGTCCGTGATGGCTAGGTGCTTGGAGGTGTCCCATTGGATGACCTCGTCCAGGTTGTCCGCTGTAATACCGAGCAAGAAGCCATAGTTGGCCAGCGATTTGGTGGAGGCCAGCTCGTATTTGTCGGCCCAGAGCTCTAAAGTCAGCGTATTGGGTCGGGTGTTGGGCATTTCGATAAAGGAGGTGACCCCACCTGCGATGGCTGCCTTGCTTTCGCTAGTTAGGTCTGCTTTGTGGGTCAGCCCTGGATCCCGAAAGTGTACTTGTCCGTCGATCACTCCAGGAAATAAGTACTTGCCACGACCGTCCACGAGGTGGTATTGGTCTTGAGCAGGGATGGAACCGATTTTTTGGATGCGTTCCCCTTCAATCAGGACGTCGGTAACTTGAATTTTGCCTTCGTTGACGAGGGTGACTTGCTGGATAAGTGTGGCTTGGGACATGGTGTGTAGGGATAATCTTGGGTTTACAAAGAACGCAGGTAAATCCTAAGATTACAATGGGCTTCGGCTAGGTTTAAAAAGGAAAAAATGGGTGGCTTTAGTACAAAAGCAAGACTAAGAAATATGGGAGTTAGCTAGAAGTTTCTTCCGACTCCAGCTTAAATGTGATTCGGGTATTTAGTGCTTTAAAAACCTTAAGCACTGTTTCAAATCTTGCATTTTTAATGTTGTTTTCAAGTTTTGAAATTTGAGATTTTTGAACTCCAACAAGCTTTCCCAATTCTGCTTGGGTAAGCTTTTGCTTGATTCGTGTTTGTTTAAGGGCTTCGCCCAATAAGTCTAATCGTAATTCATTTTCAAATGCATCCCGTTTTGGGCTTCCTTTTTTGCCGATGTACTTGTCGGTGATCTCTTCTAGGGAGAATTGTTGAAGTGGGTTCTTTTTCATGAAGGAATTAAACTTCAAACTTTTAGAGTTTCATGGGTTAAACGGGTTAGCTGAAATAATAGTTTCCCATTCGGGAAACAATTCTAATTTCTTAATCACCTAAAAATTGCCTCAACCTTCAAAAAGAAAAAAGTAATTTTTATATCCCCCTTTTTTATCTGTGGGGGAAGGAATTAGGGTTTGCAGTTCAATTAAATGGGCTGTGGACCGTGGTCTGCCAACCGTGGACAATTATGAAGATTTTCAATAATCCGTTCTAATCCATCATCCCCTTACCTGCAAAGATCTTTGGAATACATTTTTCGATGCGGCTAAGTCGGGTAGGGGACTGCTTGCCTCCCGAAAAGTGGATGAGGTAGCCTCGTTGACGGCCAGGGGTTAGTGCAAAAAAAGCAGCTTCTAGTCCAGGGTGCTCCGCGAATTTTTCCAGTAGTTCGTCGAGTAAAACTTGTGGAGGGGGAGCGGTTTCTGATTTTTTTCCAGATCGCTCCACCTGGATAGCCTCTTGCAGGAAGTGGCGGATTTCATTTTCTAACCCCGTAGCTTGACTGATTTGGGTAAATCGAAGAATTCTGCCTTCTCGGGAATTGGGTCCTGGTAGTGCCAAAAGTTCCTTGGGGTCGGGGATGAGCTGTCCTTTGATAAAACTCAATACACAGGAATCCTTAAACACCCCCAACATCACCACGTTTTTCCCATTGATTGTATAGGTCGGTACCCCCCACTTCCGTTCTTCCTGAAGTTCCGTTTCCAAGATTAGTTGTCGCAGAAACTCTAAAATATCTGTCCAAAGGAGCACCTTGCAGGCTGGGGTAGCGCCCAGAGAGCAGCGCATGCAGCCTTCCACTAAAAATTGGTCGACGAGGGGATTTGGGAATGACATGGATAGGGTCTTGCTTTTAGTTACGAATTAACACACTCAAGTAGATTTTTTGAAAAAGGAACCAGTTTTTTTTAAACCACATAGAAACCACATAGTCACATAAGGTTTATTTGATGGCTACGAGTCAAGTTTAAAAAAACCAAAACTAAACCCTTTCCTTTTTTCTATGTGTCTATGTGGCAAAAAAAACCACATAGGCACATGAGGTTTTAGTGATTCCTAGAAGTCAAGCTTATTGTTAACCTGTTCAAAGGCTTCCTTCTTTTCTAAGTGCCTATGTGGCAAAAAAAAACCACATAGGAGGCACATAGGCACATAAGGGCTCTAAAAGTAAAGTTTAAAAAAACAAAACTAAACCCTTTCCTTTTTTTCTATGTGCCTATGTGGCAAAAAAAACCACATAGGCACATGAGGTTTGAGTGATTCCTAGAAGTCAAGCTTATTGTTAACCTGTTCAAAGGCTTCCTTCTTTTCTAGGTGTGGTTTTTCTTTCTTTTCTGCTACCTGGTTTCTTACACATACTCCAATAAGTCGCCTGGCTGACAGTCTAGCGCCTTGCAGAGTGCAGCCAAGGTACTAAATCGAATGGCCTTGGCTTTTCCCGTTTTCAGGATGGAAAGGTTGGACAGCGTAAGGTCCACTTTTTCGGACAACTCGTTGAGGGACATTTTCCGCTTGGCCATCATTACGTCTAAGTTAACTACAATCGCCATGGCTCAGACGGTTAACTCGTTTTCAGCTTGGATCTCCACGCCGCGCTTGAACACCTGTGCAATGGCAAAAATCAGGGCGCTTAGCAAGAAATATTCAAATGCCCCCGAGAGGTAGGATTGCAATCCTTCTAATTGGAATGAACGCTTGATCAACCAGTCTGCGCAGCCTCTTGCCATCGCAAGAAAAAAGCCTATTTCAAAGGCAATAAAACTGAGTGTGCTGATCAGCTTGGCGATTTCCTTACTGAAGGGATGTATCAAGTCAATCTTTAGGAAAATCCGAATCATGGTGTAGAATAGCTGTGCCTTCAAAACGGCAATAGAAAGGATAAGGGTGACTATACCTCCATAGTACCAAACCTCTTGTAGGAATAAGGGGTATAAATTCAATCCCTCATATAGGTCTTGAGCTACCGTAGGCTTGAAAAAACTATAGACGAAAGTAAATAGCAAGGTGCCAGCTTGAATGCACAGTCCGATAAAAATCGACCAGATAATGACAGTAATCAGCATCAAGGTGGGTTGTTTGGCCCACTTTTCTTTCCAAGTATTGATTGGTTGATTCATGTTTTTAAGATTTTTTACAAACATCAGTAAATATTTATTGATAAACAATAAATAAATAGTGAATTGAACTATTTTAAATCGCGCACACCTCTTTTTGGCTGACTAGAGCAATAACTTACCCTATCCATTCCTTATCTTAAACACTTTATTCCACCTCCTTTTTACTTACTTATGAAAACCTTCTCCACGCTCCTTATCGGTTGTATGCTCGTATGCATACTACCCCTGCAGGCACAAGAGTCCAGCATCCAGCGCCTGACCCAATTGATGCAAGATTATCCCGTGATGGGACTGTCGGTAGCGGTAGTCAAAGAGGGCAAGGTGGTGCATACCCAAGCCTTGGGATGGAAGGAAGAGGGAAAGGAACCTTTGGAGACTACGGACCTCTTCCGAATTGCCTCCATTTCCAAGTCCTTCACGGCAACAGCCCTGCTGCAGCTGGTCGAGAAAAAAGTACTTTCCCTAGACGACGATGTAAGCAGCCTGATTGGGTTTCAGATACGGAATCCTAAATTTCCGGATACCATGATTACCCTTCGAATGCTCCTTTCCCATACCTCCAGCATCAACGATCAGCAGGGTTACTTTACCCTGGATGCCCTCCATCCAGAGAAGAATGCGAATTGGCAAGGAGCTTACAATGCCTACGCTCCAGGAAAGGGATACGAATACTGCAACTTGAATTTCAATCTCGCAGGAGCGATTTTGGAGAAATATTCGGGGCTTCGCTTTGATGCTTACATCCAAGAAAATATCCTCCAACCACTGGGGCTCTATGGTGGCTACGATGTAGATCAACTGGATAAAAGCCGCCTGGCCACCCTGTACGCCTACCAGCGGGATTCAGCGAAGTTTATTGCATCGCCTGCAGCCTACGTTTCCAAAAGCGAGGAACTCAAGATTTACGTACCGGGTTACAGTACGCCTATTTTTTCACCTACGGGAGGCATGAAAATCTCTGCGCCAGACCTTGCCAAATACCTCCTCCTACACATGAACTATGGCAAAGTTGGAACAACTCGGATTATTTCCACCGCCAATGCAAAGGCCATGCAAACGCCACTTTCTACGGATGAAAATTACGGCTTGGCCCTATGGAAAACGGACGTGCTGCTTCCTGGAGTCGAATTAGTTGGGCATACCGGTTCTGCCTACGGCCTATACTCTGCGCTATTTTTTAATCCCGCAGAAAAGTACGGCTTTGTAGTGATCAGCAACGGTTGTGATCCGACGGAAGAGGAGGGGTACATCCGAGTGATCCGCCGTGCCATTCAGATTTTGCACGAGGAGTGGATCGTGAAACCTTAAATGCTGGACTGAATTGGACTTTAGCTTCTGGAGGAGTTTGGATAGCGGGACCTAACTTCACGAATGATCTCCTCCAGTCCATTCAATCGAATTTCATACAGGGTATTCAAGCACATGCCCAAGTGGCCTGCAGGAAAACCTTTTTTGTTCATCCATACCAGGTAGTCCTCGGGGATATCGCAAAGCAGTCTTCCCTTGTACTTGCCAAAGGGCATGCGGTGCGTGACGATATCGATGAGGACTTGTGGATTCATGTTCCTAAAAGTACCCCATTTTCTTTACGCTAGCCAAGGGTTGCCTCTGGAATTTGTAGTCTATCCCTTCGGTTTATTTACAAAGACTGCCTAGGTTTACGCCATGGAAATTGGAATAGATAGCTTTGCAGCCTTTGTCACCGATGCACAAGGCAATCCGGTAGGAACAGCTCAGGATGCCTTGCAAGAACTGCTTGCCCGCATTCAGCTGGCTGATGAAAAGGGATTGGACGTATTTGCGATTGGAGAACACCACCGCAAAGAGTTTTTGGACTCAGCCACCTCCGTGATTTTGGCGGCAGCTGCATCGCGCACCACTCGCATTCGCTTGAGCAGCGCCGTCACCGTGCTCAGCGCAGCAGATCCCGTGCGGGTATTCCAGCAATTTGCAACCCTAGACCTTATTTCTCAGGGCCGTGCCGAGCTGGTCGTGGGTCGAGGCTCCTTCACCGAGGCATTTCCACTTTTCGGATTGAATTTTCAGGATTACGATTCCTTGTTTGCAGAAAAGCTGGAGCTACTCCTTCAACTCAACGAGCAGGAGGTGGTGACGTGGAGAGGGCGTTTTCGACCTGCCTTGCAGGAGCAAGCGATCTACCCGAGACCGCTACAGCCGAAGCTTCCCATTTGGTTGGGTGTAGGAGGGACACCCGCTTCCTTTGTGCGTGCTGGTTCCTTAGGACTACCCCTGATGGTAGCAGTGATTGGTGGGGAGACCCACCGTTTCCGTCCACTGATTGACCTATACCGAGAGGCTGGAGACAAGGCAGGTTTTGCCCAAGAAGACTTAAAAGTAGGCTTGCATTCCCTAGGCTATGTTGCACAAACGCATGAGGAAGCGGTAGAAAACTATTACCCAGGCTATGCTGAAACCTTCACCCGTATTGGTCGAGAGCGCGGCTGGCCACCGGTCACGCGAGGGCATTTTGAGGCGCAAAACTCCAAAAGAGGTGCCTACTTGGTAGGGGATTCGGATGAGGTGGCGGAGAAAATCCTACGCCACAGCGCTTCCTTGGGCGGCATCGCTCGATTTACCTTCCAGCTAGACAATGCGGGCTTGAGCCACCAGCAGTTGAGCGAGACGATCGCTTTGATTGGGGAAGAAGTGATCCCAAAAGTAAAAAAAGGGCTGTCTCGTGTTTAACAGTTCGGAGTACCCCAAACCCTTGGAGGAAGGGCGCTTTAACTCCTGGCTGGAACGTGGACGTGCCAGTAAAATCCCCTACGAATACCTCTTGGTGCTCTGGGATGACCTGGAGCAGGAATACCTGCCTGTGTATGTGGAAAATCGAGCAGGGATACAGAGCTACGAAAAGTACGGCACTTCCCCCGCGCAGCAGCTGCTCGTGGCTGCCTACGATTTATTTTCTGAGTCGCGGGTGGGGTAAGAGAGAAACAAAAAAAGCCCTTTCAGAATATCGAAAGGGCTTTTTTGCAGAGGAGGAGGGATT
>CANGZP010000084.1 GCA_947458475.1 Cyclobacteriaceae bacterium | reverse complement strand
TACGAGCCAAAAATTTGTCCCTAAGCAATGAGAGAACTACAATTTCGGGAAGCCTTGAGAGAGGCGATGTCCGAGGAAATGAGACGAGACAAAAACGTCTTTTTAATGGGTGAAGAAGTTGCCGAATACAACGGTGCTTACAAAGTGTCTCAAGGGATGCTGGATGAATTTGGTCCGGATCGCGTATATGACACGCCGATTTCCGAACTTGGATTTGCTGGTCTCGGGGTCGGTGCAGCCATGAATGGATTGAAGCCGATCATTGAATTCATGACCTTCAATTTTTCGTTGGTGGCTATTGATCAGATCATCAACTCTGCAGCTAAAATGTATGCCATGTCGGGAGGCGCTTATTCAGTGCCAATCGTATTTCGTGGACCAACAGGTAATGCAGGCCAATTGGGAGCTACCCACTCCTCCAACTTTGAGAACTGGTTTGCCAATACTCCTGGACTAAAAGTAATCGTTCCTTCCAATCCTTCCGATGCAAAAGGCTTATTAAAAGCAGCTATCCGTGACCCAGACCCAGTGATTTTCATGGAATCTGAGGTGATGTATTCTGACAAAGGCATGGTCCCTGATGGGGAATACTTGCTTCCAATCGGCGTGGCGGACATCAAGCGCAAGGGCACAGATGTAACCGTAATTTCCTTTGGCAAGATGATGAAGGTAGCCTTAGAGGCCGCTGAAGAAATGGCCAAGCAAGGAGTTGAATGTGAAGTGATTGACCTACGAACTGTTCGTCCGATCGACTACGCCACTTGCGTAGAGTCCCTCAAAAAGACCAATCGAGTAGTGATCGTTGAAGAAGCCAACCCGCTTGCGGGCATCTCTTCCGAACTTACCTACCACTTCCAGCGCCATGCTTTTGACTACCTAGACGCTCCTGTCATTCGTGTCAACTCCATGGATATTCCGTTGAGTTATGCGCCATCTTACATTGATGTGACGATCCCAAATGTGAAGCGCACGGTAGAAGCCATCCAAAAAGTATTGTACAAAGCCTAATTGCTTTTGCATCCCAATAAAAATTACCCAGGTCAACTGATCTGGGTTTTTTTATTGCGCTTCGATTTCAAAAAAAATCCCAGGTTCATCAAACCCGGGATTAATGCACTCTCTATCTAGTAAATTTTTCTGTATACATGCTTCTTGGTTAGCGGTTTCGAACCGTTGGAGCTCCTCCTTGTTCGCCTTGGCCACCTTCACCCCCATCTTTCAAGTCGTCGTTGGTGATGGACTTTCGCTTTTTAGGGCGTTGATCCAAACTCATCTTGCCTATACGGTAGTTGAAGTTCAGCTTAAAGTTTAGGTTCTGAATTCGACTCGTGCTGTTTTGAATGATGCTAGGCGTCACGATTTCGTTGCGAATTACAAACTCTTTCATCAAGAAGTTTTCCGCACCAAAGCCAAACGAACCTCTTTTCTCTTTGAATTGCTTGTTGAAGTTCAATCCATAAGCCGCAAAGCCTCCGGAAGTGCCTTGCAACTGCACTTGGCGCCCTCTTGCAAAGGTGAAAAGCTGTGCTTGCCAGTCTCTAGGAAGGGTATAATTTCCAAACATCCTTCCGCTGATCACCATACCTTCATTTTGCGCAGCAAACTTAGGATCTGTCAAGCCATTGTCTAGCATGGAATAAACCAGGTCCATTCCTCCATTAAGCGACAACTTATTGTTCAAGTTGACATTGAAAAAGAGGTTGGTTCCTACAGCCTGCTCGCGACCGATATTTTCAAAGGTGGTAAAGATGACACCATCCTCCCGCACATTGCGGATGGATTGGATAGAACCAGTTGTATTTCTATAGAATCCTGTAAAATTCAAGGTGGTCCCTTTGATAAAAGTGCTGTAGCCCAACTCATAGTTGTCCGTCAATTCTGGATCTAGCTCAGGGTTACCTTGAGATTGCTGCTGCGGATTGGAGGCTTCAATGTTCGGGTTCAGAAAACGAAGGGAAGGACGCTGAATCCGTCGGTTGTAGGCCAACTTGAGCATGTTCCCATTTTTTAATTTTCTGCTTGCATTGATGCTAGGAACCAAGGTACCGTAGGAAGGAATCTCGGCTTTGAAGTCCGTTTTAAAATCCGCATTGATCGTGGTGTACTCGTATCGCAACCCAGGCTTCAAGGTGTAATTCTTCAGCATTTGGAAGGTGTAAGAGAAGTAGGCTGCAGTTACATTTTGATCGTAGCTAAACTCGTTACTCAAAGTAGGATCGGGTAGCGCTACAAATGGCCCGTTAGGTCCTTCTGCTAAGAAATAAGAGAAATCAGATGATGCCTTTCTCAAAATGTTTTTCGCCCCGTATTCAATGATCTGGGACCCCTTTTCATTGAGTGGATTGACATAATCCACCTGAACCGTAAACTCTTCGTTTTTGCTTGGGTTTACGTTTTTCAATCTTGAGAAGATCGTTTCCAGATCATTTTCTTCAAAAAGCGTGTTCGTAAACGAATTATCTCGGAGGTTATTGGAGTACAAGGTGAGGAAACTCAATTCCTTGCCTTTCTTTTCAAACGTCTTGGTGTAGTTCAAACTCACATCCACCGAATTGGAGTTGTCCAAGGTGTTGGTTTCGCGATTTTGCTGCGCACGTAATACGTCATTCAGCGAATTTTGCGTGAGAAAATTGTACTGCCAGTTTTCAGAGTTTCGAATGCCAAAATTGACTGCACCTGTGAGGAAGTTTTTGTCGTCGATTTCGTAATCTACCCCAAAGTTGTAGCGACCAAAAATCTCACTTCGCTCCGTGTCTGCCGACTGTTGGGAAGTGGAAACACTGCCGTTGGCCAGGTTGGTCACCTGCTTATTTTCGAAGCTTCCTAGGATATTGTATCCCGAGCGGCCAAAGCCACCCAAGGAAAAACCCATTTTGCCTTTTCTGGCAGATCCTTGCAGTCCTAAGTTAGATCCTCTCCAACCAGCACCAGAATTGATGTTTAGGGTCATGCCTTGGAGGTTATTCTTTTTGGTGACGATATTGATCACACCAGAAGTACCTTCTGCATCAAATCGTGCAGAGGGTGAGGTAATCACTTCTACTGCTTTGATTTCGTCGGCTGGGATCTGACGCAAGGCATCAGCAATGGAAGAAGCAGCAATGGCGGAAGGTCTGTTGTCAATCAATACTAGGATATTGGCACTACCTCTCATGGATACATTGCCATCCAAGTCTACAGAGAGCATCGGCACTCGGCGAAGCACATCAGTCGCATCTCCACCTGCAGTGGTGCGGTCGTTTTCAGCTTTGTAAATGGTGCGATCGACACGCTCCTCGATGAGTTCGCGTTGACCCTGTACGGTGATTTCCTGAAGAGCAACCCCTTCATCTGAAAGGGCTATTTCTCCCAGATTAATGTCTGATTCGAGCGAATTTACATTGACTGTACGCTTGATAGTTTCATAGCCTAGAAAGGACACCTGCAATTCATAAGTTCCCACTGCAAATCCAGTGATGTAAAAAACGCCGTTTCCATCGGCCACAGCCCCTGCAATTGAGGCACTGGTTCCTGCCTTATAAAGCGCTGCAGTAGCATAGCCTACTGGGCTACCTGTTTTAAGATCTTTGGCCACGCCGAGGATACGGACGGGCTCTTTTTTCTCCCCTGTCTGCTGGCCAAATGCCAGTTGAACAGACAGGAAGAGAAAAAAGGTAAATAAAAGTTGTACTTTTTTCATGGTTTAGTTTTCAAAGTGACGATTTAGTCACCTTATATACCTCAAAGGTGGAGCTATTGTTTGGTGTACTCAAATCCGATAGACCAGTACAACCTTCCTGTCGACCAATTGCCCAAAACCGAAGACTAAAATTTACGCAGATCAAAAGCTGCGCTTGATGCCTTGATTTTGGCTATTGATGGGCAAGAATGCCGTTTTGGTAGATTTGATTCAGAGAAAAAAATAAAATGCCTTAGCTTCACCTTTGTAAATCAAGATGATGCTACCCAATACACGAAAAAGAAAGCTCTCCATTCTGGTCCACCTTTTGGGCTGGATCATGCTTTGTGTGGTCCTGCTGATCCTTTCACCTTTATCCTGGAGGATGGGGGAAATTGAGCTGCCCATACAGTTCTGGTGGAAGCAGATTTACCTGGTAGGGCTTTTAATCCTCGTTTTTTACCTAAATGCCTGGGGCATCGTTCCTAGGTTTTTACTTAAAGGAAGAAATTACCTCTACCTCTTGGTCATCATTCTAGGAGCGCTCCTGTTTTATGCATTGATCATTTATTTCGAACAGTTTACGCAGTATGGCATCAAAATGCATGAGCTATTCAATCCAGACCGACCCTACACCGGCAAACGCTGGGTTCCAGGAGATGTATTTCAAATGCTCCTGTATGTGATTTCAATTGGCCTGAGTACTTCTGTGGCCTTGGTAGAAAAATGGCAAAAGGATGAGGCTTTTCGAGGGGAATTGGAACGGCAACGGATCAATACCGAGCTCTCCTACCTCAAGGCCCAGATCAACCCGCATTTCTTTTTCAATACGCTGAACAACATCTATTCCTTGACGACCTTGGATGTAGGTAAGGCCCAGGAGGCGCTACTGAAGCTTTCTAGAATGATGCGCTACGTCCTGTATGAGAATCAAAAGGATGAAACCTTGCTCAGCAAAGAGGTGAAATTCATCGAAGACTACCTCGAGTTGATGAAAATGAGGCTCAGCCAAAAGGTAAAGCTTCAGGTGAAGCTTGAAGATCCCAAGGATGATTTGGTGATCGCTCCCATGCTTTTTCTCCCCTTTCTAGAAAACTGTTTCAAGCACGGGATCAGCTCCCAGGAAGACACTGAAATCAGCATCAGCCTGGAAGTGATGGGCGATACCGTATTTTTTGAAACGAAAAATGGCATTTTCCCAGTTCCTCCAGAAAGCCCTGAGGCCCAGGAAAATGGAATTGGCCTCGTCAATACACAAAGGCGCCTAGCCTTGCTCTATCCGGATAAACATCGGCTGAAACTAGGCGTGGATGAAGCTACAGGGCAGTATGGGGTACAGCTGACTATCAATCTGGCATGAAGATTTCGTGCGTAGCCATCGATGACGAGCCTTTGGCGCTTGACTTGCTCACCAAATTTATCGAGCAAACTCCCTTTTTGTCTCTTCAAGGCAGGTTTTCCAATGCCATTGAGGCCTTAAGCTACATCAATCAGCAGGAGGTTAATTTGATCTTCATGGACATACAGATGCCTGATCTTTCGGGCATGGAACTGGCGCGAATCCTGGATGGCAAAAAGGATTCTAGAACTACCCGAGTGATTTTCTGTACAGCCTACCATCAATTTGCGTTGGAAGGATACAAGGTGGAGGCCTTGGACTACCTGCTCAAACCCTACAGCTACGAAGATTTTTTGACCGCTGCCACCAAAGCTTACCAGTATTTTGGAAGGATCGGCAACTTGACCCAGCCCAGCTTACCTAGTACCCCGACCACAACGGCAGACTACATTTTTTTGAAAGTAGAGTACCAGCTGGTCAAGGTAGTGCTCAAAGAGATCACCCATATTGAAGCCTACAAGGACTATGTAAAGGTGCATTTGACCTCAAAAAATCATCCTTTGCTCTCGCTTACTTCCATGAAAAATATGGAAGAGCTACTCTCAAAAGACCGATTTATGCGGGTGCATCGCTCCTTTATCGTATCATTGGATCACATTGATTCCATTTCAAAAAATGTCATCCATGTTGGCACCCAACAAATTGCAGTCGGTGACTTGTACAAAGAACAGTTTTCAGAGTTTGTAAGTCGCTGGACCAGTTAATTGGAGCCGAGAGGAACTTGCTCCTAGAGCAAGCCTTGAAAATCTCCCAGCCCTTCCCGCAGACAGACCACCTCATCTCCTGTGCAATCCAATACCGTAGAGGGGATCAATCCCCCATAGCCCCCATCAATCACCAAGTCTACCTCGTGCTGGTATTTTTCAAAAATCAGCTCCGGATCTGTGCTGTACTCCGAAGCATCTTCGTCTCCCTGGGGCAAGGAAGAGGATAAAATTGGATGTCCCAAAGCCTCCACAATCGCACGAGGTACGCCATGATTGGGCACCCGGATTCCCACCGTTTTTTTCTGACTGTGGAGCAGTTTGGGTACCTGAGTATTCGCTTCTAAAATAAAGGTAAATGGTCCTGGAAGCCCTTTTTTCATCATTTTGAATACGGGTTTGGAAATCACACGGGTATAATTGGCCAAGTGACTGAGGTCTGCGCAGACAATCGAAAAGTTATGCTTTTTGGGGTTGATACCCTTGATTCTACAGATTTTTTCGACCGCACGCGCTTGGGTGATGTCGCAACCCAAGGCATAGACCGTGTCTGTAGGATAAATGAGGACACCCCCATTAAGAAGGACGTCTACCACCTGCTTGATCCGCTTGGGATCTGGATTTTCTTCGTACAATCGGATGTATTCCGTCATGATTTTTAGGTTAGTCCCAAGAAATAATCCCAGTTCTCCTGCAATTCCTTGACAATTGGAAGGTCTGCCGGTGCCCAATCCAAAGATAGGAGGTCTTGCGGCGACAACCACAGACTTTGTGCATGTTCGGTGAGCTGCAAAGTTCCCGATTCCCAGTTGGCAAGAAAAGGAATGAGCTGGATCGTCTTGGTTGGATAGGCATGCAGCACCGGAGTTAGGGGCTTACAAATCTGAATCCCAATGGACAACTCCTCCCAAATCTCTCGAATCAAGCAAGTGGCAGGACTTTCTTCGGGCTCCACTTTCCCGCCAGGAAACTCCCACAATCCGGGCAAATCCATGGCCTTGGAGCGCTGGACGGCCAACACTTTCCCTTGATGCAACAGAACAAGACAGGATACGGGGATGATTTTCACAGCAAAAAACGAATGGGGAAAGGTACGCGAATTAAATTAGGGAAAAATTCACTCCCCATCCCTCTCCTTTCCTAGAATTTTGACTGTGAAGCAATGCGCTCCCAGCGTTTCGAGCGTTATCGACTAAAAATAATTGTCTATCTGAATATCCACTTTTTCACCACTGACTAGAGAAAAAAGTTTGAGGCTCAATTCGATGAGCTGTGAACTGCCTGTGGGCCGTGGCCCATGGTCTGTCAACGATTATCCGCAGTTTTAATTAAGCATGCTGAGCTAATGCCATGATTGCGGATAATCATTATTTTCTATTTTTGCTCCTATGCTACTCGAAAAACGCAAAAAATTGATGCTCGTCTTCCTGATCGCAGGATCAGTACTGGGCATATCCCTCACTTTTTATTTCTATCAGGTCTTTTTCAGTGCCAACACCCTGGTTGAATCAGACAAACCCTACCTGCTCAAGATCCCCTCCAACTCCGTGTACAAAAATGTGGTGGACCAACTTTACGAGGAGAAGGTGATCAATGATGCGGTAAGCTTTGGCTTTGTTGCCAAAATCCTAGGCTACCAAGAGGCGGTCAAACCGGGATTGTACACCATTGAACCCAAAATGAGTAACCTTCAACTCGTGCGCATGCTGCGATCTGGGCAACAAACCCCCGTCCGAGTTACCTTCAACACCATCCGCACAAAAGAAGACTTGGCTGAAAAAATCAGTGCCAATCTTGAAGTAAGCAAGGAACAGTTTCTTGAACTCCTTAAAGATTCCGTCTACATCCGCAAGTATGGGGTTGAAGAGGAAACCGTCATGAGCCTATTCATTCCCAATACTTACGAGTTTTGGTGGGACACTAGTGCGGAGGAACTCTTTGAACGAATGCACAAGGAGTACCAAATCTTTTGGACAGATGCCAGAAAGCAGAAAGCACAGGATTTGGGACTTAGCCAACAGGAAGTCAGCACCTTGGCTTCTATTGTGCAGGCAGAAAGTCAAAAATCAGATGAGCGCCCCAAAATCGCTGGCGTCTACCTCAACCGACTTCGCATAGGCATGCCCTTGCAGGCAGATCCCACCTTGGTGTTTGCAGCTGGGGACTTTAGCATCAAGCGCCTCACTGGCAAACAAATGGCAATTGACAGCCCCTACAATACCTACAAATATGCGGGACTTCCTCCTGGACCGATCAACCTACCGGATATCAATTCCTTGGATGCGGTATTGAATTACGAGAAGCATAGCTATCTTTATTTCTGTGCCAAGGAGGATTTTTCAGGCTACCATTCCTTTGCCGTAGGCTACGACGAGCACCTCAACAATGCCAGACGCTACCAGCGAGCGCTGAATGCTGCCAACATCTACTGATATGTTTCAAGCCAAAACACAAATTCGGGTTCGCTACGCTGAAACAGATCAGATGGGCTTTGTCTATTACGGCAATTACGCGATGTATTTTGAAGTGGCACGGGTTGAGGCCTTGCGGGCGGTGGGATTTTCCTACCGAGAGATGGAAGATAGCGGCATTCTGATGCCGGTATTAGAAAGCCACATTACCTACCTCAAGCCCGGCAAGTACGATGACTTACTCACCGTCCATACGGTGATTCCAGAGCTTCCCAACGTGAAAATCCGATTTGAGTACCAGGTAAGCAACGAGGCGGGGGAGCAAATCGCGAGTGGATGGACTACCTTGGCATTTATTAAAAAGGAAAACCACCAACCTACCCGTCCTCCAAAAAGTTTGATGGAGCTGATGAACCCTTATTTTAACTAAGCATGCACTAGTGGAGCTCAAGGAAAGAATATTGAAATGGAGAATCCGGCTGCAGCTCAAAGCCCGAGCACTGAAGAAGATTCACTTCGGCAGCAAGAGCAAAAACCTGTACGATGTGCTCCGTATTTTTATTCAGCAGCTCAAAAAAGACGACATCAATGAGCGTGCGGGATCCATGGCGTTCAGCTATACGATTGCCTTGTTCCCGCTTCTTTTGTTTTTACTCAACCTCGTTCCCTACCTGCAGGACTTTTTTCCGATGGTCACGACTGCCAATATCCTTTCTTTCGTGCAGGGAATCATGCCGGTAGATGTGTATCAAACCATCGAAACTACCTTGCTTGATATCGTTTCCAAGCCGAGACAAAGTTTGCTTTCCCTGGGTTTTTTCTTTGCTCTCTTTGCCTCCACGCAGGGAGTGGTGTCGATGATGAATTCGTTTAATGCGGTGTATAAAACCAAGGAAAATCGAAGTTGGGGTAGCAGCAGAGGCATTGCGATCGCCATTGTGCTGGTCTTGGTAGTGACCGTATTGGCTGCGAGCTCCGTCATGATAGTAGGCAGCTACTGGATTACAGAATTGAAGGATACGCACCTATTTTCAAATGCATTTGTCATCTTCCTGTTCAATACCCTAAAGTTTTTTATACTTCTCGCCGTATTTTACCTGACCTCAGCCTTTATCTTCCGGTTTGCCCCGGCGATCCACGACAAGTGGCATTTTTTCTCTACAGGGGCAAAACTCGCCGGGCTATTGATTACGGTGTCGTTTTATGGATTTATTTTCTATTTGGAAAACTTTGCGAGCTACAACAAGCTTTATGGATCCATCGGTACGATCATTGCCTTGATGCTGTGGCTCTACCTCACCTCCGTAATTGTGCTGGTTTGCTTTGAAGTAAATGTGAGTTTTGACCTGGCAGAAGAGAAGCAGCGGCATCGGGACAACTTGAAGAAAATGTTGGGCAAGCCATCCGGAAAGTAAGTAGGTAATTTGGAATCTCTCTTTTCCCTAGCTGCAGGAAAGATTGGCCCTGCAGTAAGCAAATCGAGCTTTATTAAAATTTAAGGTCAAAAAAATCAAGTACTTACGATAAAAAGAAGGAAAGATGTTGGCATAACTAGTTAAACCCCCTATTTTTGCAGACTCGATGACCAATCGACACGATTTAGAGGAGTGGCAGAGTGGTCGATCGCGGCGGTCTTGAAAACCGTTGTACCGTGAGGTACCGGGGGTTCGAATCCCTCCTCCTCTGCAAAAAAGCCCTTTCGATATTCTGAAAGGGCTTTTTTTGTTTCTCTCTTACCCCACCCGCGACTCAGAAAATAAATCGTAGGCAGCCACGAGCAGCTGCTGCGCGGGGGAAGTGCCGTACTTTTCGTAGCTCT